>JBGVAT010000180.1:0-2041 GCA_045224895.1 Fibrobacter sp.
TTCGTAATTGCCATAAAATACCTCTTATATTGGTTAGGTTTTCCCAAAAGATATAAAAAAATTACGCCTGAAGAGTGAAAAAGTGAAAGAAAAGAGGAATTGTTTGTATTTTTTACCCAAATGCGTAAGATTGTTTGCCTTATGGTCCTTGTCTGTTCGTTCTCGTTTGCAAGTCCTTCAGGAGGATTGTCTGGTCTTATGCATGCTTTGGCTAATGCAGAAGGGTCTGTTACTCCACTTTCTTTTTATACGAATATTCATAGTGATGTTAATTTGGGTTTATTGGGTGGCACGAAAATAGTCGATGGATTGTATTTGAATGGTCAGTCGTTTAATTTTCATATAGTTAGTGACAAAAAAGATTCGTGTGCAAGAATTGGTGCTGCCTTTCTTTTGCATACGATTGCTTTCCCGATTGCGATTTATGATTTCTTTGATCCATCCAGTCATTCGATCAACGCATATTATGTTATGGTTTTGTTGCTGAATCCCACGTTGGAATTCTATGTCGTACGTGAATATGTTCCCATTTCTGTAGGAATTGGTTACAATACAGATTGGTTTGCTTTTAAGCCTAAACAGAAATTTTATTTTCGGGCGCATGGCGATGTGAATATCGATTTGCCTTTTGTAAGGGTGACAGCTTCTTATTCCTATTCGTTCTTGGATACTTATGATTTGAAAAAAGGTTTTAGTTTTTATTTGGGTGTAGCCTTGTTCCGTTTTCCAGTGTCAGAGGGCTGGTGGTCGAAATCATAAAAAATACAGAATAATCTCTACCCACTACCTACTGCCTTTTGCCAACTATTTTTAAATTTGGTTCAAGTTTTTCGGGCTAATCCGGGCAATGGTGCTCGCTTTTCGCCTGAGAATTATGAGGACATCGTAAGCGATGAAAAAAGTGGTTGTAAAAATTGGTGGCAGCTTGGCGATCGACGAAGCTAAGTTGGCCGATTTTGTGGCGGCAGTCAGCAAGCTTCCGGCTATGGGCTGCCAAGTGGCCGTGGTGCACGGCGGTGGCAAGGACATCAACGAAAACATCTCCTTGCTCCGAGAACAACCCACCTTTATCGACGGTCTCCGAGTCACGACGCCTTCTATCATGAAGATGGTCGAAATGACGCTCTCGGGACACGTCAACAAGAAACTCGTGCGAATGCTCCTCGAAAACAATTGCAACGCTGTCGGCCTCAGTGGCGTCGATGGCAAGTTGTTTGAAGTGGTCAAGAAGCAGGGCAAGGTGGATCTTGGCCTCGTGGGCGAAGTCAAGAAGGTCAATCCGCAGATTGTGGAGACGCTTTGGTCTGCAGGTTTTGTCCCGGTCGTAAGCCCGATCTCTATCGGTCCGGACGAAAACGGCAAGGCTGTGAGCTGGAACGTGAATGCTGATACTGCCGCAAGCGAACTGGCTGTGGCACTCCACGCTGACCAGTTCGTGCTGGTGAGCGATGTCCCGGGCGTGATGGACGATACCAAGACCGTCATTCCGGAACTCACGGAAGATGCAAGCGAAGCCCTCATTGCTTCTGGCGTCATCAACGGCGGCATGATCCCGAAGGTCCGCGAAAGCTTCAAGAGTATTGAACGCGGCCTCAAGAGCATTCACATTGTCGGCTGGAAGGATGCCGACCACTTTGTAAAACAAATTAATGGAGAACTGAACTATGGCACAATCCTTGGCTAATTCCGTTTTTGAAGAAGACAAGCAGTTTATCGCCCCGCTTTATGGCAAGGCCAATATTGAATTTGTCCGTGGCGAAGGTTCTTACTTGTTCGACAAGAACGGCAAGAAGTATCTTGACTTTGTCGCTGGCATCGCCGTGAACGCTCTCGGCCACCAGAATGCTGCTATCAAGAAGGCTGTCGAAAAACAGATGGACAGCTTCTTCCACATTTCGAACCTTTATCCGAACTACCCGCAGGTGAACCTCGCCAAGGCTCTCCTCGCTGCAACGGGTTTCGACAAGGCTTTCTTCTGCAACTCCGGTACCGAAGCTAACGAAGGCTGCATCAAGTTTGCTCGTAAGTATTTCGATCGCAA
>JBGVAT010000181.1:0-3220 GCA_045224895.1 Fibrobacter sp.
TCACGGTTTCAACCAGGTTCATATCGGTAGCCGGGTTGAATTCGGGGGACTGAATCTTTTTCCAAATCTGGGTAATGTTTTCCATAGGGGTTCCTTTGTAGTTTTAACGCGGAAAATTTAGAAAAAATCCAGTAGGAAGTAGGAAGTAGACGGCAGGAAGAAACACCCAAAACAAGGGGTTACAATTCTTGTAAAAAACTCAAGACATAAATTTCATTCATTTCAAACAAATTCTCAGCACCAAGCCGGGGCGTCACCCCGTCCCCATTCGCGGATCATGACCACATAAGCGCTAAAGCGCAAGTGGTCAAAGAGAACAGGTCCGGGGCAGGCTCCAGCCGGCGTCTGAGCACCCGCTAGTGAACCGACCCCAAAAAGTTGGACAGTTTAAAGTTAGGATAATACAGCGTTATGAGTCCGGTATTGTACCGGGCTCATTCCGTTTAGGCGCAGTTTTATCCGGTCATTGTTGTAGTATTCGATATATTTTTTCAGTTCCCGCTTAAAGTGGTCCACATCTTTGAAGGTATTCGGATAGAGCAACTCGGATTTCATTATCCCGAAGAAGTTCTCCATTATGGCATTGTCCAGGCAGTTGCCCTTGCGACTCATGCTTTGGATTATGCCATGCTGTTTCAGCGACAGCTGATAGTTGTAATGCTGGTAATGCCACCCCTGATCGGAGTGCAATATCAGTCCTTTCTCTATTTTCCTTGACCCGTATGCCTTGTCCAGCATTCTAATGACCATCTTCAAGTTCGGATGGTCTGATATCGTATAGCAGACGATTTCGCCATTGTACATGTCTAGCATCGGTGACAGATAACACTTTTCCTCGCCGATGTTTATCTGGGTCACATCGGTTGTCCATTTCTGGTTTGGCGCCGTTGTCATAAAGTTGCGGTTCACTATGTTCTTCGCGACCTTGCCTATTTCTCCCTTGTAGGAGTGGTAGTGGCGGCGCCTGCGGACATTTTTCAGGTTTTCTTCCTTCATGATTCTGTACACGGTTTTGTGATTGATCGAAAAACCCTCGCTTTTCAGCTGGATACTGATTCGGTTGTAGCCGTAGCGGCCCTTATGCTCCATGTAGATGGCCTTTATCCGGCTGCGTTCATCGGCGTAGCGGTCGGGCTTTTCACGGAGATGGTAATAGTATGTCGAGCGGGATAATCCGCTTGCCTTCAGGAGATGCTTGAGAGGGTGTTCACCGCTCAGTTCGTGAACGACCTGGGCCCTATACCGAACATCTCGGCACTTTCTTCCTGGTCTAGGGCCTTTAATTTTTTTAGGTAGGCGACCTCGGCTTTCAAGTACTCGTTTTCCTCTCTGAGGCGCTCCAACTCGCCGGCTCCTGCTCGGATATTCTTCTTTTTAGGCATTCTTGGGAAACTCCCTCCTGGTTTCTTGTCCCGCAGATTCTTGTAGCCGCCTTGCCTAAACTTGCTTAACCAGTCTTTTATGACGGAACGGCTTATATCATACTTGGCACATACCAGGACACAAGATAGCGATTTTTTTACCACATCGTCCACAGCCGCACATTTTACATTGAAGTCTACAGGGCGTCCTATGCGTGGTACCGTCTGGAACTTACCTGTCAGATCGTACATTCGGCAGCGGTGCTTGACTTCCCGTTCCGATATGCCAACTGGGCGAGCTATCGCCCTAGGCAACATACCCTCCTTGTGCAGGTCGAGGACTCTTTGCCATTCTTCTTCTGTGTGTATTTTTGTCATGCTTGCCTCTAAAGTTGGGTCTAACTTTTGGGGTTCACATCATTCGAAGGGGTAGCGGAAGACCCGAAGGGGCTGAAGCGAGGGGAGTTCCTCCCCCACCCAATAGAAAGGTTCTATCGCTAACAAAAATATTTGATGATGCTAATTCAAAACTTTTGCAAAACCGTGCAATTCCAACAACAATTTACTGCCTACTGCCTACTGTCTACTGCCTACTTTTATATATTTAGGTTACTATGCAAATTACAAACGCTTCTCAACTTACTGGTGTTTTCCCCGCGTTGTTCACCCCGCTCAAGAACGACGATCCTAAGAACCTTCGCAACTCCATCGACTACAAGAAGATGGGGCAGATGATTGACGATGTTATTGCAGCTGGTGCTAGTGGTGTGCTCCCCGCCGTGACGACGGGCCAGAGTGCAACGGTCTCTCCGCAGCAGCACTTGGATATCATTAAGTTCACGCTCGACTACGTTGACGGTCGCGTCCCTGTGATTGCAGGCGCAGGCTCCAACTGCACGCGCGAATCTATCGAAATGATCGAAAACGTTTTGAAGATTGCTCCGGTGGCAGTCCTCTGCGTGACAGGCTACTATAACAATCCGCCGCAGGAAGGCTTGCTCAAGCACTACCAGACGCTCAGTAGCGAAACTGGCGCTAAGATTGTTATTTACAACGTTCCGGGCCGTACCTCTAGCTACGTCCATCCGGACACACTCATCGCTCTTGCCGAAGACAAGAACATCATCGGTCTCAAGCAGGCAGTTGAATTCGGATTTGGCGAAAAGTTCCACGAAGACACGATGCGCGTCATCAAGGAAACAAAGAGCAAGGACTTCGCTGTGATGAGCGGTGAAGACGGACTCTTTGCAGACCTCCTCGAAATGGGCGGCACGGGTATCGTGAGCGCTACGGGCAACATCCCGGAAGCTTGCAAGACTTTCGTTGAACTCTACAAGGCATTCCAGGCTGGCGACAAGGACAAGGCTCACAACTTGCAGAAGGCTGCACGCGACTACATCGACGCCACGTTCTGCCGCAAGAACCCGATTCCTCTCGGAACGCTCTTCAACAGCCCGTTGTTCCAGCCGCTCGTCAGCGTGAAGGACACGGCTAATGGTGCTGACGCTGTAGCCCGCATCATGAAGCTCATCGACGAGAAGGCACAGAGCTTGAAGAAGTATCATGTCTAGTAGACAGTAGGAAGTAGACAGTAAACAGGTATAATTTGGCGGCGAAGCCGCGATTATAACACTTCCTACTTCAAACTTTTAACCAGGAGAATCACAATGGCTAAGAATGAAAAATCCGTTACTGACTTGGTCTGCGACCACATCAAGAAGCAGAAGCTTCTTCCGATCCCGGTTCAGACTCTGAACGAAGAAGCCGAAGCCACTCGCTACTTCGGCGGCGACCTCAAGGAATTCTTGGCAGCAGCCAAGACTCTCGGCGCAAAGGGAATCTTCGTTGAAACACTTTAT
>JBGVAT010000182.1:0-44626 GCA_045224895.1 Fibrobacter sp.
GTTCTTCGACATTCTGATCTTCAGCCATACGTTTGATCCTTTTGTCTAAAGCGGTCTAAAGTCACCTAGTTAGAATACAACCAAGTCGTTCTTGTGGATAAGTTCATCAGGAACATTCTTGCCCAAGATTTCATGCACCTGGGCGGTCTTCTTGCGAAGCACAAGCTTGAGCGTTTCGCTATCAAAGCCAGCGACACCGCGAGCTACAGGATTCTTCTTTTCGTCCTGGACTTCAATCAAGTCGCCCTTGTCGAAATGCTTCTGCACAGCAATCACGCCCACCGGCAACAAGCTCGAATGATTTTCACGCAAAGCCTTCACGCCACCTTCATCGACAATCACGCTTCCTCGCGGCGTCGTAATGAAGCTCAGCCAGCGCTGACGGCTATTGAGCTTTTTCTTGGAACCAGCAAACAACGTACCTGTTGCATTTTCAAAGAACACCTGATGCGGGAGCACCTTCATACCGCTAGCGAGGAATGCATTCGCACCGCTCTTCGTCACATTGCGAATCGCTTCGAGCTTGCTCCTCATGCCGCCGGTACTAACGGCGGACCCGGCCTCGCCGGGCTTTCCAGCCAAAGCCAAAATCGCAGGAGTGATTTCAGGAACAAAGTTCAACAAACGGGCGTTCGGATTCTTCTTCGGATTGTCATCAAACAAGCCATCTTCATCCGTAAAGATGAGGAGCAAGTCGGCATCAAGGAACAAAGCCACATCGCTCGAAAGCTTGTCGTTATCTCCCACCTTGATTTCGGCAACAGCCAAGGAGTCGTTCTCGTTAATGATCGGAACAATCTTACGAGCAAGCATCGCCTTGATCGTATTCTGCAAATTCTTGTAACGTGCGCGGTCGCGGAAGTCTTCTGCAGACAAGAGAATCTGACCGACGGAGAGTTGCACCCAGCGGAACATTTCGCGGTAAGCGTACATCAGGTCAATCTGACCCACGGCAGCGCAAGCCTGCTTTTCAGCAAGCACGGTCGGCTTTTGAGCGTAACCCAGTTCAGCCATACCAGTGCCCACAGCACCACTCGTGACAATGACGACTTCCTTTCCGGCATCCATCAAACGAGCCACGGAATCCGCGAGTTTCTGGATATAACGCGTACGAACGCCACCACGCTCGGAATCCACGAGAATGCGAGAACCAATCTTCACCACCACGCGGCGGGCTTCATCTAAAATGTTCTTTCTTAATTCACTCATAATTAGACTTTAGTTAAAAAAACTTACTTGCACACCACCAGTCGAATAGCATCCAAACGAAGTTGCGGTGTTGAGACAACCTTCTTGCGTTCCTGCACATTCTTGCGGAGTTGTTTCAAGGCCTCACTCGTACCCGCCTTGCCTCGCATCGAGAGCAAATGGTTCATACGCTGGTATTCCTGTTCCGAACGGGCTTCCACGGCATTAGCCGCTTCTTCAGCATACTTCTTTGCCTGTTCCGAAACAACTAGGCGAGCCTTCGCCAAGCCATCCTTAGCAAAGTAACGAAGCGTCATATCGACAGCGGCATTGCCCTGCGGCATGCCCACGTCCTTAAGAGCCGCATTCGAAAGAGCTTCGAAGCGACCAGACTGGTTTTCGCCCTTCGCATCCAAAAGCACCTTGATGTACTTAGGACCGGCAATGTCAGCACAGCCCCATTCTTCGGACACAGGCAGTTCCACAGCAAAGTTGTACTGCATCATAAGACCGCGCATTCCGGAGTTCGGCCAAATGGCGCAAGCCACCGTACCGTGTCCAAGGCTCGTTTCGTGATCAAACACGCCCTGAGCCAGCGGATGGTCAAGACTGATAAATTCAATATCGTCGTGCGTCATCGCCACATCGCGATCGAACGTCACCGTCATACAGTTGCCACCGTTGACTCGACCGTCGCCGTCCGAATCACCACCGCCTTCACCGCACAAATCGGTCTGGCTGTTCACGCGGCCGCCACCAGCGCTATACACGCCAGTTCCCATTTCCGGCATACCCGGCACGGATCCCGCTTCAACCTGCGGTCCCATCGTAATGAGGAAGCATCCCGGCACAGAACTCTTTTCGACATCAAGCCCGCGATTCATCAAGGAATCGAACACGAGGTTCTTGAGTTCCGGTTCAGCATCGAGCTTTCTAATCTCGTCCGTGATTTCCTTGGCCTTTTCAGGATTGCGAGAATTGAATTCCAACAAGCGGTCGCGGCCATTTTCAATATTCTTGCGCATGAGTTCGCAATCTTTCTTGACTTGCGGAATCACTTCCTTCACGAACCGTTCGAGGCTAGCCTTCGGAGTCGCAAGAGCTTCAATCAACGCTTCCGTATACTTGAGGAAGAGTTCGCCACCGCTCATCAGCGGAGCACCAAAGGAGTTCAGGCCTTCGTGGTACCAGCGGAACATCACTTCCTGACCGGAGCCCTTTACATAAGGCACATGGACGATAATGTCCTTTTCCTGACCGATACGGTCCAAACGACCAATACGCTGTTCCACGAGAGCCGCATCAAGCGGAAGGTCAAACAGAATCAAATGATGCGAGAACTGGAAGTTACGGCCTTCGGAACCAATTTCAGAAGCGATGAGCAAGTTTGCGCCATCAGGCCTGCTGAAGTTTGCAGCAGCCTTGTCGCGTGCCATAATGCTCATGTCTTCGTGGAACATCACGAATGCACCCTCGCCCAAGAATTCATTGAGCAGCGTTTCGAGCGCCTGCACCACCTGGATCGATTCGCAAATCAGCAAGACCTTTTCGTTCTTGTATTCCTTGAGAAATCCCTTAAGCCATTCAAAGCGTTCATCCAAATGCCAAGCATCAGAGAACCTTGTGCAAAGGAGGCCGTTTTCCTGAATGTCCGTCGAAGCTTCCAAATCCCTGTCGGCAGCCAGATCGACCATTTCACGATAGGCAGGATTCGGTTCCAGCGGAATTTCGTCGAGAACACGCTTCGGGAATCCGCCCACGCCCTTACGCGTATTGCGGAACACCACGGAGCCCGTACCCATACCATCGACAATGCGGCGCATCCATTCGCCAGCCGTCATCGACTTCGAGTTTTCCTGTTCAAGCCACGGACGAATCTTCGAGTTTTTCGGAACGCATTCGTACAAGTCGTCCCAGCTCATCTGATGACTAGGATCGGTCGGGAGCTTGTTCAAGTCCCTCACCAACTTGAGGTACGTTTCCTGGTCCTTGATAAAATCATTATAATCGGCAAAGCGCACCGGATCAAGCATCTTGAGACGGTTGAACTGCGATTCCGGATGGAGCTGCAAAGGCGTACCCGTCAAAAGGAGAACACCCTTCGAACGAGCAATCACCCTATTCGCAAGCATGTACTCGTGGCTTGTAAAACCATCCTCGCACACCAGATGGTGGGCTTCGTCAATGATGGTCATATCCCAGTTCGTCTTGAGCAAGTCTTCGATAAGTGCAGGCTGCGCCATCAAAAAGTCGATGGACACGATGATGTCGTTGCTCTGCAAGAACGGGTTCGGCTTTGTTTCGTCCTTGGCAACGCCCACAAAAAGTCCACGGATATAGCCTTCGTCCACCAGCGTAAAGAGCTGGTTAAAGCGACGCTTCATTTCGATCATCCACTGATGCTTGAGCGTTTCCGGGACAATCACGAGCGTACGCTGGATACGGCCACGCGACTTGAGCGCATGCCAAATCATACCCGCTTCAATCGTCTTACCCAAGCCCACTTCGTCCGAAAGCATGAGCCTCGGGAGCGTCGAACTCGAACAAGCACGGTAACAAAGGTAATACTGGTGCGGGATCATGTTCACACGCGGACCGATCATGCCGCGAACTGGCGAAGCAAGCCACTTGTAATACATGTCCATCGCATCTTCATGACGCAAAAAATCGCGGGACGAGCAAGTTTCATCATCGGCAAGAGCCTTAAAAAGCACCGCCGGTCGAGCCGTCGAAATCTTCGAACTCAACTCGGATTCCTTCATTTCCTTTCCGTTGCGTGCGACATATATCATAAGCCCCGATTCTTCACGAACAGAGTCTACGACAAAGGATATGCCTTTTTCGCTTTTGACGGACTCCCCCACCTGTAACACAAAACGTTCAATAGGAGCCTCTTCGGTCCTGTAAATTCGAGCTTGACCGATCGAGGGGAACAAAATCTTGACAGTACGGCCCTGGACTTCGGAAACAATACCAAGCCCCAGGGTGGGCTCGGCTTGGCTAACGTAGCGCTGACCAATTTTAAACATCATCATAACCTGTAAATTTAGGATTTTTTCAAAAATTCGGCTTGCGAACTTTTTACTAAATTATTCTCTAGCATGAAATGGTTTTACATCGACACTTCTATCACAGACGGAGACAGGCGTCAAGGTCCTTATTCTATCGACGAAATCAGGGCATTTGTCAACGAAGGCAAAATAAAAGACGAAACTTTAGTCTGGCACTCCGGTGAAACTGATTGGAAAGCCTGGAAAGACTATCCCGAAGCCACCGAAACCCCGGAACCCACCGAAGAAGAAATCCTCCAGCAGACCATCGAAACGATTCTGCAGAACAGGCTTCAGCGCAAGCGCTACGCAGGATTCTTTATCCGGGCAAACGCTTTTATTATAGACAACCTAATTCTTTCCGTTTTCGGGGCTATTTGCCTATACCTGTTCAGCTTTGCAGGTTTGGTCGACATCAGTGCCGTCTCTGAAATCGTAAATCAGTACCTCGACAACCCCGCCTCCACGGAACTCGTTTCCAAGGCTCTCGATCTCCCCGGAATGTCGACATTCTTTACGGTCTGGAGTTTTGTTCAAGCGGTCTACTTTATCGTTTTCCACGCCATCTCCGGTGCAACTCCGGGCAAAAAGCTATTGCACATCCATGTCGAAATGGCAAACGGCGAAAAACTTTCGTGGGCATTCTCGATTTTCCGCTTCATTGCAAGCATTGTCACTCAGGCAACGTTGATTTTCTATGGTCTGGGCTACCTTATCGTCCTCGTGGATCCGCAAAAAAGAGCATTGCACGACTTTATCGCAAGGACCCGCGTCGTTCATGACGTCATCAAACAAAAAGAAAATACAGAGGTTTAGTTTATATGGATCAATTTATCGTTCCGCAAGTAAAAGCACCCGTCAATGGTGAAGTCGAAATCTCCGGTGCAAAGAACGCAGTTCTCGCAGTCATGGCCGCAGCCCTCCTCGCCGACGGCGTTTCCGAAATCACGAACGTTCCGCACTTGAAAGACATGAAGACGATGTCCGACGTGCTCCGCGTCATCGGCTGCCACATCAACGGCGGAAGCCACGTTTTAAGAATCGACACCCGTGGCGTAGATCATCTCGAAGCTCCGTATGAACTCGTCAAGACCATGCGCGCAAGCTTCTACGTGCTCGGTCCTCTCGTCGCCCGTTTCGGACGTTGCCGCGTTTCGCTCCCCGGCGGATGCGCCTGGGGCCCGCGCCCTGTGGACCTCCACCTCAAGGGACTCGAAGCGCTCGGTGCAAAGATTACCGTCACGCACGGCTACGTCGAAGCCACCTGCGAAGGGAGACTCCCCGGCGGCAACTTCAACTTCCCGATTTCTAGCGTCGGCGCAACGGTCAACGTTCTCATGGCAGCAACGCTTGCCAAGGGCGTGAGCGTCTTGCAGAATGCCGCCCTCGAACCCGAAATCGACAACCTCATCGACTTCCTCACCAACATGGGCGCCAAGATCCAGGGCCGCGGAACACGCACCCTTACCGTCCAGGGCGTTGAATCCCTCCGCCCGGGTACAGGCGTCACAATTCCGGACCGTATCGAAGCAGGCACGTTCCTCTGCGCCGCCGCCATCACACGCGGCCGCGTCAAGGTCACGCACATCATCCCGGAACATATCGCCTCCACGCTCGACGCCTTCCGCGAAATCGGCTGCAAGGTAAGCGTCGGTGCCGACTGGGCCGAAGTCGATGCCCGCCAGCAGGAACTCAAGCCGATGAGCCTCATGACGCTCCCGTTCCCGGGATTCCCGACCGATATGCAGGCTCCGTTCATGGCAACGCTCCTTTCCATTCCAGGCAACAGCCTCGTGCAAGACACCGTCTATAACGACCGCTTCAAGCACGTCGCCGAACTCGAACGCCTTGGCGCATCCATCCAGCTAAACGGCAACACCGCCACCATCAAGGGCGGTCTCCCGCTCGAAGGCGCCGACATCATGGGTTCCGACCTCCGCGCAAGTGCAGCCCTCGTTCTCGCAGGCCTCATTGCCGAAGGTGAAACGACCATCAGCCGCATTTACCACCTTGACCGCGGTTACGAAGATTTCGAAGCCAAGATGGCAAAGATCGGCGCCACAGTCAAGCGTTTCAACCCGGACGCCCGCGACGAATAATTCACCACTTCGTATTTCTACAACAAAAGCTCCGAGTTCAAAACTCGGAGCTTTTTGCATATCACATCAAATGTCTTTTACCGCATCTGTTCCCGGCAAACTTGCTCTGCGGTCTTTCCGTCCGTAGACTTGTAATCCAGCAAGCCCTGCAAAATCAAGGCCGCCTGCTCCAGCTCCGGAGTCGAAGCACAGGTATTGTTTGCAAGAATCATCTGCAAATACTGTTTCTGGCGATCCAAGCTGCATTCGTTACCGTAAAGTGTAGCCAGCTTGAACATACTTGCGCAAGCCTTCATGCCGTTCGGATTAGAATCCACAAGGTTCGTCAAAAGCGTTTTTGCCTTTGCCGCCTGGTTCGCTTCAATCAGGCAAAGCGACATCCAGTACAAGGCCCCTTCGGCCATTTCGCCGCTTTTCATCAGCTCGTAAACTTGCTTGAATCCGTTATAAGCAAGCTTGTATTCGCCACGATGGTAATCGGAATGAGCAGTGTTGAACATCGTCTCGGCTTCGACCATTTTTTCGGCATCCGCCTCCATCACGGTGCTTGCCGCATTGCCGCTCACCACGACCTTCTTCGCCAAAATCTTGTCGGACTTGCCGAGCAGCAAATCCAAACGGTAGATGATTTCTTCCTGACGCGTGTCACGACGGATCGACTCGTCGCTCATACGCCTTGAAAGGAGCGTCACATCCGTCTGCAAACGCTTTTGTGCAATCGCAGCTGCATCGAGTTCAGCCTTCACGCTATCAAGCTGCGCCTTGAGCAATGCATTTTCTGCAGCTAGAGCCTTGTAGGCAGAATCGTTCTTGACCATAATCTCATCGCCAACGGCCTTCATTTCTTTTGTGCGCAGCACCGTAATGCTGCTGCATCCCGAAAGCATAAACGACGCAAGCAACACACTCAACGAAATAGACTTCAGATTCACGATTCAACCCCTATTCAATAGTTACACGGAAATGGGCACGACGGTTCTTGGCATAAGCGTCCTCGTCCGTTCCCTGGACTTTGGGACGTTCCTTGCCGTAGCTCACGGATCTCAGCTTGTTTCCGTCAACACCGTATGCGATCAAGAAATCCCGAACAATCGTCGAACGGCGGGCTCCCAAAGTGAGGTTGTAATCTTCAGTGCCGCGAGCATCAGTATGACCTTCGATCGTCACGACAAAGCGATCCTCGTTCGTAAGGATTTCTGCAATTTGCACTAGAATCTGTTTTGCGGCCTCGGTCAATTCCGCACGGTCGTAATCAAAATAGACATCATCGAGCATAATGCGGTTGATCATCTCTTCCAGACGAGCGCGTTCCGCTTCGAGCCTTTCAGCTTCGAGCTTAGCAAGGGAATCCGCACTCAGCGTATCAGCTACAATCGGTTCCAGATTGAGCGTCGAATCTACAGGAGCTTCCGGCGCAGTCTTTGGAGCAGGATCCGTTTCCGGCTGTTCCTTGTTGGTACAGCCCCAAGCAAAAAACGAAGCCACAGCCCCCATCAATGCGAGTTTTAACACCTTTTTCAAAGCACACCTCCTCTATTTATTTTTTCCATCAAAGAACCAGGACCACGTCGGCGATGTATTCTCGACACCACTTGTAATGCGGGTCACGCCGCTACCGTCCTTGCGCATAATATAAATCTGGTAATTGCCGCCACGGTCGCTCGCAAACGCAATCAGCTTGCCATCCGGTGACCAGGTCGGGTGTTCGTTGTTCCCGGCATTCGACGTCAACTGCACAATGTCCGTGCCATCCAAAGCACACGTGTAAATGTTCATCTTGCCATCATCCATCGACGTATAGACAATCCGGTCGCCTTCCGGTGACCAACTGGCACGTTCGTTGTAACGTCCCATATACGTAATACGCCTTACGTCCGTTCCATCACGACCCACGGCATACACCTGCGGAGATCCGCCACGGTCGCTCGTGAACAACACTTCGCTTGCAAACGGGCTCCAGGAAGGGCTCACCTGATTCGATTGCAGGTGCAGGAACTTTTTCGCAGAACCGTTCTTCATGTCGCCACGGTAAAGTTCAGTCTTCCCATTATCCGTTACCGCAAAAAGGAGTTCACCGGTCTTCGGGTTCACTGCCGGACTAAACGTCTGCGCAAACTGCGTGAAAATCGGCCTTTCCTGACCGCCAAACGTTATAGAGTAAAGGTTCGGGCGATGCTTTCTGAAGTTCACATAAACCAGGCCCTTGTTGTCTTTCATCCACACGGGCATCATATTGATGGATGTATCACGGGTAATCTGCCGACGCGAAAAACCGTCATAATCCGAAATCACCACCTGTTTTACGCCGTCAATTTTAGAAACGTAGGCAAGCTTGGTCGTTGCAACACCGCGTTCACCGAACAAACGATAAACGACTTTGTCAAAGAACGAATGCACCGCCTGACGCACGTCCTGAGCCTTGACGGTATAGCTTTCGCCCAAAAGCAAGTCCTTTGTTTCAGCTGCATACAAATAGCAATCGAGCTTGATTTTTCCGTTAGAAAGCTTTGTGGCGTTTCCGGTCACGTACTGACGGGCACGCTTCTTACTGAACAGCACCAGGTCAAACTTGTTCGACGGCACCGCTTCAAAACGCCCAGAAAGGTTCGCATCGCGAGTCAAAATCAAATGCGGAGCTTCACCGTTCCACTTGATTTTGCCTTCTTCTTCAAACGGCACAACACCAATCGGCATCAGCTTGTAAACAGAAATTCCCACATCCACGGCAATCGTATCGATCGCAGCGGTTGCAGGCACAGCAAGCGCCAAAGCCACCAGCACAAAAAACAACTTCATTTTATTCATAACAGCTATTATGCCCACCTCCGAGCGGGCACCTCCATTCCTTTTCTAGTTCGGCGTAAAGTTAAACTGCAGCACAAGACTGGATCCGCTATACGTTGGCGGAAGTTCCGGCAATCTCGAAATCTTCACGGCACGCATCGACAAGTGATCCCACGTGCTGTTCGACGAAGAACGCTTCAGCAAGACGCCCGTAATTTCACCCGAGCGCATCACGGAGAACTGCACCGTCGTCTTCGCATCCGGCGGAATCGAAAGGCCGTTCGGCGGATTGAAATTGCTCATGATTTTTGCCTTTGCACGTTCCAAAAACACCTGCATCAACGGATCCATATCAATCGGATTCACCGCCTTCAGGCTCGGCAGTTCAAAGGACTTTTTCAAATTCAAGTCACCGATATCGAAATCGTCGTCATCGTTTTTAGGCTTTTTGACAGGCTTAGTCTCGGGCTTTTTCTTTTCGACCGGTTTCTTGGCCGGTTTTTCGACCTTCTTTTCTTCGGGCTTGGGCTTTTCTTCCGGCTTCACCTCTTCTGGCTTTGGAGTGGCTTCCGGGAGAGGTTCCGACTTGGGTGCTTCTGGCGCCAGTTCCTTTTCGGGGACGGGCTCGGGCTCTACAGTTGGAGGCTCTTCGGGCACCGGTTCCGGAGTCGTTACAGGGGGCGGTTCCGGCGTATTCTGTTCCACAGGAACTTCTTTGGGAGGTTCTGGCGGTTCTTCTACTTTTTCAACCGGCTTCTCGACTGTTTTTTCCACCTTCGGCGTTGGCTTGAGTTCCGGTTCAGGAGGTACAGGCTTAGCCTCGGCAGTCCTCACGAGCTGATCGACCTGCACCATTTCGAACACGGGAATTTCCTTGGAAGGCTTGCTCGTATCGATAAAATGCAGACCATACAAAATCGCAACGACGACGATATGAAATACAACGGCAGACACGATGATCTTGATCAACGTTCCATCGTCTTCCGTCGAGAAATACTGGATTTGTTCCTTATTTCTGTTCATTTATTCAATTCGTCTTTAGGCGTCATCGTCAAGAAGCCAAGCTTCGTCACGCCGAGCTTTTGTACCTGGGTCACCACCTTCATCACAAAACCGTAACTGACAGACTCATCAGAATTGATGACAACCGCCATTTCGCCGTTCCACAACGAATTGAAAATGCTTTCAAAGCTTTCCATATCCACCTGCATATCGGCAATGAAGATTTCAAGATTCTTGGTAATCGAGACCTTTAAAAGTTTTTGCTGTTCCATCGTCGGAGCCTCGACTTTCGGGAGGTTCACCTTGACTCCCTGGCTCATCAACGGGGCACACAAAATAAACACAATCAATATCGCGAACACGATGTCAATCATGTTCGTGAGATTGAGTTCCTGCTTTAAGTCCTTACGGCGGCTACGTTTCACGTTTCCTCCTCGGAAACTCCTTCAACAGTCAGCAAGTCCCCTCTCTTGAACAAACTCAGGACTTGCGATCCAAAATTGTAGTACGATATTTCGTTACGACCATTGCACGACGTAAAATAGTTGTATCCCGCAGATGCAGGGATTGCAACCACAAGGCCAGCCACAGTCGTGATAAGAGCCATGGCAATGCCCGGAGCGACAACAGTCAAGTCCGCAGAACCGTGATGACCGATCTGGAAGAACGCAATCATGATCCCCCAAACGGTTCCGAGCAAACCAAAGAACGGAGCCAAGTTCGAACTCGTCGCAAGGAATGTCAAGAAACGGTCTTCGCCCATGCGGATACCTTCAATAGAACGCTGGATCGCATCTTCGAGCAAGGAGGCTCGATGCTGGATAGAATCAAAACTGACGTTTCCCCTGAATTTGGAAGCTTCGATCAGGACTTCGGCACTCAGGGAGCGAAGCGCACTGTCCTTGGACGAATCACAAAGTTTCTGGAGATCCGTAAACTTTCTGATTTTGCAGAACTGTCTAAAGAACGCCGCATTGGCACGCAAGTTGGATTTGTTCTTAAAGAACTTCACAATAATGATTCCCCACGAGCCGAGCGACATAAAGGCAAGGATGCCAAGAATAACCATTGTAACAACGTCAGACTGAGTCACCATCTGCAAAACAGGCACTGAATTGTTCAAAATAACCTCCAAAAATTTGCATTTTTATTGAATACGGGAATAAAATACAAAAAACTAAAAATGAAATGGAGCAAAAATACGAATAAGCACTTTTTTTGACAAATGTTCCGAAATTACATCTCTGCAAGTTTTTTTTTGTATATTAGACACATAAACATAAACCATAGGATTTATATTCCAAGGAGAAAAAAATGAAAAAACTGTTCGCATGCCTCGCACTTGCAGCACTCTTCGTAGGCTGCTCCAGCAATCCTCCGCAGACCCCGCAAGAAAAGTCTGCAAGCCTTCTCATCGAAATGCAGATGCAGAAGAAGTCTTACCTCAAGCAGCACATCCCGGCAGGCATTGGTATCGGCGAATCCGCAGACGAACAGATCGCCCTCGAAAAGGCAGACCAGAACGCCCGTGTCGATCTCGCCAAGTCCATCGACGCACACACCAAGGCTCTTATCAAGAACTTCAAGGAAGACGTGAGCGACGAAATCGCAGAACACTTCCAGAGCACGTCCAAGACCACTGTTAGCCAGCGTCTCAACGGCGCAACGCTCAGCGAAGTCAAGGTCGAAACAACCGCAGACGGCAAGTTCAAGGTTTACGGCGTCATGACGCTTGACTCCGACCTTGTTTCTGAATACATCAAGATGCTCGAACAGCAGGAAAAGAAGGAAGAAGCCGAAAAGATCCGCGCCGCTGCAGAAAAGGCTTACGCAGAACTTGACGAAATCGAATAATTTCGAGGCTTAATTTTTTAGCAAATTAAAAGACCTTGGCTTTGAGCCAAGGTCCTTTTTTTATTTTCACTTAACGGTGTTCGTTTGTCGTCGGTTCCATTCCGCGGAAAAAGCGAAGGCCGTCAAAATCGTTCTTGAGCGCCTGCACCGTAGCCCCGATCATATATAAGCTACCTGTAATGAGAACCGGAGCATCGCCAGCGCTAGCGGCAACCTCGTCCAGATACTCCCGGCTGAATTCGCCCGCACTTGCCACACGCAGTCCAAGCTTTTCAAGTTCTTCCTTCAAGTCCACCAGTTCCCGGAAACGCGGGTACGGAGTCTTCGTGATGTGCCAATGGCTCACGTAAGGAGACATCAGCTTGAGCATCTCGCCCACGTCCTTGTCGCGGAGGGCGCCAAACACGCAATGGAACTTTTGATTAGGATAGTACTTATCCAGCGCCTCGACTAGTCGACGAACTGCATGGGAATTGTGAGCCCCATCCAGGATAAACTTCGTAACGCCGTTTGCATCTATCAGCTTTTGCATACGCCCAGCCCAGGAACGCGTCGAAAGCGTCTTGATTGCAAGCGCATCATCGTACACTCTCGGATTTGTTATTCCCGCGAAAGCGGGAATCTCCTTACCACTGTTCGATATACGTTGTATAAATAATTCTGCCACCTTAAGCGAAAGGCTTGCATTTTCGACATAGTGGCGTCCCAGATTCGGAAGTTCAATATCGTTACGGATTTCGGGCACAACGCAAGAGCAACTGTGTGCAGCAGCGTACACGCGGGCTTCGTTCAGCAAGGCTTCGTTTAGGCCGCCCAAGACGAACGTCTTACGGCAACCATTTGCAAGAATACTTTGTGCAGAACCGGCAACGCCCATCTTTTCCTTGAGGATGGCGCTTTCCGTATTTCCAAGAACTTCCGTATGTTCCAGCCCGATGCTCGTGACGACAATCATCGAACCATCCGCGACCGCGGTACTGTCCATACGGCCGCCGAGTCCCGCTTCGAGAACGGCGACATCAATGTTCTGTTCGGCGTAATAAAGGAATGCGACAACCGTCAGCACTTCAAAGAACGTCGGTTCGACTTGCACTTTTTCGGCAGCATCCTTGACCTTCAAGATTAGGCGGTTTAAGCCATCTTCATCTATCGGTGTATCGTTTACACGAATTCTTTCACGCAAGTTCACCAGATGCGGGCTCGTATAAAGTCCCGTTTTCAAGCCATGCGCCTGCAAGATGCCGGCCAAGTAATAGCTCGTCGAACCCTTGCCGTTTGTTCCGACAACATGAATTGTCTCAAATTTCTTTTGCGGATTTCCAAGAACTTCGCAAAGTTTACGGGTAGAAGCAAGTCCCGGCATCATCCCGAACATGAGCCGAGAATTCAGATATTCCATTCCAGCTTGAAGCATAGCCATAATATAGAAAGTTGAGGCACCTGCGGTGTAGTAAGAAGTTAGAAGTAGGAAGTAGACAGTAGGCTGTGGGCTCGTGCTAAAGCACTATGAGGTCGCTACGCTTTCGGGTCGCCTTGCTTTGCAAGGCTTTGGGCTTTTCATATTACAATAGCCCATACCCCATAGCCCAAAGGGAGCCGCAGGCGACCGAGCCCATACCCCAGAGCGAGTTTACGAGCGTGCTCATAGCCCAAAATGACTACATTTCCATCACACACTACAAGAGGTTTTGGTTATATGAAAGTTTCAGCAAGCGCTGTCGCTTTGATTCTTTGCGTTTTCGTATCGTTTTCATTTGCAAAAGTCGATCCCGAAGCAGCCCCTCGTCACTACAACTACCGCGATGCGGGCAAGCAAATGAGGCGCATCTACTACGGTGAACTCCAGGAGACAATCTACTGCGGATGCCGCTACCTCGACAAAAAACATGTGGACTTCAGCACATGCAACTACAAGCCGCGCGAGAATCCCAACCGCAAAAGCCTTGAACGCACCAAGCGCATCGAATGGGAACACATCGTCACCGCCCACAACATGGGGCAGCACCTCCCCTGCTGGCGCGACGGTGGCCGCAAGAACTGCAGCGCGAACGACACCACATTCAAGATTATGGAAGGCGACCTCCACAACCTCTACCCCGCCATTGGCGAAGTGAACGGAGACCGCAGCAACTTTATGTTCAGCCAGTGGACGAACGCCCCGGCCCCTATGTACGGCGAGTGCGAAACCATCGTCGATTTCAAGGAAAAGAAGGTTCAACCCCGTAAAGAAGTCCGGGGACTCATCGCCCGCGTGCATTTTTACATAGAAAAGACCTACAACATCAACCTATCCAACCAAGACCGCAAACTTTTTGAAGCCTGGGACAAGATGTACCCCGTCACCAAGCGCGAATGTGAGCGCGACCGCCGCATTTTCAAGGTTCAGGGCAACCACAACCCCTTCGTTTACGGGAAATGCCAAGATTCTGTTGACAAGTAGTGAACATTTGACTAAATTTGAAGTCCAAATCTTGCAAGTCGTGCCAAGCTCTGCCAACTTGCAAGCGTAACCAAAGAGCTTCCTCAAAGAGGTAAATATGTCCTCCTTCCGCGGACCTAAAGGTAAAGTAGCACGCTCTCTCGGCGTTGCCGTTTCTCAGAAGACTCAAAAGGCTCTCGACCGCCGCAACTTTGCACCTGGCCAGCATGGTCAGACCCGCAAGAAGTCTGCTTCCGTTTACAAGCAGCAGTTGGTCGAAAAGCAGCGTCTTCGTTTCACCTACAACATTTCCGAAGCTCAGCTTGCCAAGGCATACAAGGAAGCTAACCGTCGTGAAGGTTCTGCAGGTGATAACCTGATGATCTTGCTCGAAACCCGTCTTGACGCAGTCGTCTTCCGTATGGGTTTTGCTCGTACAATCTTCGCTGCCCGTCAGTACGTTGCACACGGTCACTTTACTGTGAACGGTGTTCGTAGCTTCTCCCCGAGCCGCCTCATCAAGGCTGGTGACGTGATCGCTGTTCGTGAACAGTCTAAGGAACACGCACAGATCAAGGAAGCTATCCTCGCTGCTGGTCAGGCTCCGGAATACTTGTCTGTCGATCTTCCGAAGATGCAGGGTACTCTCGTGAAGCTTCCGCTTCGCGACCAGATCCCGGTCAAGCTCGAAGAACAGCTCGTCGTGGAATACTACTCCAGGTAAGCAGATTAGAGCCGACAAGGTTCAAGCTTTTAAAGACGCTCGCAGTAATGCGGGCGTTTTTATTTTATCACAAAGGCAAGTTTTTCTTCGTAAGACAAGTCATTTATAGACTTACCTACCTTTTGAGCATACGCAACAAGCGCACGATGATCATACCTACAAGATGGAGTTTCTTTATAGGGATGCGGGAAACCCAAATATTCGCTTTGAATATCCGCTAAATTTATGGTCCTTTTATCAATTCCACTCATAAGTGTAATTCTCCAAAAGCTTTTGGGCTGCACCAGGTTCTATCAAAAAATGATACGGATGAAGAATACCAACGAAAGAACATCCGAGGAATTCAATATAATGATTTAGGAGTTCCTTGTTAAGTGCAAAGCCATACACAAAGCCATCAAAACCCCATTTAAACGACATATCTACTGCAATTGCAAAAAGATGACCACCTACACCACTATACTTCTTCTTCCCAAATAAATATATGTTATTTCTAGGAGCCGTACAAGCCCAATGCAAATACACTGCTCGAACATCTGAATCCTTTTTTAGCGCAATAAGCCCCTGTACTTCATTATTTTTCTTTAAAGCCAGTGCAAATACATCAACATTTAAAGGTACTTTAACCCAATCAATCCCCCAACCATTAAGCGAATCATAATTCCTAAGTACAGAACGACTTTCTATTTTAAAAACGAAAGTTTCTTCAATTGATCCGGTTTCCAAATCTTTGAGACACGGAACTAATTCATCCAGCCATATATCAACACAGCCATTTAATATATTATTCATTTTGTTATCCATCCCCGTCTACATGCGAAAAAAAACGGGATTAATCTTTTTATGAATATAGAATCGTAAAATGTCAAAACATGACATTATTAATTTTATTCGAGTTTTTTTTCATAATGACAACAATTCTCCAAGCGAAAAAAAGCAAAACACTTATATCACTTTTAAATCATTTAGTCTACAAAGCAAGACGGCGGCCCAATACATTTCTATTTTAGATGTCATGAGAAACATATTTGAAGAAATTGGTAAGACTCCTGCCGAAATCGAGGCAAAGCTCAACAAATCCTTTGCCCAGCTCTTTGAAGGCGACCGCGAAAACGAACGCATCTGCTTTGACAAGGGCGACGATATGGCATACATCGTCGATATCGGACACAACGACATCCGTTCCGAAGGTATGAGCTACGGTATGACAGTAGCCGCCCTTTTGCACAAAAAGGACCTTTTCGACAAACTCTGGAAGTTCGCCAAGACGCACATGAAGAACACCGAAGGCGACCTCAAGGGTTACTATTCCTGGCAAGTTTCAACAACCGACTTTACGATGATGGATCCGGGTCCGGCTCCCGATGGCGAAGAATACTTTGCCGCGGCACTCCTTTACGCCGCCAAGCAGTTCAAATGTGACGAATACAAGCGCGAAGCCGTCGAACTCATCAACGACATGGCGCACAAGCCGCAAGCCGGAAAAGTCTACACGATGATGGACGCGAATGTCGGACTCGTGCGTTTTTCTCCGATGGAAGGGAACGACTTTACAGATCCGAGCTACAACACCGTCGCATTCTACAGAATGTACGGAGAAGCTAGCGGCGATGCCATTTGGGACAAGATTGCCGACAACAGCATTGCTTACTTGAAAAAAGCGGTACATCCGGAAACAGGTCTTTCGGCAGACTACAGCGAATTCGACGGCACTCCGAAACTGACACCGTGGCACCCGGTGAGCGACTGCTTCTGCGGTGACGCCTGGCGCGTTGTCTGGAACATGGGTCTCGATGCAGCAACGCTCAAGGACAAGAAAGCAAAACCCGAAGTCCACGAATGGGAAGTCGCCTCCATCCGCAAGCTTTTGAATTACCTCCACGGACGCCGCCCGTACCTCGCCGACATGCGTGTCGACGGGAGCGCGTTCCCGCGCGAGGCAAGACTTGCCACGGGCGGCCTCATTGCGATGAACGCTGCCGCAACGATAGCACTCCCGGAAGGCGATCCGCTGATCAAGCCGTTCGCAGAAGACTTGTGGAACATGGAAGTTCCGACAGGAACCTGGCGCTACTACGACGGACTCCTCTACATGCTTGGACTCCTCGCCTGCTCCGGCAAATTCAACATCGCTTAAAAAGTATTACTGCTTTTCGACAACTCTTCCCAGCGGCGTCTGCATTTGGCGCCGCTGTTCTGCATATATAGAGGGTGCGACGATGTGATAAATCGCTTCTTTCACCATTGTACCAACGTTGAACGCAAACGAATCAAAGACATAGCGATAGCTTTCGATGGTATCGTCAAAGCCCACCACATACGGCGTGGGCATTTTTTTCGCCCTGAAAAAGTCGATCAACGATGCAGCAACCCAGTCATTGGAACAGACAAACTTATCCAACGAGGCATTTTTCAGCAGCTCTTCGAGAATGTTGTTCAAAAGGACCTGACTGTCGATTCCATCACGCTTTGCGGCATCCATCAAGTCAAACGGCGAAGCGAAGCGTTCGTCCACCAAAGGCACCACGTCCGTGCCCGCTTCCAGGAGCCCTTGCAACCTTGCCTTGGACCAGAAACTCGCATGGTACGGCGACAAGTAATGGACACGCCCCATTTCTTTGTTCTTGAGGTATCGGCCGACAATCACGCCAGCTTCTTTACCAAAAGCCACATTGTAGAACGCCCATTTTTTGCGGTTCCGCGCACTCACCGGCACCATATCCGGCGCATATTCCCACCAGACCGAAATCGGATTCTTGAACGTCGCAAAATGAGCAAATAAATTCGCAGCATCATTGACCAGCCATGTCGAAAGGAACACGCCCAGACAATGCAATTCATTTTTTATGGTGTAACTGTTGCCGTTCGACAAGTAAAACTGGTTAGACGCTTCATGATAGCCGATAAACTTCACCGCAATTTTCTGCTCGGCCGCAATCTGCGCAAAGGTTCGGAACACATCGGACTCGCGTTCCGACTCAATTTTCAAGCGACCAAATTCATCGGAACGATGGATGAACAAGACGTAATTCGACTTTTCGACAGGACGGCCTTCACTAAAGAAGAACCGGTGACCGACATGGCGCAAAATGCCCTGGGCACTCTTTTGCATCAGGAACTTTTTCACGATGTAGGGAGAAACGTCATAGCGGTTTGAAAGTTCCTTGCACGACGGGAGTTCATCGAACGCGTTGAGAACGCCGCTTTCCAGATCGTTCTGGAAAAGGCGTTCGACAAGCGAATACACGCTTTCTTCGGGCTTCACCTCAAACGAAGGAGCCGCCCCCCAAAAGCAACCTTTGCCGTGAACCAACTGAACTACTTTTTCTTGAGCGAGCTGCTTGTAAGCCCCGTGAACCGTATTCACGGAAAGGCCAAGCCGTTCCGCCATTTTGCGAACGGAAGGCATTTTTTCGCCATCGCGAAAGCCCGCTTCCATGATGGATTTTTTTACGTCTTCAATGATCAACTTTTAAAACCTCTACGATTTTACAAAATAAAAAAAAATACCGACCGTAAAATTTCTAAATTTTTTATTATGAGAATTGGTTTAGTATTTATGCTTCTGGCGGCCTGCCTCACGGTCGCCGCCCCTTCCAAAAAAGCTTCTGCGAAGAAATTCAAGGATCCGCGCGACGGACACACGTATAAGATTGTGAAAATTGGCAACCACAACTGGTTCGCCGAAAACCTCACTTACAAGACAACGAAGGGCAGCTACTGCTACAACGACGACAAGTCGAACTGCCACAAGTACGGACGCCTCTACACGTGGAAAGCCGCCATGAAGGCCTGCCCCACCGGTTGGAGAGTCCCGGATCGCAAGGACTGGAACTTCCTGAGCAAGTATCTCGGTTCAAGCAAGAAGAACGGATTCAGGGTCAAGCAGGCAGGCCAGAGAATCTGCTTCGGCAACAACGAAATGTGGAGTCCGTACTGCGAAGAAACCAAAGCATCATTCAACGCGTCTGGCAAAAGCGATACACATTTCGCTTACGAAGACATGGAAAAATCCGCCTTCTTCTGGACAGCCACCGAAGAAACGACCTACATTGCAAACTTCGTGACGATCGGCGGTTACAACGAACGCTATGCAGAACGCGCCATCGAAGAAAACAACGCATTCTCAGTGCGCTGCATCGAAAAGTAAATCGCATTTACAACATAACGGACACTCTTTTAAAACTTAAACATTCACTTGTTTAAGTTTTTTTGTTATAAAAAAACAACCCCGAAAGGAAATCCCTTCGGGGTCAAATCAAGATCTTAATGATCAATTAGCGATCGTGATGGTGATGGCGACGCTTCGGACCATGTCCATGACGGTTAGCCTGTTCGCATTCGCCAATAGAGCGGGCTGCAAAGTACTTGCCGCGTTCCGGATCAAAGCATTCAATACGGTCGGCTTCGTCGCGACGGTAATCAATCTTCATCCAGAGATCACCATTGGAGCAATAGAAGTCAAAGTTCCGTTCCTTTTCACCACGGATGCACTGACCACGGCTATACTTCTGCTGATCGTTTTCATAACGTTCTGCATGAATTCTGTCGTGACGGTCGCACTTCGGTTCAGAATAAAGGCATCTTACCGGAGGTGGAGGTGGCGGAGGAGGAGGAGGAGCCTGAACATTTTCAGGTTCGCTCTTCTTCTTATTGATGTTAATCGTCAATGCCATTGCTGACGTGCTAAAAAGCATGAGCGACATAGCGATCGGCAAAATAAGCTTATTCATAAAACCTCATTTACTTTGATTGTTTCGACAAAGATAATATATAAATATCTTATCTCAAAACCAATGAAGTTATAAAAAAAATTAACCTTGTCCAAGACAAGGTTATTAAACATTATAGCAAGCTTGCCGCTGCGACGCTCGGCTTAAATCAGCTCCTCTGGGGGGATTTTGTCGTCGTGTTCGGGTTCCTGGTAGCAGGATTCCGGCACTTGGACCTGGTTCTGAAAGTAGGCCTTGTGCGCAGCGATCACCTTTTCGCGAGCAAAAGCGGCATCCATCCATTCACCAATCTGGACATCCTTCCCTTCCAGTTCCTTGTAGTTCTGGAAGAAGTTTCTCGTAATGCGGAGGAACATCTGGTCCACATCCGTAATATCGCGGAACGGGCGCGGATTGAAAACCGGAACACCCAAGACCTTGTAATCCTTCTTGCCGCCATCGGTCATGTCAAGAGCGCCAATAACGCGACAAGTGCAAACAGTACCCGTAATCATAGAAGCCGGGCTATAAATGAGCATATCCAGGGCATCGCCATCGTCAGCCTTGGTACTCGGGATAAAGCCATATGTGCAGGGGTAGCTCATCGAACTCAAAAGGCAACGGTCCAAACGGAACACGTGCAGACGTTCGTCATATTCATACTTCAAATTCGTATCTTTGCCGATTTCCACAACGCAGTCCACTTCGTAGGGATACTTGCGTCCAATAGGAAGATCTAGATAGTTAATTGCCATTTATTCTCCGTAGGCTTGACATTCAGCCACATTTTTATTTCATTCAATACAGTAAGATAAATTTAACATTTATTTACAGAAAAACAAGGGGGCTCACCTGCTGCGCCAACGAGCCGACGTCGTCTTTTCGAAAAGACCGATGTGGAAAACAGGTTCACCGTGATCAGGGCTATACCCCACTTCAAAACGGATTCGATCAAGCGCCGGGATCACAAGATGGATGCCTCCGTAAACGGCTCCTTCGTAGTTATCCCAGCCCGGATGCCCCTTACTCCAAAGCAGGCTACCGTCAAGACCCGCCACCAACTGGACGCCATAGAAGAAGTTGATCCCCCACAGCGACGCCGGACGACGTTCAAGCAGCACAAAGCGTTCTTCAAGGTTCAAAAGCACTTCGTGTTCGCCAAGATGCAACGAATCCGATTCATGGCCACGGAAGGTATTTGCACCACCGTGATAGAAGTAGTCATAGCGTTTCACATCGCCAGGTCTCAAGCGGACCAAGGCATTAGCGTTTGTCACAAACGGACCGAACGAATAGTAGGCTCGGGCATCTTCCAAGAATTCCGTATAGCTTTCATCGTTCTTTTCGCGAATGCCCATGTGCGACACGGCACTTTCGAAATAGATACCCTTACGCGTGTCAATTTCGCTATCACGGAAATCCACAGAAAAACCGACGCCAAATTCCGGCAGATGTCCCGGACCGCCTTCAAGGTAACGGTAAGCCGTCTTTCCGAGAACGGCAAAATGCGGCAACAGCCTCCAGCTTGCATCTAAACTAACAAGCCAGCTGGCGTCCTGGAACCTACGAATGTCGTCCCAGCTATCCGTGCGCAAGAACTCAAAATTCCAACCCACCGGGAGCCCAAGCAGGTACGGAGAACTGGCATAAAAGGCATATTCGTTGTTATCGAACAACGGATTGATGGACGTGCGGTACTGCACCTCGGCACGGATGTCTTCGCCAAGGATGTTCAGGTTCGCAAGAGCAAGCCCAAGCATGAATCCATCGCGATCCGTCTTTTTACCGGCAGGCGACGGAATCCAGCGGAAGATTTCGTTAAAGTGGTAAACGACACTGACAGCATTCAGGGAATGGGCCGACGAGATGTAGCCTGCGCCAGACGTCGGTCTAGAGGCATCTTCGTTTTCCGAATTCTTGGATGATGCCTTATCCGAAAGCGAACTTGTATTAGACGAAAGTCGAGAAACAATGTTCGAGAGTTCTTCGGAACTGAACGAGAGGCGGGCCACGATAGACAAAAGCGAATCGGCATTGGACGGGAGCGATTCGACAAGCGCCGAAATCGTGTCCGTACTCAGCGAAAGGCGTGAGACCAAGGACGAAAGCGAATCCGCATTTACCGAAAGATTCGAAACAAGAGCGTCAATGACTTCTTTTTTTGTAGAAGATTCTTGAACGAAGTTTTGTTTCGTTTTGGGAGGAGGATCCAAGGCTATTGCATCGGCCAGCATATCATTAATCGATTCGTCCGCCGGCTCGCAAGTAACCGTGATATCGGTAAAAAGATCCAAGTCCTGCAGGCGGCGCTTCTCAGTATCAAAGATTTCCTGAGAATAGGCATCCCCGGCCTTGTGGATGAGTTCGCGTAAAACCACATGAGGTTGAGTATGCTCAAGCCCGCTCAGCTTTATGGACGCAATGGGAGTCCCATCGGTACATTCGTTCGTGACTTCACGAAATGGATTCGACGAAGCTGCATAAGTCGCGGCAAAAGAAGATGATAAACCAACACTAATCCCCAAAACACCCAGAACTAAGCCTAACACTTTCATATCTTTTTCCTACAATAGTAAATTAAAGATACTAAAGGATTTCTCCATCCATTTTTGCATTTTCGACGAATACACTAAATATTGCTATATTTGAAGCACCAAACTGAGGTGATTATGTTAGACTTTTTTGCAAACTATTGGCCGTACCTGGTTGTCCTGGTCGTGGTCGTCGTTTTGTTTTTTGCCATTCGCGGTGCCCTTAAAGGCCTGAAGGCAAGAAGCCCGTTCAACATGGAAAATATCCGCAAGAGCACCGAGCCGAACTTCCTCGCTCTCCAGCAGAAGTCCAAGGCCTTGCTTGCCGATGCCGACATGATTTGTGAAATCAAGCCGGGCAGCGATCAGGTCATTCCGAAGAAAGAAGATGTGAAGTTTTTCCGTCGCGCTGTTTCGCAGAAGTTCAAGCTTGCCGTTTTCCAGGTTCCGGGAACGAACAAGGTCGTGTTTTTCTTCTGCAAGACCGAAGCCGGCATCAAGAGAAGACTCCAGAACTTGGTCATCAACCAGAAGTTCCGTGAAGGCAAGCCGCCCTACATGGACGAAGCTACTGGTGAAAAGCTGAGATACCCGAAGGCATAATTAGTAGGAAGTAGACAGTAGACGGTAGGAAGAATCGCCAAACGTCATCTAGTTTATTTTACCCCGGTCAATGTGCCGGGGTCTGTTGTTTAAAAAAGACCTAAAGAGAAAATCTACAATGCGCACATACAAAGATTTAGCCATTGCCGAAGAAGAAGACAAGCTCATCAACGCAGTCGAGTCTTCACGGAACCTGCTTATCGAAGCCCCCACCGGCAGCGGTAAATCCTTGTACATCCCATGGTTTTTGAGCAGGCACTTTAAAGGTCGCATTGTCGTTTTGCAGCCGAGAAGAATTGCAGCACTAGCACTCGCCCAGTACTCCGCAAAACTCCACAACGAGCCGTGCGGAAAGACTGTCGGCTATCAGTTCAGGCAAGACAGCTGCAAATCGGGCGAAACGAGAATCTTGTTCCAAACCTACGGAAACTTTTTGCAGGAACTCTTGCACGGGAAACTCGACGCGGAATGGGTGGTGTTCGACGAATACCACGAACGCCGAGCCGATATGGACTTGCTCTTTGCTTACTTTAGACGAGAGACTAAAGTAAGCGTAGCCGTGATGTCAGCGGCGTTGAATCGTAACGAACTTGAAGAAGCTCTCGGCGTAAAATGCCTGCAGCTCGGGCATCCGCTTTACCCTGTACAAATTTTACACCAGAAACCCGCCTCGGGTGTGAACATCACGACCGGCCAAGGAATCGAAAGCGAAGTCGTGCGCGCATTGCGAACGCTTTACCGCAACAACATCTGGCAGACCACGCTCGTATTCTTGCCGGGAAAAGCAGAAATTGCCAAATGTCATACCGCCGCAAGCGAGGCGCTTGGCGACAATGTCGCAGAGTTCCTTGAACTCTACGGCGGTCAAGACCGCGAAACGCAAGACCGCATTTTCGAAGAAACGGAACGTCCGCGAGTCATCTTTACGACCAACATCGCAGAAACATCCATTACCGTACCGAACGTCACCGGCGTTGTCGATAGCGGCATCGAACGTGTCAGCGAATACGATGACAGCGAAAAGGTGAACGTGCTGCGCACGCTTCCGATTTCATTGCAGAACGCCATCCAACGCAGTGGCCGTAGCGGCCGTACGCAGAACGGTTGCGCCATCCGCCTCTGGACCGAAGATGCCGAGAAGCACATGCCGCAAGGCATCGTCCCCGAAGTCCTGCAAATCGAGCCTTCGGAACTTTTATTGCAGAAAGCGGCACTTGAATCAGACGAGAGACGAGAGACGAGAGACGAAAGAGGCGAGAGTCGCGACAAAAAGTTTACTTGTTGGCATGACCAAGCCTTACTGTCTGACGCCGAAGGCGTCAAAGACGAGAGAAACGTCATTGCGAGTCCCAGTGGGGCGAAGCAATCTAAACTACAGTTGCCCACGGCGATTCCGGAAGTCCGCGAAAAAGCAGCCACATCCATACTCGTGAACTTCGGCATGCTCAAGGACGGACGCATCACCGAACTTGGCAAGCGCACCATCCAGACTCCGATTTCAAGCATTCCGCTAGCCCTCATTCTTGCCAAGGCAAAATCCGCAGCAGACCTCCCCGACGTACTGCTCGCCGCAATGGCGTGGATCCACTCAGGTACAGAATTTGTACAAAAGTCCAAAGTTTCACTGGACTTGCTCACGCTCGCGAAGGACACGCTCTCTAAGGCTGTAAACGTTCCAAAAGAAGTGAGCTTTACGCTAAGGCAACTCCGCGACTTTCGAGACACCCTAAAGGAGATGCCCTCCCCATACGCGGATCATGCTCACATAAGTGCTAAAGCACTAAGTGATCAAAGAGCTCAAGGCGGGCATGACAAAAACAGCAACATCAAAGAGGGCGTAACCCCATCCTCACAATTCATCTGCAAGCAACTGCTCAACGCATTCCCGGACAGGCTCGCCACGCCAAGCGGAAACGCATACAAGTTAAGCAACGGTAACACCATTCGCCTGCAAGTTGCAGAACCGCCTTACGCCCTACTCGCCCTCACGATGTTACGCACCGGAGGCGGAAGCAAATCGGAACTCCGCGTAAGCCTTTACGCTCCCATCCCGCAAGAACTGCTCGGTGGCGACAACGAAGTCGTGCGCTACGAACTTCTGTGGCGCAGCGGTCAAGAACGCTTTATCGGAGTCGAAATCCACGAAGATCAATCGCCCACGGGCGAAGTCCACGAAATCAGCCGCAAGGAAGTCCTCCCGCAAGAAACATCGCCCAAGGTTCTCGAAAAGCTTAAAGAGCTTACCGTAGAAGCCTGGAGGGACAAGCTCGAAAAAGAAAACTGGACAGGTCGCTATATGACCGAAGATATGCAGACGCTCCTCATCAAGATGCGCCTTGCGTCAAAGCTTTACCCCGACTTCGGGCTCCCGGAATTCAACGACGAAGATATGGAACTGATCTTCAACGAACTCACCGACGGCATCTTTTTGCTGCGTGACATCAACGACGATCGGTACAGGAACATCGTCGAAGACTACTTTGGAAAGTCGATGTTAGCTTGGTTGCAAAAGACATTCCCCGACCACTATGTTCTGCCCAACGGCAAGCGCGCTCGCTATAGCTATTTGCCGGTCGCTACAGCCGATGAACAGAGCAGCGGCAAAATCGTACAAAGTGCAGACGGAGTCCTAGTCGAAATATCGGCACGCATCGAAGACTTTATGCAGCTCCGCGGTGAACATAAAATCGCCGACGGACATCTCAAAGTTCGCTACGACATCTTGGCACCGAACTTCCGCACCATCCAAAAGACATGGGATCTTACGAGCTTTTGGCAGAATACTTACGCCGAAGTCCGCAAAGAATTACGAGGGAGATACCCAAAACACCCGTGGCCGGAGAGTATTGAGGTATGAGCACGGGGCTAAAGCCCCTCTGAGGTCGCTACGCTTTGGGCTTTTCTAATTATAAAACCTCATACCCCAAAGGCACGAAGTGCCGACCCCATACCTCACAACCTATTTCACAATGTAAACGGCGAGGGTTTTGCTGTATTCATAGCCGACGACTAAAAGCGGTTCGCCATTCGGACTTTTTTCGGCAGGGATAAACAGGACGCCTTCAGGGCCGCGATCCTTCGGATTCAAGTAGAAATCCACAATCTTAGGCTCGTGTCCAGTTTCAATGCCCGTCACATCGAACACGGCGACGGCACTCGTGCGTTCAAGTCCAGCAAAGACATAACGCTTGTCCCCGACAACACCCGACATCACGTTTTCCGGTTCGCAGCCTTTGTCTTCGCTGCGTGCATCCATCTTGACCTTGCCCTTCTTGGAATTCCAGTTAAAGTAATCCGGAGCCAGGCGAGCGACAGTCTGTTCAAACACATCACCTGAATCCCACATCAAATGACCCGTAGCGCCATCAAAAATGCTGATGGAACGCGAACCAAAGGAATACATGTAAGGGCATTTTCCATTTGCCGTTTTATCCGGCGCAACATCGCAACGTTCCAAGTTGCTGACGGTCACATTTTTAAGATCTTCAAGGACGCCAGCCGTAAACACGCTCGGATCAAGTACGCCCTGCTGCGAAAGCATCATCGGAGTCGTCACATCAGTCCAGGCCTTGTAATCGTTGACCGGAGACCCTTCATTCGCCGTTAAGACAAACGTCTGTCCATTCACCGAGAACGAAGAAATCCCATCCGGCTGGCGCAAGCCACGCAACGGATAATTCTTGATTTCTATCGTCTTATTCTTCTTGACGTCAAGTCCAAAACCCGGCATAGAATGATCGACATAGCCCAGCGGGAAAACATCCAGAATTTTCTTGGCCTCGACATCAAACTTGACAAGAGCGTTGTTCTCTTGCAGGCTCACCCAAGCGGTCTTAGAATCGGGCGCAACAGTGATATATTCCGGTTCAAGCGACTGCACAAAACTCTTCACGCCCGTCTTGCGGACTCCTGCCGCCATCAGCTTTAGCGTGTCAAGCCCATCAAAACCCACAACAGTCTTTTGTGGCTTAGCCCAGGACTTCGCATCCACCTTGGCAGCCCCAACCGACAGAACGCCAATACCGCCCACAGGATCTTCGGAGAACGATTCATCCGGCGACCCTTCGCAAGCGACAAGCAAATTTTTCCCGTCCGGAGTAAACGTGATCATGTCGGGCATATAGCAAAGTTCGTGAACGCCAAGGACTTCGATACCCTTGTTGTAGCGCATCACCTGCACGTGCCCCTTTTTCCATTCCGGGTTGTTCAGGAGGCTCACCGCCACGAGGTCGCCAAAGACAGTCACGCTGGAGGCACCGCCCGGCAACTTCACTTCGCTAACTTTTTTCGGGTTCGACGGATCGGCCAAGCTGACCACTTCCATCACGTTCTCGCCGCCGACTACGAACAGGACCTTCTTTTCGGGCATAAATGCCGAAATTTCAGCCGTCGTCATAGGAACCGAAGCAATCTGCTTTAGCACCGAGCCCTTCTGGAACGGACCGGCCGGGACCTCCGATTTTTTGGCAAACGAGACTCCCACACCAAAAGTTGTGCCCAGGAGCAAGCTACAGACTAAAGCGAATTTTTTCATACCATCCCTTTGTGCGGCATAACCGCGATAAACCCTTTTAAAATGGACTCCGTCAACTACTTCATGATAAGCCACATGATGAGCATCCCGATGCCAAAACTACCAAGCATCGAGACAGACGCCATAGCACGGTCAGAAGATTCCTTTTCTTCTTTTTCCTTTTTGTCTTTTTGGGCTTGTTCCTGGCTGGCCTCGAGAGCTACGCTCAGCGCCTTGGCGCAGGTCTCGTTGCTCTTCTTGAGCGTGTTGTAGCTCTGTTCCCAGTTTTCGCACTTGGCACGTTCGACTTCAAGATCCGAACGGAGCGACTTCTTTTCGACGGTACAAGCGCTATCATGAAGCGCCATCACGCTATCGCGGACGGCAATTTCGGCGACAAGTTCCGCCTTTTCGCTATCCAGAGCTTCACCGTTTTTTGCATTCTGGGCAAGCACTGGCGCCACCGCAAATGCAAGAACGGCAAGCAACATCACAAAAGGACGCACAACAGAAACCATGATACCGTTCCTCAATTACATCTGGGCGTAAATACGCTTCCAGCCCTCTTCAGGAATCTGGGCGCCCATCACCTGGACGACTTCGTTCGAGACGATGCTTCCGAGGTTGCCCGAGCGTTCCATATCCCAGCCGTTCATGTAACCGTACAAGAATCCCGATGCCCAAAGGTCACCAGCACCCGTCGTATCGATAGCCTTGGCAGCACCCGCCGACACGCGAGTGACCTTGCCATCCTTCGCAATCAAGGCTCCGCGCTTGCCGATCTTCACGACAGCGACCTTCGCCTTCTTGGCCAAGACTTCGAGGGCGGCTTCTTCCTTGACGCCCGCATAAGCAAAAGCTTCGTCTTCGTTGGCGATGATGATATCGATCATCTTGTTTTCAAAGAGTTCATCGAACAGCTTGCGGCAAGCATCGACCACACCAAAGGAGCTAAAGTCGAGAGCCGTTTCAACGCCGAGCTTACGAGCCAGTTCAAAAGATTTCTTGAAGCATTCGCCGTTAAATGCACGGTAGCCTTCGGCATAGAGGAGGCCCACACCATCATAGAGAGCCGGAGTAAAATCATCGGAACCCAAAAAGTCCGAAGCCCCAAGGTACGTCCACATCGAACGCTGGGCATCCGGAGTCACGGCAGAGAACACACAGCCCGTCGCAGCACTCGAAAGCCCCACCTTCGATTCTACGCCGTTGTTCTTCAAATGGTCCTGGAAGAGCTTGCCAAGTTCGTCATCGCCCACCTTGCTAATGAAGGCAGCCTTGCCACCGAGACGGGCCACGCCCACCATAGTATTGCAAGTAGAGCCGCCCGGCACGCGAATCGGATTTTCGAGGGAGCCAAGGAACTTTTCCATCTGCGGCCAATCCACCATGTTCATGCCGCCTTTCTGGACGCCTTGAGCAGCCATCCATTCATCGCTCACATTAGCCAAAATATCAACAAGGGCAGCGCCCATACCAAGTACTTTTTTCATTAGAATCCTCCGCGACGACGACGCAACTTGTCGCCCGCTTTTAATAAAAATTCTCGTTCCGATTCAGACAGGGACTGGAGTCCTTCGCGTTCCACCTTTTTCAGGATTTCATCCATACGCTTCTGTTCGTCCACATAAAAAACTTCACCTTCAAGAATTTCCGGCTCATCGGAAGTGCGCGTGTAAGAACGCGAACTCGAAGCACGACCCTGCTCATACTTTTCAGGATTGCTCGAAAACAGGCGGAAGATTGCCGAAAGCGGAGAATGGTATAGAACCTTCGGACCGTTCTGGTAAACCGCCATATAAAGGAATCCGGCCACCACACCGCCCAAGTGGGCAAAGTGCGCAATCATATCACCCGAATTGGCAAAGAGAATGTCCAAACCAATCATCACCCAGATGGCATGCTTGATCTTCATCGGGATGACAAAGAACATGAGGAGCATACGTTCCGGGAAGAACTTGTAGTAGGCCACGAACACGCCCATCAAGGCGCCCGACGCACCGATAATCGGATTGTTCGTAAGTCCAAGGAGACACATGAAAAAGCTGAAAAGCGCTGCAAAAATACCACAGAAGAAATACATCGAAACAAAATGCCGCATCCCCATCCATTCTGCAACTTCGGAACCGAACATCCAGAGCATCAGCATGTTAAAGAAGAAGTGCATAAAGTCCACGTGAATAAACATATAGGTCACGTAGCGCCAAACTTCAAGCGGGCTCGTCGGGAAAAATGCGCCAAAGTAGAGAATGTATTCGCGCAGGCTGCCGTAACCGACACCCGGCAAATTCAGGTGCAGCCCCAAAAAGGAACCGAGGATAAGGACAATTCCAAAAACGGCGGCATTGGCAACCAACAAAACCTGCAATGCCTTGGGCAAGTATTTAAACGGTTTCATAAAGCTTCCTAAACTGTTTTAAAAGCATGGAGACCATAGTTTTCGGGACGAACTTCTCCATGAGATTTTTCTGTTCTGCGCCAGAGGTTCCCTTGGCACAACCGCACTTGAGAAGTTCACGGACAAGACTGCTGCTAATCACGAGGTGTTCCTGGGCCGAGAGCAAAAACACGGTCTCGACATCACGGTACAGCACCTTGTTGTTCCAAGCGACCGCCTGTTCCGCATCAAGATCCGAAGCGTTACGGATGCCGCGAACGAGATAACGGGCACCGACAGCCTTCATGAAATCGACAGTCAGCCCTTCATAAACCGCGACAGACACATTCGGAATACGGGAGACCGCGGCCTCCACCATTTCCTTACGCAATGCGGCTTCAAACATGTTCTTTTTGCTCGCATTTTGAGCCACGAGAACGATCAAGGAATCAAACATGCCAGCAGCGCGTTTGACGATATCCAAATGTCCGATTGTAAATGGGTCGAACGAACCAGCGAACACCGCAACACGGGATTCGCGACTAGCCTCCAAAGCAGCCCTATTCTGTTTCATCGATTTCCACTCCATCGTCTACAATTTACAAAAAATCGCAAGAACGAAAAGTGACTGAGTCACAAATTGCAATCCCCCGCCAAATGAAACCGCTCCAAAACGGCGATTCCAGGGGATTACGTTCCGAAACTACCTAAAAATGAGCAACGACGATTCCCCATAACGGCGAACTTCAGCACCGTCAGCCCATGTAGGCAGCTTACGGCTCGGAGCTTCAAAAACGGCAACACCACCGGGATTCAGCCATTCGATGAACGGGCGCAAATCCGGGTAATTCATATCCTTGAACGGAGGATCTGCATAAATCAAGTCAAAACCACCGTTCGCGCAGACCACTTCCTTTTTGAGCGTGAGAACGTTCGTTTCGAGCAGCCGCAATCTTGATTCGGCACCGACCGACTTGTACGAGCGTTCGATCATCTTCGCCTGCGCACGAGAAAGTTCCACCGCAGTCACGCTTTCGGCCCCACGGCTAATCGCTTCGAGCCCCATGATGCCGCTTCCGGCAAAAAGGTCGAGCATACGGAAACCTTCGACGCCCTGCAATATGTTAAAGAGAGCTTCCCTCGTGCGGGAAGCTGTCGGACGCGTTTTCATGGTATCCGGGGACTCGATGTTGCGTCCCCGTAACGAACCGCCTGTAATTCGTATCGGCATATTAGCGAAGGACGAACATTTCGAGACGGAAGGACGCAAACAGCCCCTTCTTCACGTACTTAAGTTCCATCTTCGGAACACCCATACGGATCGGGGATTCTGCAAACGCATTGAAGAACGCAAGCATTTCTGCAAAGCCCGTCGTCGTCGTGACGTTGTATGCATAACGCTTGTAGACGCCAAAGTCCTCGACAACAGGCTTTTCAAGCCCCTTCAGCACAACCTTGTTCGTAGAGGCCAAAGCCTTGACCGCCTTGACTTCACCAGTGATTTCGGCCGCCGGGACAAAACCGCGCACCATATTGAGGCGCACCTGCGGAACAGAGAACTGACCAAACGCAGCCACTTCGGTTGCAGCCTCAGACGCAATCGGAGACTGGAACGACTTGCTCACCGCCTTGAGACGGTCGACAAGCGTATGCTGAGAGGAGGCCTTGATGGCGACACCGCGGAGGAAGTAGTAGTTCGGAGCCTGATAGACAATTTCCGAGAATCCGATATCATCCGGGACAGCGGTGTTGAGGAACGTCATGAACTGAGCCAAAGACGTCTTCTGGAACGAAAGCTTTTCGAGCGGTAGGTAACTGCCATAGCCGGTTCGTTTGTTATTAAACAAAGCCTGCGGAACCACCTCGTTTGCGATATCCCTGGCAGACATGGCGGCACGGGCCTTCGCCACGGCTTCTTGCTGTTGTGCAATCTGTTCGGCAGTCGGACCGGCAGCAGCCGTCTTGGTCGAACTTCCCTTAGCACCGATCAAGCTGAGGTAGGATTCCGGAAGAACCCCGTCCAATACAGCCGGAACGCCGCTTATGCTCAAGTAGCCGCTAAAGACCACGATCGCAAGCAAGACGGTAAAGACAACAGCCAAATACTTTTTCTTATGCAGGCGTTCGACATCTGCCACATTGGTCACGTGCAAGTGCTGCGACAGATTGCCTACGGTGGAATTCCTATCAGCCACCGCAATAAGGTTCATATGAATCATACACCCTCCATCTGATTGAGAGCGGCACCCACGGCACCGACACAGCAAATCATATCAACGGGGTTCACGCTTTCATCGGACGGGAGCTGCGAAAAGCCGGTCATCAAAGCCACATTGTATTCGCCAAGCTTACCCATGAGAATATTCACGAACTGCTCGTTCGAAGCCATTTCACCACAGAGGCGGACTTCGTTAACGCCAGTGATTGCGTTTTCGGTCTGGACAAGCCTCATCTGGTCGACAATCTCGTTTGCTAGAATCGGGTATGCCACATCTTCAGTCTTGCCGACCATCGAAAGAGTCGATACGCAGCGAAGCGCCATAAGTTCATCACGGCGCATCCAGGCAAGCGTCACGCCGGCAAAGTCGGCCTTCACGACGCAGACGGCGCCCTTGATCTTTTCACCCACATCCATCACGTTCATGAGCGAAAGCACATCGACTTCCATGGACTTCGGAGCAAGCACGCGGGAACGGAAACCCTTGCGGAGAGCTTCGACCCATTCCTTGCGGACGGCCATCACCAGTTCATTATAGCCCAGAGTGTCATCGCCACTCAAAGTCTTTGAATCGACGATGTAGGCGCCAGCCTCGGCATTCGTGAAAAGTTCCAGATACCAGTTCAGGTACTGCCACTTGTTTGCGACCGCCTCTTGCGGAATGTACACCTTGCGGATAATCGACATCGTAGCAGGCATCGTCACCGAAGTCGCCACGATATCCTTGATCTGGTTATCGTCTACCCACTGCTGGAGAGTACTTTCAAAAAGGAATATGTCGTAAATAGGATTGCACTCCGTCGGAAGGACTGCTGCCTTGAGGACCTTCTTTTCAGTAGCATCCACAAGGGCAACCTTCATGGAAGTGTCGCCAACTTCAATACCTAGATATAACTTCGTATCACTCATAAATATGCTTATGTAAAGTTTTATATCCTAAAACTAATCAAAAATTATCGATTGTATTATGTTTTCGAGCTTTTTCTTTCCAATTCCATGCACTTTTTTAAGGTCTGAAGGGCCCTTGAACGGTCCCGCAGTGGTCCTACGCTCGATAATTTTTTCGGCAAGCTTGGGACCCACCCCTTTTAGGGCACACAGATCCTCCGCACTAGCCGCGTTTATATGAAGCGGGAGCGTCACCTTCTTTTTGGGTTTTCGTGAGTGTTCAAACGGACGGTCTTCCCGCTTTTTTTCATCGGCAAGACCATTCGTCAGGTCGGGTTCCGTTGTTGTTTTTACTTTGTCTACAACGTCGGCGGTATCCGTACTCGCCATTGCAGGCGGTGCCGCATTTGCGACAATAACCGCATCACCCACCTCGAATTCTTCGATTGATGGGAGTCCCCACGGGAGGTAGCGGACAGTTAAGCCAATAATAAAGAGGATGATTGCGAGTTTGAGAATTCTTTTTTCAGATACGTTCATCGCCTTTTCTGAAGGGTTCATCTAGAGAAGGATTTAGCAAACGATCTAATAAAATTTTCTCGACGTGGGTCGCGTCCGACGGGACGTCCACGGAAATGCTCGGATAAACGCTCTCGACAATACGGATCGGGCGGCGCCCTAAGATTCGCATCTGCTCCAGCGAGCGTTCCAGCTCAATCTTGTTCTGCGGGAGCGAAGCAAACTCGTCGCGGGATTCACGAGAGTAAGCGTAAATGCCCTGGTGCTGGAACCAGCGGCTCGCTTCTGCAGGCGACACCACGCGGGTAAAATCCACAGCCACACCGTCGCGCACGAGCACTTTCACGACGGTCTTGAGTTCTGCTTCTGACGGATCCAGCGGACATGCGACCGTCACCCAGCAGTCGGGGTGTTCCGAAAGGTCTTTTGCGACATCACGGAGTACGGAAGGTTCAACGAGAGGCTCGTCGCCCTGGAGATTCACGACCAGGTCTAAACCAAGCTTTTTGGCAGCCTCTGCCACACGATCGGAACCCGTAGCACATTCGCCGGTCATCACGCAGTCAAAGCCAGCCGCCGTCACGACAGATTCTATTTCAGGGGAATCCGTCGCACAGACGATGCGGTCAAAGCAACCGGCTAGCAAAGCCCGTTCCATAGTACGGACAACCATCTCCTTGCCATTGAGCTTCAGGAGAGGTTTCCCCGGGAATCTGGACGAGCCCATACGGGCCGGAACGATGCAACTGACCATGTGGCAAAATTATAGAAAGCCACACCCCTCGAACACGTCATTGCGAGGAGCGTAGCGACGCGGCAATCTCCGACTACATCACCTTCGGGATGGCGAAGTGGTCGTTTTCAACTGCCGGAGCATTAGCAAAAGCCTGTTCGAGCGTAAAGCCCTGGACCGGCACGTCTTCGCGGAGGATGGTAGCGCCATTTTCGACAGCGGTCATCGGCTCCACGTTCGAAAGATCCAAAGCCTTCAAAGCTTCGAGATGGTCGAGCATCTTGTCCAAGTGACCCTTGATAGCCGGAATATCTTCTTCTGCGATGCTCAGGCGAGACAACTTCGCGAGCTTCAAAACTTCTTCACGTTCAAGCATGATTACCTCTTTTTTTACAGGAAATAAGATAGAAAAAATAGTAGCTATGGGGTATGGGGTCGCACCCCTAGGGGTGCTTTGAGGTATGGGCGTTGGCAATATTCTCAAAGCGAAGCGACCTCAAAGGAGCTTTAGCTCCGAGCTCATAGCCCACAACCTAAAGCGGCGAAGCCGCTACCCAATCACTTCCAATGCAGCATACTTGAGGATGATGGTGCGGTTGACGCTGTCACGGTCAAAGCGGACATCGACGCGGGCGTTGTCGCCACTACCGTAAGCCTTCACCACGACGCCATTACCGTACTTGGAATGGCGCACGCGCGCACCGACGTGGTACGGATTCTGGCTAGCATCCTGATTGAATCCGTCATACACGACACGCGGACCGCTCGGGGCCGCAGGCTTTGGCGATGCCACCTTAATCGGGTTGCGGTAAACGATATGCTTATCGTTCTTTTTGATGGACGCAGGTACCGCCGCCGGGCGAGAACCGTAAGATCCATAAGAACCGCTACCGTACGAGCGGTTGCCATAGGAACTGCCCGAACCCGAATTACCATAGGACGGACGGGAACCGTAATTCGACGAACCGTACGACGAGCTGGAGCGCGTATTCCCCACAAAGCTAGGAACAGACGGGCGCGTATTCAAGCACGGCGTAAAGTCAACAACGGACGGGTCCAATTCCTTGAGGAACCTGGACGGTGCAAACGGACGGATATTCCCTTGGAAGAACCTGCGTTCCGCATGGTATAGATAAAGAATCTTTTCGGCACGGGTGCAGCCCACATAGAACAGGCGGCGTTCTTCTTCCATCTGTTCGTTGATTTCGGCCATCGAAAGCATCGAAGTTCCGCGTATGAGCGGGAAGATTTCGTCATCGCAACCAGCAAGGTGGACCGTATTGAATTCAAGGCCCTTTGCCATGTGAATCGTCATGAGCGTCACAAGGCCTTTAGACGTATCGACCTTTTTGTCGCCATCCGTCAAAAGCGAAATGTCCTGCAAGAACGCATCGAGCGTAGCGCCCGGATGGTCTTCGTCAAATTCGCGGATGGCGTTGATCATTTCGTCCAAGTTCGCAATGCGTTCGTCGGCCGTCGTTTCGTCTTCCTTGCGCAAGAATTCCTTGTAACCGATATCGTTGATGATGTTTTCGGCAAGAATCGGGAGCGGAGTTTCGCCCGAATTCATCATATTCTTCCAGCGGACCACGAGGTCGGTAAAACCTTTCAGCTTCGGAGCGCCACGACTTGCGCCGTTAGCCTCGGCCAAGAGGTTGTCCCACAGCGAGCCCTCGCCCGCCTTCACCTTGGCAAGCACGCCTTCGACGGTCGTCTTGCCGATGGCACGCGGCGGCGTATTGATGACGCGCAAGTAGGCGGCATCGTCTTTTTCGTTCGCAAGCACGCGCAGGTAAGCCAAAATATCCTTGATTTCCTTGCGGTCCCAGAACCTTGTGCCGCCAAAAATCACCGACGGAATTCGCAAGTCGTTCAACGCCTTTTCGAGCAAACGGGACTGGGCGTTGGTACGGTAGAACACGGCCGTCTTCGCGTAAAAATCAGGACCGGCCTGCGCAATCGTCTTTGCAATGTTCGAAGCTTCGGAACGGTCATCCTCGAAATAGCGCACGTGAATGAGTTCGCCCGCCTCTTCCTTGGAGAACACATTCTTCTGCATTTCTTGCGGGCGGACGTTATGGGCAATCACGGAACCGGCGCCCTTAACGATGTTTGCGGTCGAGCGGTAGTTGCGTTCGAGCTTGACAATCGTCACCGGAGCAAAATCGCGGTGGAAGTTGCGGATAATCTTGATGTTCGCACCACGCCAGCCGTAAATGCTCTGGTCGTCATCACCCACCACCGTCACGTTCTTCGTTTCGGGATTGATGAGCAACTTCAAAAGTTCGTACTGGACGTCGTTCGTGTCCTGGTATTCGTCGACAACGACATACTGGAACTGGCGTCTCAGCTGCCGAACGAGTTCCGGCACCATCTGCAACATCTTGACCGTATTGAAAAGCAAGTCGTCGAAGTCCATGGCATTTGACTCCGAAAGCTTTTTCTGGTAAGCCGCATAATAACGGGCATTGCGTTCCTGATCCCCAAACTCGGCATTCAGAGCCGCGATGTCCGGAGTCTGCAAAACAGCCTTGTCGCCCTTGTAGATAATCGTATTCTTGTAACGCGAAATTGCGCCATGGACCTTTTTCAGTTCGGCGGCATCGTAATCGTCGCCCAGGTCATCCTTCAAGATTTCCTTGAGGATACGCTTCTGGTCGTCATCATCATAAATGGAAAAGTTCGCATCGAACCACTTGCCGCCAAGCTCCTTGATGACAAAATCCTTTGCGAGGCAAAGCTTCAAAAGCTTGAGGCACACGGAGTGGAACGTTCCCATCCACATAAACGGCAAACGGCTATCCAGAAGTTTCTGGATACGTTCCTTCATTTCACGAGCGGCCTTGTTCGTAAACGTTACCGCCAGAACGCGGTTGGATTCCACACAGTGGTGCGAGACCAGATGGGCAATCTTGTAGGTAATGCAGCGCGTCTTTCCCGAACCTGCACCGGCAAGAATCAGCATCGGACCGTTGATTTTCTTTGCAGCGGCCGCCTGTTCGGCATTCAGTTCTCGATCTAAAACAGCATTATCCACAACATTGGGCATTAGGCACTCCATTCGATATACGGATGAGCAATATAGTAAATGGTACTGTCAAAACAAGCCACCCAAACCGCCAAAAAACACCAAAAACGAGAGACCCATCCCACATAATTTCTATAATTCAACAACCAACTCCAAAAAAGATTCAAAATGACCAAAGACAAGATCGACAACTATTTGACCCCCGACGACACCAGAGTCATGAAGTGCATCGCCATCATCTGCATGCTCATGCACCACCTTTGGTTTTTCCCGAACCGCCTTGCAGGTGAACCGCTCACCTACATTTTCACCGTATTCAACGCGACGTCCCTCCAGTTCTTTGGCATCTTTGGAAAAATTTGCGTTCCGATGTTCTTCTTCTTTGGCGGATACGGAGTCTACAAAAGCAGCTACGGCAAGCCCTATGACATCGTCGGGAGGCTCAAGAAGCTCTATTTTGCCTACTGGAAGGTTTTCCTCATTTTCGTCCCCATCGGTTTCCTGTTCTTTTCGACACAAGCCGCCTACTGCACCGATCCGTTCATTTACACCCGCTTTGCCAATTTTTCAACCAGGGAACTCATTTCGAACTTTTTCGGATTCACATCGACTTACAATAGAGAATGGTGGTTCCTCATCAGCTACGCTTTTGCCTTGGTGACCTTCCCGATCATCAGAGCCATCATCGACCGCTATTCCGCCAAAACGAACATCCTCATCGTCATCTTAGTTTCCCTGCTCTTTGCAAACATTTTCCCCGGACTCCGCACCTCAACAACGATCGGCGTTCCCGGCAACAACTTCCTCTACGTCAAGTTTTTCTGCCAAATCGCCCCCTATGCCGCCTGCTTCTGGATGGGTGCAGTCACGGCCAGGAACGGACTTTTGGACCGTTTTAGCGAAGCAGCAAAGGCAAACAAGCTCTTGAACCCATTCACCGACATCGCCGCCTGGGCCACCGTGATCTACCTCAGGCAATGCGAAATCGGCGACACGTTCGACATTTTCTTCATCCCCGTACTGACCGTCGCAAGCATCGACCTTCTGAACCGCGTCAAGGTCATCAAGAATGCGTTCGTCCAGATGGGCAAGGAAAGCACGTCAATGTGGCTAATCCATCCGTTCTTCTGTTACTATTTCGGTCTATTGGCGGCATTCGTGACCGCCCCGAGAATTGCGGTTCTCTCGCTGTTGCTCCTCATCGCATCGACCTACCTCGCCTCCGTCCTGGTATCACTTTTCTGGAGCGGAGTCAGCTCCCTTTACAACAGGGTCAAAAAAAGGTTGACCGCCAAAAAAGCAGTCAACCCGATAGAATAACCTTTTACAAAGTTCTTTATTCGTCGGCGGTAGATGCACCGACAGCCTGTTCCAAAGTCGTAAGACCTTGGAGCGCCTTGTTGATGCCGTCCATACGAAGCGTAATCATTTCGCAAGACTTGATGGCTTCGCGCTTGATTTCGTCACCGGAAGCGCGCTTGATGACGAGGTTACGCACAGCTTCGTTCGGCACGAGGAATTCGTAAATACCGCAACGGCCCTTGAAGCCCGAACCATCGCACTTTTCGCAACCACGGCCATGGTAGAACTGCATGTCCGGCGAGAGGTGGAGTTCTTCGCGGAGTTCCTGCGAGATTTCGACCGGTTCCTTGCAGTTCTTGCAAATGCGGCGAACAAGTCGCTGGGCCAACACTCCCTTAATAGCCGTAGACACAAGGAACGGTTCCAGTCCCATTTCGAGCAAACGAGGGAATGCACCGGCAGCATCGTTCGTATGGAGCGTACTGAAGACCAAGTGACCCGTCAAAGCAGCTTCGATAGCCATCGTCGAGGTTTCTTGGTCACGCATTTCACCGATCATAATCACATCCGGGTCCTGACGGAGCAAGGCACGAATGCCCGCCGCAAAAGTAAAGCCTGCGGCATTGTTGATCTGACCTTGGTTCACACCATCAATATTCAATTCCACCGGGTCTTCCATCGTCGAGATGTTAATCGTCGAGTCAAGAATTTCACGAATAGAAGCATAAAGCGTCGTAGACTTACCGGAACCCGTAGGACCGGTCACCAGCACAATGCCGTTCGGGGCATTAATCGCATCGATAAACTGCTTGAGCACGCGCGGGTCAAAGCCCATTTCCTTGAGCGGGAACTGACCCGAGTTCGGGTCCAAAATACGCATAACGATCTTTTCGCAGACGCCGCGCTTACGGAGCGATATCGGGAACGAGCTCACACGAAGGTCAACTTCGGACCCCTTGTAACGCACCGTGAAACGGCCGTCCAACGGTTTACGCTTTTCTGCAATGTCCATTTTGGACAAAAGCTTGATACGCGAAAGGATCTGCGGCATGAGTCGAGCCGGAATCGGGGACATCACCTGCAAGTCACCGTCAATACGGTAGCGCAACTTGAGGAACGTCTCTTGCGGTTCCAGGTGAATATCGGATGCGTGACGGGCAATGGCTTCATGGATCAAGGTCGTCACGATCTTCACGACCTGGCGGCCTTCTTCGTCAGAGAGTTCTGGTTCGTCGCTACCGCCCTGACCGCGTTCGACGGTTTCGAGCTCATCATCGTTAGAAGAACCGATAAGTTCGGCAAGGGATTCTTCGGCAGGGCCGTGGCCCGCAAAAAGCGTATCGATGGTCTTCTTGATGTCCTGTTCGGATGCCATGACCACATCGACGTTGCGCTTGACCTTGAACTTGATGGAGTCCCTGAGGCGCACATTCGTCGGGTCCGCCATAGCGACCACGAGAGCCTGGCGAGCGTCCTTCGTCACATAGAGCGGGACAATCTTGTTCGCCTTGCACTGGTCTTCGGAGATAAATTCATAGACTTTTTCGTCGAGACGGATGGAATCGAGCTTGACGTAAGGAACTTCGAACTGGCAGCACAGAATGTCGGTGAGCTTTTTCTCGTCGATGAACTTCAAATCGACAAGCACACGGCCAAGACGCTTGCCGCCCGAGGTCTTCTGCTTTTCGAGAGCTTCGTTCAACTGGTCCTGGGTAATGAACCCCTGGTCCAAAAGCATTTCACCAATGCGCTTTTTAGTGACACTCTGCATCTGGACACCCAGAATGTCCGTCAGAGTTTCGCGCTTAACCATCCCTGCCTTGACAAGGATCTGCACCAGGGTAACCTTCTTGCCCTGCTGCGCCTGGTACTTGACTTCGTCCTCAGCGTACTTGAGCTGGTCTTCGTTAATCAGGTTAACACGAACCAGCAACTGTCCTAAACCACTCGATTCTTTCATATATGCGACCACGCCTGTGCGTTTAAAATTATCCTTCCACCATCTGGCTTATTTAAATATACACCAGAACCATCATAAACCGAACCAATCTCAAAAATTTCGTCTTGGTTGGGGAATTTTTCATCAAGTATACTTTTTGTAAGATTTCCCGTAAATAAGAGTTCGTATTCTTCACCGCCATTTAACGCAAATTTCAGGGGTGATAGCCCAAAATACTCGCACATTTCAAGGACATCACCGTCTATCGGGAGTTTTTTCTCGTCAATTTCCATAGAAACGCCCGACGAAAGTGCCAGATGGTTCAATTCGGAACTGAGTCCGTCGCTGATGTCCATGCAGGCGCCTCGCACCCCATTTTTCACCAACTGCACCCCCATGTCCTCGCAAATCCGCGGAGCCAGATGATAATCGACAAGCCTCTGGAAACGCGAAGATTCCTCCGGATGGTTCATCAAAAGCCAAAGTCCCGCATCGGACTTTCCGAGCGTTCCGCCCACATAGACGCGGTCACCCGGTTTGGCTCCGCTGCGGAGAAGCGTCGCCTCGCCATCAGTCGTTCCGAGGAGCGTCGTCGAAAACATCCCCACCTCGCCAGCAACCGTATCACCGCCGATCAACGTAATTCCTCTTCTGGCAAAGCCTTGCGAAACGGCAGCTGCAATGCGGTTACAAGTTTCTTCGTTCCAGGACTTGTTCAGGCAAAGTCCAAACAGAGCAATGCGGGGCCGACCGCCCATCGAAGATATGTCCGATACGTTGGACACAATGTGCTTCTCGACCGCCTGCTCCGGACTCGACCAGTCCAGCCTAAAGTGCGTATTTTCGACCGAGAGGTCCTTGGTCACAAGCCAGCCGTCAAAGATGGCGCAGTCATCCCCAGCCGAAAGCCAACTACGGTGCAATGGAGAATCCTTTTTTAGCGGATGCGCCCCCTCCAATAATTTGCTTATAAACCTAAATTCGCCAAGATCGGGGAAATTCATATTCTTTTTCCAGGGGAAATCTATTTTTCACCCAATAATTTAACAATAAACTTTCTATACTTTACGCCGTGGGACACATTTTTTTCATAACGCCATCGTCGCCCGGCAGCCTTGACAAACTGAACCAGTGGACATTCCGCTGGCTGTTAGAGCATGGGAACCTGGCAGAAGAATCCACCCTCTACACGTGCAATTCCATCGAAAGCGCCCAGAGCCTTCTGGAATCCGCACTGATCATCGGGCAATCCCCGTCTCTCATCATTTTTGACCACGCGGACCACGCCACCGAGAAGAATCTTGCATTCAGCAAGGAACTCCACAACGCAATTCCGGAATCGTGGATTATCGAAATCATTCCGGACGACATGCCGCTCCCCGAAGATTCCATCGCGGACAGCACCTTCTGGATCAGACGCCCGGTAAGCGAAGATGAATGGAGCGCCACGCTCGAGAACGTCTTGCACAAGAACGGCTGCCCCCAATGGGCCAAGTGGACCGGCAACAAGACCTTCAGGGGTTTTTAAACAGAGGTTTTTAACCGTGATAAAAGGTGTTAGTTATTTTGGAGTGCGCTCCCCGAAGCTCGCTCTCGTTGACCTTACCCACATCAAAGAAGCGGGATTCAACGCCGTCCTCCACACGTGGAGCGAAGAAGATTTGCAATACTACTACGACACCATGAAGCAGATCGTGAACGAGTCTGCTGCCATGGGTCTTTGCGTCTATGTGAACCCGTGGGGCGTGGGCAGAGTCTTTGGCGGTGAAGCCTATTCTGAACTCACGGCCAGGAATCACGATATGTGCCAGGTCGCTCTCGACGGAAAGCCGAAGGTCGCCGCCTGCCCGAACCACCCGGAATTCCGCGCCTACATGCACAAGTGGATTGCGACCGTTTGCGATACGGACGTCTCCACGATTTTCTGGGACGAACCACACTTTTACTTTGAGAAAGGCGGGCTTAGCAACTGGAGTTGCCGCTGCGAAAAGTGCCGCGCCAAGTTCCACTCAAAGTTTGGGTACGAGATGCCCGCCGAGCTTACGGATGACGTAAAGCAGTTTCGCGAAGAAAGCCTCATCGATTTCTTGGACGAAATGACGAAGGACGTCAAAGCGCGCGGCAAACGCAACTGCGTTTGCATGCTCCCGCCGTGGTTCCCGGCGGGGCTCGACGACTGGGGTCGTGTCGCGCGTCTCGAAGCCGTCGACGAAATTGCAAGCGATCCGTACTGGGAACGTGGCGCAAGCGAAGAATGGGTCCGCGAGAAGTACCGAGAAACTGCGAACAAGCTCGTCGAAGTTGCAAACCGTTACGGCAAGTCCGTACAGATGTGGATCAAGGCTTACCAGATTGAAGCGGGACGCGAAAACGACCTCGCCATCGCCGTCGCCGAAAGCCGAGCCGCAGGCATCAAGAACATTTTTGCCTGGAGCTACCGCGGCACAGAAACGTTAAGCTGGCTCAAGAGCGACAACCCGGATGAAGTCGCGAGAGTATTTAGAAGCGCAGTAGGATGTAGGCAGTAGGAAGTAGACAGGTTATTACATCGTCACGCAACTAGCTGCATTAAATGAAACTAGTCCTGGAGACAACGAACTGAAAACCCGACATTCTTGAGGCTGTAGTACAGGTGCGCAAACTCGTAGTGGTAGGTCAGGTCCATGCGGTAGGCATTGATGGCATCGAGTTCAGTGGCACTCCAGAAGTAGGCGTCGTTGCAATCATAGTAGAACCAGCCTTTGTTGTGCCTGTAGCCGACAGGCAGCGCAGAAAAGCCCACGCCATCCGTACCGTTACCATTATTGCACCATCCTGTCTGCGACTTGAAAATCTTGCCGGCAGTTGAGCTTCCGCCCACTTCGGTAAACAGGGTTTCCCACTCGGCATTGGTCGGCAAGTGCCAGCCTTCGGGGCAAATGCCCTGCACCTTCGCCGGGAGCGTGCAGGTCATGCCATAACCGCAATCCTGCGGGTTGTCGGCATCGGTCGCGAGCTTCACCGAGTCAATCGCCGCCCCCCAGGTATAAAGGCGACCGGCCACGGCACAGTTGGCAGCAACGTTATTATAGCACCAGCTGCGATTCTGCAGGCTCTTGGTAGTCACGCTGTCGGCGTAGTTCAGGTTTTCGGCCATCCAGGTCTGGTCACCAATCTTGATGGTCTTGTAGACCTTCTTGTCGCGGGTGTCGGTCATGGTGCCGTAAGTGATGTCTGGGTTGAAGCGACATTCTTTAGGGACATCCCTGCTCCAGCCGCCCTCTCCCTCTAAAAGAGCAGAACAATTCGACTCAACAGATGAACTGCTAGAGGCAGCCTCTCCAGTGCTGCTACTGGATTCCTCGCTATCGCTCGGAATGACGGAGGATGAGGAATTCGCCGAATCAATGCTACTACTGGATTCCGGGTCGGCGCCCGGAATGACTGAGGAAGAACTCATGACGGAGGATGAGGAATTCGCCAAGGCGATGCTACTGCTGGATTCCGGATCGGCGCCCGGAATGACTGAGGAAGAACTCATAACGGAGGATGAGGAATTCGCCAAGGCAATGCTACTACTGGACACTTCGCTGTCGCTCGGGGCAACAGGGGAAGAGCTGCTGTCGTCATCGCATGCAGCAAAAAAAAGGAAGCTGGAGATAGCCAAAGCTATAATACATTTTGATTTTTTCAAAGCCACAAAACGCCCCATTAAAACGAATTTCGGACAAAATATACAATTTTCCACGCTATGCCGGGGCGTTGCGGGGCGGCGAGCGCCCGCAGTGGGGGTAGCGAAAAACGCCATAGGCGGTTGCAGCGAGGGGGATTCTTCCCCCTACATACAAAAAAAGCCCTCAGCCGAAGCCAAGAGCATTTCTAAAAGTATTTTGCAAAACAATGGATTGCTTCGCCTTCGGCTCGCAATGACGTGCTAAAATTACCGTGAGCAACAAACGCCCGGTATTAACCGAGCGTGGTTGCGAGAGCGAGGCGAAGACGGAGTCCCCGCCTTACATAAGAGCCGAGCGGTCTTATTACTTAGCGCGTTCGAGGTAAGAACCGTCGCGGGTATCCACGCGGATCTTGGTGTTGTTTTCGATGAAGAGCGGAATCATCACCTTAGCGCCAGTTTCGAGAGTAGCTTCACGCATCACGTTACCG
>JBGVAT010000183.1:0-17179 GCA_045224895.1 Fibrobacter sp.
TTACTATTTTTTATGCGTATGAGTGAATATTTGCATAAATCGTTTGGTCCCGTTGTCCCAAAGGATTTTAACAAGGATTACGGTGAAAAAGGCTTTTTGTTGGAAAGCGGCAAGACGCTCCCCGCCCTCACCCTCCGTTACGAGACCTATGGCACGCTGAACTCCGCCGGTGATAACGCCGTGTGGGTCTGTTCGCCGTTGACCGCCGACGCTCACGCTGCCGGCTGGTACACCGAAAATGACAAGAAACCCGGCTGGTGGGACGAACTCATCGGACCGGGCAAGGCTATCGATACAGACAGATTCTTTGTAGTTTGCAGCAACATCCTCGGCGGATGCAAGGGCTCCACGGGCCCGGCAACGATCAACCCGCGCACGGGCAAGCCTTACGGCAGCACGTTCCCTACCATCACGATAGGAGACATGGTACACGCCCAGAAGGAACTTGCCGACAGCCTCGGCATCAAGGAATTCTACAGCGTCATCGGTGGATCCATGGGTGGCTTCCAGGCCATGAAGTGGGCCATCTACTACCCGGAACAGGTCAAGCGCATCATCGTCATCGCAAGCTCTCCCAGATTCTCGAGCCAGGCACTCGGATTTGAAGTCGTTGCACGCGACGTCATCACGCAGGATCCGAACTTCCACGGTGGCGACTACTACGAAGACGGCATGACACGCCCGGACATCGGCCTTGCGAACGCCCGCAAGCTGGCGCACATCACCTACCTCTCCGCCGTCGGCATGGAGAAGAAGTTCAAGCGCGCCCAGGATCAGGAAAACAGGAACCACGCCGTCACCTACTCGACTCCGTACGACCTGGATCTGCCTATCGAAAGCTACTTACGTTATCAAGGAACAAAGTTCGTCGACCGCTTTGACGCAAACAGCTACTTGCACATCGCCCACGCGACAGACGCCTTTGACCTTGAAACCGAATACGGCAGCATCGAAAACGCCTTCAAGGACATCAAGGCCGAAGTCTTGAACGTAAACCTTTCGACGGACTGGCTATTTCCACCGCACGAAAGCCGCCGCATCACGAGCGCCCTTCTGAACGTCGGCAAGACCGTCACAAGCCTCGAACTCGACACGCAGTTCGGCCACGACGGATTCTTGATCGAAGTCGGCGAACTCGGCAAGGCCGTGGGTCGTTTCCTCGATTCCAAGATCATTCCACAGAACGGAACGCAAGCCGTCCCCGTGTTCCACAACCAGAGCGACTTCAACCTCCTCGGCAAGCTCGTGAAGGAAGGGAGCCACGTACTCGATCTCGGTTGCGGCAGCGGCGACCTTCTGGATTACCTTATCCGCAAGAAGAACGTCACGGGTTTTGGCATCGAAAAGAACATCAAGGGCATTCTCGACTGCCTTGAGAACGACGTACAAGTTATCCAGCGCGACCTGGACGAAAGCGGTCTCAAGGACATCAAGGACGGAAGCTTTGATTACGCCATCATCAACCGCACCATTCAGGAAATCCGTGACCCGGTAGCCCTTTTGAACGAACTTTTGCGCGTGGCCAAGCGCGTCATCGTGACGTTCCCGAATTTTGGGCACTGGTCTGCTCGCGGAAGCCTGATGCTTCACGGTCGCATGCCCATTTCGAAGGAACTCCCCTACGAATGGTACAACACGCCGAACATCCGCCTGCTTACGGTAAAGGACTTCTACACCTTGTGCCATAAGGAAGGCTTCAAGATTGAAAACATACACTTCCAGAGCAACCACAAGATAAGCAAGTTCCTGACGGCCATCGGTCTTTCTAACTTTGGCACAGAACACGTCATTGCGACGATCAGCAAGGTTTAGTATGTACATCATTTCCATGACAGGATTCGGAAAGAGCGAATCCACATTGCAAGGAATCACGTGCGTCATCGAAGTCCGCAGCGTGAACAGCCGCTTTCTCGAAATTTCGAGCAAGATTCCCAAGAACTTTGCCTACCTCGAAAACGACTTCAAGGCACAGATTAAGGACAAACTCGTCCGCGGTTCCGTGAACTTGTCGATTACGCTTGGTGCAGGCAACGCCGGGAACATTCCCGTCTGCTACAACGAAGCCGCAGTCTCCAAGTTCGTCGAAATCACGAAGGAAATGCAGAAAAAGTACGGCATTGCCGGCGAAATCAAGCTTGAACACGTACTCGCCATTCCTGACGTATTGCAATTTACGGACGGCAACGACGACAACGAAGTCTGGGAAAAGCACTTGAAGGCAGAACTCGACAAGGCCTTGGACGGTGTCATCGCTATGCGCGAAAAGGAAGGCGCGAACCTCGCCGCCGACCTCACTCGCCGCGTGCTTCACCTGAACGAAGTCATCGACAAGATCGAAGTCCTCGACCCGCAACGCATCGAAACGTGGAAGGTCAAGTTCCGCGAACGCATCAACACGCTCATGAAGGACTCCGAAATCGACGACGTGCGCCTGCTGCAGGAAGCCTGCATCATGGCCGACAAGCTCGACATCCACGAAGAGATCACGCGTTTCCGCAGCCACAACAAGCTGTTCCTCGACGCACTCGCCAAGGGTGGCGCCCAGGGCAAGAACCTCGGATTCATCTTGCAGGAGATGGGCCGCGAAGCAAATACGCTCGGCACCAAGTGCCAGAACGCCGACATCGCCGCCCTCGCCATCGAACTCAAGAACGAAATCGAGTGCATCAGAGAGCAGAGTATGAATGTTGCGTAAGCCGAGCGATGCAGAAACATGCTAGCATGTTTCTATATCCGAGGCGAAGCAACACGCACTACGAAGTAGTGCCACGTGGCGTAAGCCGAGCGTGCAGACTTTCTCAACACCATTTCTCAACATGGATTTTTTATCCATAAAAAGCCCTACGAAAGTAGGGCTTTTCTTTTTAAAACTATCTAACTTATTAGTGTAAGAGCGAGAGCCAAACGAAAACGGCCTACAGCTCTAAAGAACTTAATACATCCACACTCCAACAACAAGCGTCCCGAGCAAACTGCTCGGGACGCTTTTGACATAATCGTAAATGACGAAAAAGGCGATCCCGGAACAAGTCCGGGGTGACAAAGGAGGCCGGGATGACAAGTAGACATTCACTGCCTACTTCCTACCGTCTACTTCCTACTACTTTTTCTTCTTGGAAGGACTCTTTTTCTTGTCGCTCATCTTGACGCGGCGGGAACCGGCACGGAGGCGTTCCCACGGAGCAAACGACATCGTCCCGAAGGTAAATCCAAAGAACCACACATTGAACGATACCCAAAGAATGGCGGCACTGCCGATCTTCTTTCCGTCAACGGCACCACCCATATCGACCACCAAAGCCGAAAGGGCCAAAAGCGAAGCGATCAAAACCGGAGCAAGCATCTTTTTGCCGGCCTTCACAAGCGCACCAGCCTGTGGAGCGCCTTCGCCAAGTTCCTTGCCTGCCACAAGCGCACAGGCAACAACGCTCGAAAAACCGACAGCGCTAAGTACCGCCCACATAAGCCAGGCCTTCCCGATCATCAGCGGGAACCAGCCCAAAAAGCCGGTCATCAAAAGCCAGGCCAAAGCAAACGGGAACAAGGCACAAGCAACGCTCCACTTGACAAAAAGCAAGAACAAAAGGGCAAGCCCGGCAAAAGAGGCAAAGAAAATGATGAGCATGTCTTCGTCGCCACCCAAAGCGAACAGCGAGCCCACAAAGGCAAGCAAGGCGAGCAATCCACCGAAACCGCCACGCACCCCGCCAAAGACGAAGTAAAGCACGATCATCGAAAGAGCAGCCACGAACAGATACTGAGCCGCATTCCACGCCGATACAACCGTCGTAAAACCGGCCACCCACATGCCAAGCGCTTCAGAAGCGCCAAGCGGCAAGGAGCCCATCTGCTGCCAGCCGGTCGCCAAGAAGGCAACGGCAAAAGCCACCATCAAAACCACAAAAATCAAGCGAAAGCGGAGGGAAAGTTCCAAGAGCTTCTGCACCTTCCCCGGTTTTTCACGTAATTCCATTATTTACCTCGAAATCAACAGTTTTTGTTTTTTAGTCCAAGTTTTTGTTTTAGATTTTTTCGTTTCGGCATTCGTCGTCGTCACTTCGCTGCGGACAACATAGTGGTACAGACCATTAGCCAGCAGACGCCCGTAATTGTCCTTGCCATCCCAACGGGTGACACCCGACTTGGCGTCCTTCAAGACCTTCACAATCCTTCCGTTCTGATTGTAAATGAATATGGTCACCTTGGAATCCTGGGAGTCCGCGAGATTCTTGAAGTAGAACGTCGTTCCCTTCTTGCCCATCGGATTCGGGGCATTGAACACGTCCGAAAGTCCAGACTGCACAGCCTCCGTAATCTGGAGGTTGATCTGCTTTGTAGATACGTTTCCAAGCACATCCTGGGCGCGCACCTTAAAGACGTAATCTCCCGGCGGATACGATTCGATAGCCATCGACTTACGGGCCACAGCACGCTTGGAAGACTGTTCCAGGAACGGCGCCGGATGGTAGGGATCCTCGATTCCGACCATTTCAAACGTGATGCCTTCGTCCGGCTGTTCACGGTAATCCAAAGCCGTTTCGTCTTCGACGACAATCTGCAGGCAAGCCGGTGACGGCAGCTTGACATACTGATTATCGGCAAAGGAGGAGGCTGCCCCTGCATAGCACGACTGGATCTTGATGGTCGGCGGAGTCTTGTCGTTCAATGAATCCGCATAGCTGGACACGCCCGAGATCCTGATGTTCTTTTCGAGGAAGCGTCCAACCGGCACTTCGTCCGACGAATACGCCCAGGCACGCAGTTCCGCAAGAGAATCGCCAAAGTTCAACTTTTTTGGTGTCACGAATTCCGTTTCAAAGCGTCCACCGTTCACCGGGACAACTTCGGAATAGATCAAGGCACCATCGTAAGGAACGTTGATGGAATCGTTTGCAGACGTCTGTAACGCAAGGCGCTTCGTATAGCGACCTTCCCTGAGAACGAGAGCCACATTCCCTGTCGAAAGTCCCGAAACCGTTCCAGACAGTTTCATCTTGTCCAGAGCCTGGATGGAATCCACAGGAGAATCCATCGAAATCTTGTAATCGGCAAAAGGCATCTGGATAACAGGCTCGCCCATGTACACGTACAGTTCTGAGTTCTGGACTGCACGCTTCCTGTCCTTGGGTTCGACCTTGAAGACATTGTCCTTCGCCATCATATACGCCACGCCGAGATAATTGCCGTTCACGAGCAGCGCACGGTTCACATAGTTCTTTGCAAAGGTTTCGTTATGGTTGCCAAACGTCTCACGAGTTGCGGCAACGGCAACAATGGCGCCACCATCAGGAGTCAGCACAAATTCTTCCGAGATGGACTTCGTATTGCCTTCGTCAAATCGACCGACAGAGCAGGCAAACGAATTCAGCACCGTGTACTTAGACTTATTGGAAAGCTTGGACGTATACGAGACCTTCAGAAGGCCTTCAGATGCCCACGCCACCTTGGAACCATGACCAAAGTACGTCGTCATCAATGCGCCCTGGTTCAGGATGTTCATAAAGTCATCGGCAGCCTCATGCTTTTGACCTGCGGCATCGTACTCGTAATTCAACAGGTACACCTTCTTCATGTTCCATCTGTAGCCAAGGGATTCGGCCATGGAATCGACCGCATTGGCCAAATTTTCCTGAGAAACGGTATGCAAGATGCCGTCCTGTTCTGATCCATTGCGGGCGTCATCGGCGACAAAGAGCAATGTCGATTTCCAGTCCCCGTGATTGAAGCGCCCCACCTGATCGTAATCCTTCGCCTTTTCAATGTAATCGTAGAATTCAGAAACAGACGAAACCGGAATACGTCCAAGAGCGACATCGACATCATAACCGGACACATCACGAACAACTTCTCCGGAGTCGAGGACGGCAAAGAAGTCTTCGGTCGCGGCCAATTCCTTTTCGAACGGCGGGATATAAATCTTGCCGAATTTTCCGTTGATGTCGCGGTAGTCAAAATGACCGGCACCCGCAAGCAGCACAAAGCGCAAGTCCGGGCAAACGCTACGGGCATACGCGATATAGTTTCTGATAGCCACAGGCGACATCGCACCACCTGTATAGTGCCTATAAATGTTCTCGGCAGCAACTACGGCAGTCACCAGCGGGTTTGCGGCCTTGTTGCTAGAACGGAACGTTGCAAGGGATTCCGCAGGCGCCAAAAATTCTTCGGGAGTGATGATCAGGTATTCCGTCTTCGAAGAAATCTGCGAAAGCTTCTGGACCGCATTCTGGGAAGGCTCAGGAATGCCCTTGACGCTAAATGCGTTTCGTCTATCCGTATCGCGGTAGATCATATAACGGACATCTTCGTTCGAGCCGATGCTGTCGACAGCATATCCGTCCGTAATCTTCAAAAGGCCAACAGGCTTAAAGTCCTTGAACTTCATCAAGCGGAGGTCCGAGTCCTTGCCCACTGGAATGCGCACGACTCCCGTAGCAAAGCCAGGCAACATCCATTCTGCCGAATCAATAGTCACCTTGGACGGATCCCACTGGTACGCCACGGTGTATCCGTCAAAGCGGTCGTACTGCAGCTGGTTCGGAAGCATAGTGAGTTCGTATTCGTTACCCGATTCCTTCAACGACGTAAACGAGAGACCGAAGTTACCGGCAGGCAACAGAAGTCCGCTGCTCCAGTCCTGCGTTTCTCCGTTCACCTTCATCGAATAGCGGATAGGCGTCATTCTCGCGGCATACGTATAATCGCTTGTCGAGAACAAGGCGTTAACAGACTGGTCCACATTCCCTGTCGAGTTGGTCGAACGGTACTGGAAATAAGAAAGTTCAACAAAGCCGTTCTCGTTCGAGACCATGCCCGGCAAGTCCGTTGTCGTAGAGAACTTCAGTTCCGAAGGAAGAAGGACGGTCGTCTCGGACCTAGAGTGCCACTTCCAGAACCATTCCTTGCCGGTCGACTGTTCCCAGTCTTGAGTCTTGCCGAAATATGTATCGATGAGCATCAAGTCCTTTTCGGCACGGACATACCTAAACCATTCAATATCCTTGGGCGTAGACTTGGGCGAATCCAGCGTTTCAAGACGGAGACCCGTCCCCACTTCCTTATAACCCAGAATGAAATTCTGGAAGAAGGAATACGGCGAATATGAATGGTAGTAGTTCATATTCTTCTTCCTGGCGGATACCGACAGGGAATCGTAATCGGAACGTTTCCAGAAGGCACTTCCGTAACCGACGAAGTAGATGGAGTCACCCTTGTCAAAAATCTTGTTGGAGTTCTTGTCGTACACCCTGATCGGCAGTTCAAAGACCTGGTTCGGATTGCGGAGCCTTGCTCCTGGAGCCATATCAGAAAGCGTATCCGGGGCAGCGCCATACACGCAGATTTTTTCTATGGGAATCCCATGCAGCACGGACGTGTCACGCTTGGACTCGACAAGGGAGTTAACGATCTTCACGTAGTCCACCGCATACTGGCCGTCTTCGCTGAAGGTCGCCATATTGGACTTGTCCATTTTCTGCTCGCCAAGGACGAATTCGGCAATTTTCACGACACCGTCAATTTCTGAAGTCGCCTCACGACGCAATACGGAATTCGAGTTCCGGGCGATACCAAACTGAGAGGCAGCCTTCGTATTCGATACGAACATCAGCGCACGGGCGCCGGGATGACGACCTCCCGCAGCGGTAGATGCAAAGTCCACCTTCAAGCGGAAGCTTTTGCGCAGCGATACGGAACTTCCGGACTTGACGTACAGAGGGACGCCCACGTCCGCCATCCACAAGTTATCCTTCAAGAAAGGTTCCGACACAGATACCGGGAGGAACTTCGCCGGAACAGACTTGCAAAGAGATGCCCCCAGGGGAACGAGCTTACTGTCCGTTACCGCAACAGAGGGCTTGGCCTTGGACGGAAGCGCCACACGATAAAAGCGAACAGGGACGGCATTGGAATCGCCATAGTAAGCATTTTCTGGCGAAAAGCGCATTCCCGAGCCGTCTTCGCAGGCTTCCTTGGACGAATTCAGCACTTCGTCATCAAGGATGAAATGTTTCTTGGAATCTTCTATGACAGAAGACGCCAAACTTGAAACTGCTGCACAGGCAACAAAAAGAATCTGAAATTTTTTGATGATAGACTTCACAAAGTCTAAAATAGTAAAAAACCAAAATGGAGATTCCTGCTCGAAGGCAGGAATGCCAAATGGTACTAAGGTCTAGTAATGACCATTTCGAGGAACCCGTTGCCGGAGGTACGCATTTCGATCATCTCACCCCCCGAAGCCTTGGCCTTGAAAATGGTAATGTAATCTGGCGGATAACCTTTCGAAAGGATCATTTCGATTTCTTTCGGGGTAATCATATACTTGGAATTCCACTTGTCCATGTACCAATGCCAAGGTTGCCAGTTAAAAATGCCTCGAGTCGACTGCACAAAGGCGCGCAGCATCATGGAGTATTCGTACTTCAAAAAGCCGAGATAGTCGTTCACTTCGGCATGCTTTTCGACAATGGTCTTGGTCGCAAAATCGGCATCGTAACGTAAAGGAGTCTTGTCGGGATTGTCGTAGGTATAGCGAATTCGTTTGTCCAGAACAGAAATTTTCAAGTTCGGACGATCCAGATGCACAAATTCCGTCGGAGAAACTTGTTTGTAATCTCTGAATACGACATCGGGAGTCAAGACCTTGTTGAGTTTGAGCTGGACAGGCTTTGCATCGAGCTTCCCAAGTTCGTAAAAGACGATGACTTCGCCTTGGCCCTTGGGCAAAAGCACCGAGAGCAGTGGCGTTTCTCGTTCGGTAATCAGCCAGACCATTTTCGGCTTGTTCGTCGAATTCAAAAGCGGATCAAGGACTTTCATCACGGAAGGATCACGGACACCGTTCACGTCCCATTCCATCCACGTTCCCGTGCCACCGACAGAATCAAGGACATCAAAAAGACGACCGCCGACAAAACCGTTCTTTTCTTCGACGGCGCCAAGAATCTTGGTCGACGACTTAGCCGACGCCGGATTAGCCTTGGGAGCGGCCCAGGACGAAGCCGCCAAAAGCGTCGTAACCGCACAAACCGTCAAAAAATCACGTACAAACTTCATACCGTTTTAAACCCGTTAAAAACCGATCGGTTCAAAGAGAGACTCATCCAAGCGCGAATACTGCATATGGTACCTCTTGTCGAGCCAGTAGAGAGCAAGCTTTGCCCCCGTCCAGTTCTTCTTGGAGGCCGTCGCCTCGGTGCCCTTGGTAATGAGCGGCAATGTTTCGACAAGGTCCAGCTTCCACTTGGTATCGTCCCAGGCAAACAGCATGATCGGGACCTTCGGGCTAGAGGCAAGGCCCACGCTTCCGCGGTCGTTCTTGACTTCGAACGGTCCCATCTTCACGTGATCCACGAGGTTCAGGAATTCGCTACCGTAGAGGAGCAAGTAGAGCATACGGTAATCGGAAACTTCCCAGAGGTGTTCACGTTCATAGAGCCTGTAAAGCACAATGGCGTAAGCTTCGTAGAACTGGCAGGTATCCATCGCCTCGGCATCGTATGTCTTGGCATGGCGTTCCAGCTCATCGAGCCAGTATTCCGACGAATCCGTCATGAAGCCCAGCAGAATATCGGACGGGGCGTGGTTCCGAACGGATTCCTTGAAAAGTCCATACATTTCTTCGAGCATCGTAAGCTTGTCCGCTTCTTGAGCCTTCACCTTCGCATCACGGACGGCAGCCGTTTCGGAGGATCCCTGGGACGAGCTACCCGAAGAACCGGCACAACCCGCCATAAACGCAAACACGCTCAACAAAAGCGCTAGAACAATTTTATTTTTCAGAACATGCATCGCGATACCTACCTGAAAATGAATCTGGATGAACTTTTACGCGCCTGTTCCCTGAAAGGTTACCAGGGCAGCGGTCCCGGCGGCCAGCACAGGAACAAGACCAATACCGGAGTCCATCTCTCGTTACAACAATATAATTTAGAAATAAAGTCTTCCGAGAGCCGAAGCGCAAAAGAGAACAAGATTCATGCCCTGCACCGCATGCAGATGGCTCTCGCCTTGAACGTCCGCGAAGAACCTCCCGCAGTCGAGATGAAATTCCCGGGCAGCAACGGACATATCCAGCCAAGCAATCCGCAGTTTCCGCTGTTTGTGGCCCACGTCTTTGACATCATGGCCACCAAGAATGGAGACACCAAGGCCGCAGCAGCCGCATTCGGGCTTAGCCCAAGCGCCCTCGTGAAGATTCTCCGGCAAGACAAGTCCTGCGCCGCAAAGCTCCAGGGCAACCGCGTCGAGAACGGAAAAAGTAAATTGCATCTGTAATATGCGGCGATAGGGAGATGCCCTCCCGGAACGGAGTCCGGGATGACAAAGGCGGCGGGCATGACAAAAGAACGTTTATAAAAATTTTACAAAAAAGTTCCCGAAAAAACATTCCGTAAAAGCGTGTTAAGTAAGTAGGACCCACCCAAAAATCAGGAGGTCATATGAGTCCTACCACAACAAAACACGTCTGCCGCTGTGCGGCTACAGCACTCACTGCACTCGCCCTTTGGAACTGCTCCAGTGATTCCAAAGCAGATGCAACCACCTCGACCGTCCAGCTCGGAGGAACCGCATCCGTAGCGCTTAGCGTGGAATACGCCGAGACCCCGCTGCTCGACAGCCTTGTGCTGGACTGCTTCGGTGCAGACACGTTCCACTACGTGCAATCCATTGACCAAAAGTCGTTCAACCTGGACCTGTTCCCCGGCGAGGACTGGGTCTTTAACGCCAAGCTCTACGCCAACGGGGCCCTGATGCAGGAAGGCGAAGTCACGACCGCACTTGAAGCTGGCGCCGCCGTGAACCTGAAAATTCCCATGCACGCGCTTGTCGGGTTCGTGTACGTGAAGATCCCTATCGGGTTCGGCAATCCGGCAGGCATCAAGAAGGGCGAAATGAAGCTCACCAGCAATGGCGAGACGTTCACCTACCCTATGGTGTTCGATTCGGACAACGTCACCTTCACCAGCGACGATCTCAAGCTCGACCGCGAATACCATATCGCGATTTCGATGCAGGACGAAAGCGGCAAGACCATATTCAATATGGAAGACAACTTTACGCTTGACGAAAACACGCCCATTCCGAGCTTTCAGATCGAGTCGCTCCGCAGCAAGATTGCGGTCGCCATCGAAGTTGCCAAGGACGTGAACCTGCAGGTATCGCTACAGCTCCCCGCCATGAAGCGCGCGCCAGCGGCAAACGACATCGTGGTCAGCGAATTCTTTGTGCAGCCCAAGGATTCTACGCAGTACACGTTCGTGGAATTCTACAACGGCAGCACGGACACGCTCGTATTGGACAAATGCACGCTCGGAAAGACCTCGAACGTGAGCGGAGCGGCAGAAATAGCGACCGTAACGCTCCCGCCAAACGAAGTGCTTGTCGTAGGCAGTAGCGAAGCTGCAAAACCCGCCGGAATCTACAAGTTCGCCGAAAGCATGCCCGCATTCGGCAAGACTTCGGGCTCGATTGTGTTGCAGTGCAACGGGAACGTCCTCGATTCGCTCTATTACGGCAAGGCCGACACGCTCCACGTGACGCCGCTCCCCATCGGATCGTCGGCAGCGGCCATCCGCAAAAGTACACAGCTCAACATCGGGCTGTGGAACAAGCGCGGTGAACCGGATTCCTGGTGTACGGGCACGCCTACCCCAGGCATAATTTCCGCCTGCGGGAATTAAACGCAAAGACAAGGCTAGCAACAGCCTTGTCCATTTTTCATCTTGCCATAATGCGGTGCAAGCGCGAACCAACAGACAACAAGAAAGCTCCCTTATGCGGCAAGCGAATTGACAATTCACTTTCATTCGTTTTTCCATAAGCCAGCACGCGTCCTTGCATATCAAACAACCTATATAAAGACGCTTTTGGCGCAAGAAGATGCAAATCCAAGCCATCCACAACAATCCTGTAATTACGCACTGGAGTCAGCGAGCTTAAAGCCGAAGAACCTATCACAAATGAATCTGTATAAACATCATCTTTACCGATTCTTATATGCAGTCGATATTTTCCAGGCTCCAAACCTTGCATCACATCAGGATTATACTTAGGACGATTCAGATCAGTTAAATCAATCCCTCCATAGTTCACTTCACCATTTTTCAACTTGACCACAAAAGAGCTATCCGTCGTTTCTAAATAATATTCTATCGAAAGCGGATCCGGGAAGTCAATTTGCAGTTCGCACAACTCAACAAACATCCAACCATTCACTATAGATTCGCAACTCGCCGGGATATGGTAACAACTTTTCGTTCCCTTTTGATAATGCATTCCGGGAACCCAAGAATTTGCAAACATACGCTTTACGAAAAAGATGTTTTCCGTTCCTCGATAACAGCTGAAAAAACTGACCGTATACAGCTCATTTTCCACCAAGAAATCATTTCCAAACTTTTCATTAAGACTCTTCAGAGACAAATTTACAGTTGTATCAAGATTCTTTCCACCTAAATCAATTACCAGTTTTCCATTAACAAAGACCCAAGTATCGCCACTCGAACGGAGGCTTAGCGAATCAGAAACATCAAATTTATAATCGCCATGCGATTCCATACAGAACTGAGAATTATGCTTTTTCCCAAAAAAATCATAAGCATTTCGGGCATCCGCCAACGGTCCCATAGTCCTCGTAGAATCAACAATCTCTAGACCTCCCTTGGATCGATAAAAATCAACAACCATGACTGAAGAATCAGTTGTGGAATCTACCGGATAAAAACCAGTCATGTCCTCTTCTATGCGCGCATAAACACACTGAGCCTCATTCACGCCCGAAGTGTAATTGAACAATGTGTTAAATTTGTCCTTTGACTTAAAACAATCTAAAGCATTTTTAGAACCAGAAAAAACAAGTCTGTATTTTGAAGTCAGTGTATCCTCGACAATTCCCGTATGAAGGCCTTCGCAAGAAGCATCCTGCATATCAAACAAATCATTTAGGCTCTGATCCGTATCATAAACAACACCAGAAAAAATGTCGTAATACGACTCGTCTTGAGAAAAGTCATCAGCCAAAGACGATATCGTCCCAAAACATATTAACAATAGAACAAATTTATTCATACATCTTAATAATAGCAAACATTTTTAACAAAAAAAATCGGCCGTCCCGTTTGGGGCGGCCGTGTTTTCAAGAGTTAGTTATTAGTCTTTTTCTTAATGCAACGGACCAAAGCTGGAATTGCCTTATCAATTTCCGTCACATTCAGAGGGGTTTGACCAGGAAAAACATCAAGGGAGTATGCTGTGTTTTTTCCTCTATAATTACGAGTCCAAAAACTAGTTAAACCACTCCTAAACTTATACGTTTCATTTTCGATTTCTACATAACCCGCCGGCAAAATATTAAGGCCAGATTCGTTAGAACCATCCCAATCTTTACTGGACTTCAAGGCTGTACCAGTATGTTTTTCGTTATCGAAAACATTCGCTAGGGCAATAAACTGTTCTTTGCTCGGCAATATCCAACCATCCGGGCAAAGATCCTCATAACCACCAGTATCTTCGTTTTCCCACATAATGGCATCCCAGACATAGAAACGGCCGTATTTTGTACATGCGTCATTATCATCCGGATGGCAAACGCTTCCTTTATCGGTTTTCGCTCTCAAGTTCTCAGTCATCCAGGTTTCCGAATAATCCTTCGCTGTTATAGTAACCATACCATAAATGACATTTTCGCCAGAACGGTTATCGCAGAACTTGATGTTCGGATCATAAGGTTTCGTGCCGCAATATTCAACATCCTTGTCTGTAATCGTGCCTGTCTTTTCATCGCATTCCTGAATTTCCGGATTATACGGTTCATTTACACAAAGCGGAAAAATCATCCCCGATACACAAGCGTAAACAGCGGGATCAAAGGTCTCCGTTCCGCATAAGCTGAGAACAACCCCATCTTTGCAAACTTCCCTGTTCGGATTGTATTCCAGCAATTCTTTTCCGCAGAGATCATAAACGTCGTCATCTTTGCAGGACTGAGTTGTTATGTTATATGTTTTTTCACCACATTTCCCCATAACGGCTTGATCAACGCAGGTATTAACTTCGGGATCATACGGAACAGAGCCGCACATAGCCTTGTAGAGTTTAGTGGTCTTGACGTTTTCGCCTTCACCACACTGCAGCGTCACGACACCGCCCTTGTCTTCGGCGATTGTGCATGATTCACCATTCACGCCCGAAGTGCCGTTTGTCACAGTCACAACCTTGCCATCACATTCCAAGTCATAGCCATTCTTTTCGGCATTTTCCTTGACAGTGCAGTTTTTTCCGGGTTCGCCATTGGCACCATCCGTACCTGCAGCTCCGTTCTTGAGTACGCCAACTTCGGTTTCGCCACAAGTAATCTTGATGTCGCCATTTTCAAGAGCATCGCCCTTACAGCTTTCGCCCTGCGGTCCCGTAATCGATGCGCCGTTCTCGCCCGGCTTGCCGTCATTACCATCCTTGCCGTTCGTAATCGTGACTTTTTTGTCACCACAAACTAAATCAAAGCCGTTCTTGTCCTTGTTTTCCTTGACGGTACAGCTTGTGCCATTATCACCATCTTTGCCATCCTTGCCATCGACTCCGTTTTTGCCGTCCTTACCATTCAACAGGACACCAACGGAATCGCCGCCGCACAATACCTTGTACCCATTCTTGATTTCTTTTACCGTACAGGACTTGCCATCGGCACCATTCTTGCCGTCTTTTCCATCAACGCCATTCGTTCCGTTCTTGCCATCTTTACCGTCAGTTCCGTTTTTTCCATCTTTACCGTCGGTACCATCCTTTCCGTCAGCGCCATCCTTACCGTCCGAAACAGAAACATTCACGGTCTTCCAGGTGCTGTCGGCGCACAGATAGACAGAGGACTTTTCCTTGACATAGACAAATTCACCTTCATTGGAATCGCCGCATTTTCCAAGTTCCTTAACAGTGGCTACGGAAGTTTGTCCCTTTGCTTCTGTAAGCGAGTCTTCGCAAGCCGTAAGGCAAGTCATTGTAGAAAAAGCACCAACAGTTGCTGCAAGTGCAACGAGGCTATTTTTCACTCTAGTTTTCATGAACCTATTCCTTTTTTCAAAAACTAGCAGTAAATGCAATTTTAAATTTGTAAGTAAAATATAAGAATAAATGAATTTATCGTCAAATGACAATAAAACCCGCTCAGAGGCGGGCTTGCAACGAAAAAAGATTTGAATGGATCCCGTCGCCTAACGGCTCCAGGATGACTGCGTGTAAGGCGATGCCGTCCCCATTCGCGGATCATGACCACATAAGAGCTAGTAGCATTCAAGGCGAGCATCGCGACAGGCTGGTTGACGCTTTCAGCGTCTGTTGTATCGGTTCACAAATAGGAAACATAAATGCGTCCTGCTTGTGAACCTTGGAAACTATTGCGGACTGTCATGATTGAGCCGAAGATGCGGACGCAAAGCGTCAAAGCTCTAAGTGGTCAAAGACAACAAGTGCGGCATGACAGTATTTAAGCGTGGATCTGTGTGCTGGCGCGTTCAATATCGAACAGGCGGCGCAAGTTTTCGGCCTTGGCTGGTTCACGTTCTTCGGGGAGCGTCAACGGACCCATGTTGATGGCCACGAGGATGGAACCCGGATAGTTGTTCACGCGCTTGATGAAGTCGCTGACAGAGACACCTTCGGTGTAGAAGTCCACGACAAACGTATCCCAGTCGTCTTCTTCGAGCTGCTGGAGAGCTTCTGCTTCGGTCTTCACGGCCTTGAAATAGGCACCGACGAGCAAATCAGAAAGCACTTCGAGGCAGGCTTCACGGCGGGCATCGTCTTCTTCCCAGATCAGGATGCGACGGTCGCTGTAGTCACGGACTTGCGGGACAAAGTTTTCTTCGGCATTCAATGCATCGAGCATCGCACCGTTGGCTTCGTCCATTTCTTCATCATCAAAATTATCGATTTCTTTAGCCATATTGTAAATATAGTAAAAAAGTGGATAGAGGTTAGTCGGAAGTAGGAAGTAGGAAGTAGACAGTATTAGGAGTTTTCATCAAACCAACGTTGCAATATTATAGCAGCGGCGGTGCGGTCGATTATCGCCTTGTTCTTCTGCTTTTTCTTTTTGCTCATGTACGAGGTGAACTCCTGCGCCTGCACGCTGGAGTACGATTCGTCCTGCGTATGGATTTTCATCCCCGGGAAGCGCAGAGCCAAATCCTTGATAAAAGCCTCCACCACCACGTTCTTTCCGTCCTTGCGGCCGTCCGGGTGGTACGGCATTCCGACCACGAATTCGTCGATCTTGTTGAGGCGCACGAGCTGGTCCAGCCGTTCGAACAGGTTCGTCGTCTTTTGGTCTATCGTCTCTCGCGAAAACGCCATCTTGAGTTCGGAATCGCCAAAAGCGACCCCTACACGATGCTCTCCGTAATCCAAAGCCAAGTAATTCACGCCCTTAAATATAGAATACGAAACGTCAAATATTGCAAAAATTCACTTACTTTTCTATCTTTGCGCCGAAAATTAAAGCCAAACGGTAAAATATGGATCAATCAAAAATCAGAAACGTTGCCATCATCGCCCACGTTGACCACGGTAAAACAACCCTGGTGAACCAGCTCCTCAAACAGTGCGGAACCTTCCATGAAGGTGAAGAAATCGTGGACCGCGTGATGGACTCCGACAACCTTGAACGCGAACGCGGCATTACCATCCTCTCCAAGAACACGAGCGTGATGTACAAGGGATACCGCGTGAACATCGTCGATACCCCGGGGCACGCCGACTTCGGTGGCCAGGTGGAACGCGTTTTGGGTACTGTCGATGGCGTTATCCTGGTGGTTGACGCATTCGAAGGCCCGATGGCCCAGACCCGTTTTGTGACTAAGAAGGCTTTGGAACTCGGCCTTACCCCGATCATCGTCGTGAACAAGATCGACCGTGACGGTTGTAACCCGCTCCTCGCCTTGGACAAGGTCTTTGACTTGTTCTGCGAACTCGACGCTTCCGAAGAACAGCTCGACTTCGACAAGGTGTTCGGTAGTGGCCGTAAGGGCATTTGCCGCGCCGAACTGGAAGACCCGGATGGCGACTTCAGCATCTTGATGGACAAGATCATCGAACGCATCCCGGCTCCGAAGGGCGATCCGAACGGCGAACCGCTCCTCCAGATCGCATCCCTCGAATACTCCAGCTTCCTCGGCCGTTTGGC
>JBGVAT010000184.1:0-2454 GCA_045224895.1 Fibrobacter sp.
CCCGCTCACGCCAAAATTCTCGACCGTATCGCTCGGCGCATTTTCGCGAAGCATCCCCTGCAAATGATGCGGATAACTCGTCTGGTCGGGCCAAGATTCAATCCCGTAACCGTACGTGATGCTATTACCAACGCAAGCCACCTTGCCCGCCGCAAAGGCAGAAGTTGCTACAACTGTAGCCGTCAAAACAATCTTCCCAAACATATTCATAACCATATGATAAATATAATCAAGAAAGAGGGATGACGAGATAAATCACAAACGGAATTGATCTATTTCTTCCTTTGTCAATTCGCACATCGGCTTTCCAATTCTTTCTGCGTAACGAGACAACTCCAATAAGTTCACATGCATTGAAGGAGCATCTTTGTACGGATCAGGAGTAGCCCTATACGCCTCCATAGATTCCGCCAGAATGGTGATAACAACTCAAAACATTATCTTCGTTAATCTAGACTTTTACTTGACATTTTGTTGACACAAAACTCCACCAGCTTGGTGGAGAATTTGGAAAAAAATACGGCTTTGAAAGTATCGCCGACTCTTATCGTAAAGAAGTGGCCGATGCACAGGCCGAAACACAAAAGGACGAGTTCAACGCGTCCTTTTTGCATTACCTCTAAAAAAGGCGATGCCGGCACAATGGCCGGCATGACATTTTCAAAGCAAAGTGGCTTCACTCCTAAAAAAAGTGATGCCGTCCCCATTCGCGGATCATGACCACATAAGAACTAAAGTTCTAAGTGGTCAAAGAGAACAGAGTCCGGCATGACAATTCGCACTTATGTATTGTATTCCCTGTCGGGGTGTTCCGCCATCTCGTCCAGTTGGATCTGGTGGATGACCACGTGACCTTCGACAAGGCTTTTTTGCACATCGATGATGCGCTGATTCCAGGAACCTCTGAACTTGATGTCCAGCGATTTTTTCGCCATGACAAACGGTCCGTCAATCAGGATATCCGCAAACGTCAAAAGCTCAAACATTTCCGGATGTTCCGGCGCAAGCTTCATCAGCTGTTCGTACGTGTATCCCGTGAAAATGACGAGATTCAGTTCGCCACGTTCCTTGATTTCGCGGGCAAGCGGAATGAGAGCCGCCGCCTGGTCCATCGGGTCGCCACCGCTAAACGTCACTCCGTCCAGTAGCGGATTTTCCTTGATCATCGTCAGGATCGCTTCGCGCTCGATATAGTGCCCGCCCTCAAAATCATGAGTCTGCGGATTCTGGCAACCCGGGCAGTTGTGGTGACAACCCTGGGTAAACACAGTCAAGCGGATGCCGGGACCGTCAACAAACGATTCCGGCTCGATTCCGGCGATTTTTAAAGGAGGATAATCGGACATGGTAAAAGCCGATTACACCCCGTGCTTCACGCGATCGTTCACTTCGGCGCGCTTGGCGTTGTTGAAGCGGTCGACTGTACCGACGAGGTAACCCGTGATGCGGCGGATGCGTTCGAATCCGACACCTTCACCATACTGAGAGAGTTCTTTTTCTGACATTTTTTGCACTCCTTGTAACATTTACCTGATTCCTCTGAATGCGGGCATTCCCGGGAATTTCTTTCTAAGTTCTTCGAGCTTTTCGCAAGAGATAGCATGGCCTTCGCTACGTCCGCAGCGCGGGCAGACATCGCCAATCACACCCACGAATCCGCAAACCGGGTCGCGGTCCACCGGGTGGTTGATGGAACCATAACCGATGCCGACCTTTGCCATGTGCTTCACGATCTTTTCGAATGCGTCCAAGTTCTGCGTCGGGTCGCCATCGAGTTCGATGTAGCTGATGTGACCAGCGTTGGTGAGCGCATGGTACGGAGCTTCGAGCGAGAGCTTCTTGAAGGCCGAAATCTTGTAGTAGACCGGCACGTGGAAAGAGTTGGTGTAGTAATCGCGGTCGGTAACGCCCGGGATAATGCCAAACTTTTTCTTGTCCATGCGCACAAAGCGGCCCGAGAGGCCTTCAGCAGGCGTTGCAAGCAAGCTGAAGTTGAGGCCCAAGCGTTCGGATTCCTTGTCGCAGAATTCGCGCATATGGCCGATAATCTTGAGGCCGAGTTCCTGGGAAGCTTCGGATTCGCCGTGGTGCTTGCCCGTAAGCATCACCAACGTTTCGGCAAGGCCGATAAAGCCAATGGAGAGCGTACCGTGCTTGATGACTTCGCCCACGGTATCTTCCCAGCCGAGCTTGTCGGAATCGATCCACACGCCCTGTCCCATGAGGAACGGGAAGTTCTTGACCTTGCGGCGGCTCTGCACAGCAAAGCGTTCCATAAGCTGGTCGCTCACGAGCTGCATCATACGGTCAAGTTCCTTGAAGAACAAATCCACGGACTTCATCTTGATAGCGATACGCGGGAGGTTGATCGAGGTAAAGCTCAAGTTGCCACGGCCGTAAGAGATTTCGCGGCTCGGGTCGTAATGGTTGCCAATCACGCGGGTACGGCAGCCC
>JBGVAT010000185.1:0-58761 GCA_045224895.1 Fibrobacter sp.
TATGGAAATCCCCGAATCTTCGAATTTTATTCAGGACATTATCGTTAACGACCTCCAGACTGGCAAGCGCGATCACGTGCTGACGCGTTTCCCGCCCGAACCGAACGGCTACATTCACATTGGCCATGCCAAGTCCATCTGCTTGAACTTCGGCACCGCCAAGAAGTTCGGTGGCTTTACGAACCTCCGCTTCGACGACACGAACCCGACCAAGGAAGATGTGGAATACGTCGATTCCATTCGCGAAGACGTGAAGTGGCTCGGCTTTGAATGGAAAGAAGAATTTTTCGCAAGCGACTACTACGACCAGATTTACGCCTTTGCCGAAAAGATGATTGAAATGGGCAAGGCTTACGTCGAAGATTTGACTCGCGACGAAATGCAGGAATACCGCGGCAACGATGCTGGTAAGCCCTCCCGCCCGAGCCCTTACCGCGACCGCAGCGTCGAAGAGAACATGAAGCTCTTCCACGAAATGCGCGACGGCAAGTACGCTGATGGCGAAAAGTGCCTCCGTGCCAAGGTCGACCTCGCAAGCCCGAACATGAACATGCGCGACCCGGTCATCTACCGCATCAAGCATTGTACGCACCATCGCACTGGCGACAAGTGGTGCATCTACCCGATGTACGACTTTGCCCACCCGATCAGCGACTGGATCGAAGGCATCACGCATTCCATCTGCACGCTCGAGTTCGAAGCCCACCGTCCGCTTTACGACTGGTTCCTCATTGAACTTGGTTTGCAGAACCGTCCGCAGCAGATTGAATTTGCCCGCTTGAACCTCACGTACACGATGATGAGCAAGCGTAAGCTCCTCGAACTTGTGCAGACGAAGGCCGTGCTTGGCTGGAACGACCCGCGTATGCCGACCGTTTGCGGTTTCCGCCGCCGTGGCTTTACGCCGAGTTCCATCCGCGAGTTCTGCAGCCGTATCGGTGTGTCGAAGGCCGACTCCATGGTCGACGTGAACCTCCTTTACTTCTGCATCCGCGAAGAATTGAACCAGACCGCGAACCGCGTGATGGCTGTCATCGACCCGGTCAAGCTCGTGATCGACAACTGGGAAGACGGCAAGGTCGAAATGATCGAAGTCGAAAATAACCCGAACGATCCGAACGCCGGCAAGCGCGAAGTTCCGTTTGGCAAGGTGCTCTACATCGAAGCCGACGACTTCATGGAAGAACCGCCGAAGAAGTACTTCCGCTTGAAGCCGGAAGGCGAAGTCCGCCTCAAGGGCGCTTACTTTGTCACTTGCAAGAGCGTCGAAAAGGACGAAAACGGCAAGGTCACGGTAATCCACTGCGAATACGACCCGCTCAGCAAGGGTGGCGAATCTCCGGATGGCCGCAAGGTCAAGGGCACGATCCACTGGGTTTCTGCTGAACACGCTGTAGACGCCGAAGTTCGTTTGATCGATAACTTGTTCACGCTCGAAGATCCTGCTCAGGTTCCGGAAGGCGAAGACTGGCACGATTATTTGAACCCGGATTCCATGGTCATCAAGCAAGCTAAGGTCGAACCGGCACTTGCAAACGCCAAGCTCGAAGACCGCTTCCAGTTTATGCGTCAGGGCTACTTCTGCCTCGATAGCGAAGACTCCAAGCCGGGCCATCTCGTGTTCAACAGAACTGTTGGTTTGAAGGATTCATTTAATCCGACAAAGTAATTAGGTAGTAGGAAGTAGGCGGTAGGAAGGAATCGTAATTAGAACGTTTCTATTGCATTCCTAACCACCAACCACTAATCACTAACCACTTATTAACAAATCTAGTTACCTCGGCTTAACAGCCGGGGTCTTTTGTTTTTGCGGAAAAAAAATTGTAGATTAAAAAGAGGTCCTTTAAAGAAGGAGGTCTTATGAAACGTTTAATCAGTTTGCTTGCGTTGGTACTTGCGTTTCCGCTGATGGCAAATGCGCAGTCCCGCTACACGCCATCAGAACTCGATACGCTGGTTGCGACAATTGCGCTTTATCCGGATCCGCTCTTGGTCCATGTCTTGGATGCTTCGGTGTATGTCGAGGATATTCCGCGTGCGTCTGCGTTTGCAACAGCCAATCGTCATTTGAAGGGCGACGATTTGGCGAGTGCCATTGAACGCGCCGAGTTGGAATACGATGAGTCGGTGATTGCGCTCATTCCGTTCCCTGACGTTCTTCGTAAAATGTCGAAGTATGCCACTTGGACTAAGCAGCTTGGTGAAGCTGTGGATATGCAAAAGGCCGACGTAATGGACGCTGTGCAGAGAATGCGTCGCGTGGCTCACAAGAATGGCTATTTGAACAGTGATGACAAAGTGGCTGTAACTGTGGATGACAATGTCACGATTCAGCCTGTTCGCGAAGAATATGTGTACGTTCCCGAATATGACCCACGTGTCGTGTATTATGTTGTTTCTGATGGACGTTTCCGCATACGATATGTGAATGGTGTTTGGACTGGAGCCGGTCTCGTTTACTGGGGCTGGGATCCGTTCTATTACGACTGGGTACACCGTCGTCCGCATTATCGCCATCCGCATCGTTATGCACCGCCACCGCGTCATCGCGCAAGGCCTAGACCCGCTCCGGGGCCGCGTTTTAGCAATCCTCCTCCGCGAGGGCGTTTGAACAATCCGCCGCCACCTCCGCCGTCTCGCTCGAATTCTACATGGGATAGGCGACCGTCGGCACCTCCTCCAACGCCTCCGTCCAATGGATTGAGAAAGTCGGCTTCATCGGCTCCGCCGCCACCGCCTCCTTCGAATTACAAACGTCCGTCGGCTCCGCCACCGCCTCCTCAGGCTTTGAGTTCAGATGATGACGATAATCGTGATTCCCGCAGGGCTGAACGCCATCATGGACCGCATAACCCACCTGCGCCTCCATCACGCCGTAGGTGATGATTATTCGCGTTTCCTTACTACAGAGCATATCGGGCATTCTTCATCTTTATGCCCGCGCGCCTTGCAGTAGGTTCGTCCAAAATAAATGATTTGCAAATGACGCTTTTCCCATTCTTCCTTGGGAAAAGCTTTTTTCAAATCTGCTTCTGTCTTTTCGACGCTCGAACCGTCACTTAATCCCCAGCGTTCCGCAAGCCGGTGAATATGGGTATCGACAGGGAAGGCCGGGATCTTGAAAATGTGGATCATGATGACGCTGGCCGTCTTGTGGCCAACGCCGGGCAAGCTTTCGAGTTCTTCGAACGTGTGCGGAACTTCGCCTTTGAATTTTTCGACAAGTGCCTGCGAAAGGTTGTAGATGTTCACGCTTTTGGTGTTGAAGAATCCGCAGGGCTTGATAATTTCGGCAATGCGGTCAACGCCGAGCTTGAGCATTTTTTGTGGCGTATCGGCTTGCTTAAAGAGAATTTCGGTCACCTGGTTCACGCGAATGTCAGTGCATTGGGCACTCAGGACAACCGCGACAAGCATCGTGAATGGGTTCGTGTAATTTAATGGAATGGGCGGATCCGGAAAGAGTTCGTCCAGCTTTTCGCCGATGAATTTTATTTTCGCGGATCTGTTCATCGTCCGCCTAATTCTTGTCTCGTGTAAAGTCTTGCTGCATATTGAAGCTCGGCATATCGTCGTGCGGGTGGCCGACTTGAACTGCCGGGACGCCAGCGTATGTCGTGTGTGCCGGAACGTCGCAAAGCACAACGGCGCCAGCACCAATCTTTGCGCCGTCTCCGATGTGGATGTTGCCGAGCAGCTGGGCATGCGCACCGAGCATCACGCCGTTTCCGATTTTCGGGTGACGGTCGCCGATTTCGTTACCGGTACCGCCCAAGGTCACGCCGTGCAAAAAGCTCACGTTGTTCCCGACGGTGGCTGTTTCGCCGATGACGATGTTTGTGGCGTGGTCCACCAAAAGTCCATGGCCAATCCTTGCAGCCGGGTGAATGTCCATACCGAACTTGCGGCTGATGATGCTCTGGAGCATCTTGGCGGGGAAGTGGCGACCTTCTTCATAAAGGACGTGGGCTACGCGGTAGGCTTGCAGTCCTTGGAATCCTTTGAAGAACAGCAATGGTTCGAGGGGACCCGTGCAAGCGGGGTCGCGGAGGACTGTCGCATGTAAGTCCTTTGTGGCGCAGAGGAGCAGATTGGGGTACTTTTCGTACATAGCGCTGAACATCTTTTCGAGTTCCGCGCGATCAATGACTTCACCGGCGAGCTGACAGGCAAGGGTTACTCCAAGCATATCCGCAAAGTTCTTGCGGTTAAGGATTTGCTCTTCGAGCATCAACTTAGAAAGCGGCTCGGTCTTGACGAGTTCCGCGGCTTCCTTGCGGAGTAACTGTTCCATTTCTTCTGGTGTCATGATGACGCCAAATATAAAAAAATTTGATGGCTTCGCCTTGGAGTAGATTTTAGAATCAAAATGAGAATCATGCGGGCGGGGCCCCAGCTCGGAGTTGCTTACAATTCAAGTAGCGCTTTGGCGGGGATCCAGAACCAGTCGGGCCTAAATTCCAGTTCGTAGCATGCTTCGTAAACCGCTTTGCCCAAGACGTAGGGCTTCGATTCGTTTTCGATATCCGTGACCGAAATTCCCGAAACCTTGGAATAACCGGTGATAAAGTTGTGTTGGGCTTCGGACGGATCGGTCTTTGAAACTGCTCCGGCGTATGCAAAACTGCGCAACATTCCGGCCACATCCACAGCGGGGGAACGCCGCATGCGTCGATAATCCAGACTGCGGGTCGGTTCGCCTTCGAAGTCGATGATCTCGAAATGCTTGGTGCCGTTGGCACTTTGCGTGATAAGCACTTGACCCAGGTGGTAATCTCCGTGGATGCGCTGCTTTCTGAAAACTCTTCTGATCTGCGTCTCGCGAATCAAGTCGCTGTAGCGGGTGCGCAGTTGTGGCAACAGCTCGCGGATGCGTGGGGCGTATTCGGTGTCTGTCGTCGTTTCTAGCAACTGTTCCAGCTTGCTGAAGGGCGGCTCGACATCCATATAGTAAGGACCGTCGAGATCTTTAAGGCTTTCGTGCATTTGCGCCGTGGACATTCCCAGCTGGAAAGCGTCATCGCTGTTCATATCCCTGCAAAATTCGCTCCAGGCATCCAACGCATCGGCAAAGTGTTCTTCGAGAATGCCCCATGTGTAAACTTCACCGCTTTTGGATTTGTATTTGCAAACGGCGTAAATCTTTGGAACGCGACGGCTGCTGGCCCTGTTCAGCGCCTCAAGGATTTCGGCTTCTGGGTGGAGACCAGGCTGGAGTCTACGGTAAAGCTTGAAGAAAAATTTTCCGGGCAAGTAGAATGCGGAATTGCTCTGTTCTTTTGAAATGGGTTTGATGCTTGTCAGAGGCGCCTTGGGAAGCGGCGTGATTAGCTTGAACCAAAAATACCCTTTGTTGCCAGAGAATATGGACTGCTGGGCTCCATCGAGAAACGCATCCTGCAAGATTTTTCCGAGGGCGTTTTCGTTGTCAATAAAGGAATAGGTGTCGGTCTCTCCATCGCTGAATGATACCTTGATCAGACGGACTCTTGTTCCGCCGATTTCCGCAGAATCCAATGTTTCAATCTGGGAAACATCCCTGTTTTTCCCCATGAACCATCGTTGCTTGCCAAAGTATTTAATAAGGTTCATTCATAACCTCAAAAAATGGACACCTCTAGACGACAATATATATTTTTTGATTAGAAAGTATTTTTTTTATAACAATCTATTTCAAGAAAAAAATATATAATAAAGATTGCTAGGAGATGGAAGGGTGGATTCTCCTTGGAAAAAATAGAAAGTGTCTTCGATTTGGATTAGGAGAGGGCACTTTCTTTTTTTGTTTGCTTTATTTGCGCGGGGCAGTGAGCGGAGCGAAATATCCCTGAGTGCGCAACGTGGCTAGAACCTTGAGTTGCTGCGGGATGGGCTCGCTTAAAATCCCTTCGATGACAAATGCCGGAATCTGCTTGATCGGCCTGAATGCTTCTGGAACATCGCTATAGTCGCAGAGCTGCCACGCGGCAAGCAGTTTTTCGATGAACTCTCTCCACGGAAAGTTGTCACCTGGGTGCATAGTAAATCTTGCCGGCTTGAGGTTGTCCCTCGCGTCGAGCAGAAGGCTACCGTCCTTGTAGCAGGCAATGACGGCAGCCATACGCCTTGTGTCGTTTGTCGCTTTTTGCGGTGGAATGTCCAAAATCAGTTGCAAGTAGAATCCGTTTTAAGCGGAAGCGATTTCGCGCTGCAGGAGCGTGTATTCGTATTCCGAAATAGATGTGATCTTTATAATCAGTTCTCGGGTAAGGCCTGCTTTGATAAGCGCCTTTGCGTAGTCGATTTTATTTGTTGTCGCCATAAACACCTTCTTTTTTACTTAACGTAATAAAAAAGTAATTATTCCGTGGTAAAAAAGCGTTCAAAACCGCAAAAAAGATAGAAAAAATTGAAAAATGTGTTCCGTAACACATTGATGTTCAACGAATTAGAATGCGGACTGGCACGTTTGCGGCTCTAGAATGGGTAATTTTGGCTCCGTTCGGACTAAATAAGATCTTTAGGGACGATTCCGTCGAGGACTGGGAAGGACTTCCGGTATTCCTTTTCGGCTTGCAAGTCGAGTTCGGCCGAAAGGATTGTTTCTTCGGTGGCTGGACCTTCGGCGATCACTTCGCCATTGGGGGAGATGATGAGCGATGTCCCGGCTAGCGGTTTTGGATGGTTCTTGTCTACGGTGACGCCGTTTACGGCTGCGATGTAGACCTGGTTTTCGATGGCGCGGGCCTTGAGCAGAGTTTCCCAGTGGGCTCTTCGTTTGGCGGGCCACGCAGCCTGGATGGTGATGAGGTTTGCCCCTAGCTTGGTTGCTTCGCGGAAAATTTCGGGGAAGCGTAGGTCGTAGCAGATGAACGATGCGATTGTCCAGTTATTGAATTTAAATAAATTAATTTTATCGCCAGCCTTAAAACTTTCTTTCTCGGGGAAGAACAGGTTCATCTTGTTGTAGCCGCAGGCTTCCGTTGATTCTTTTGGGGTGTAGATACTTACGTGGTTGAAAAATCCGTCTGTGGCGCGTGTGACGCCGGCCCCCATAATGGTGCAGTTAGTGGCATCGGCAAGCTCAGAGAGCATTTTTGCGGTTTCACCAGAGTCGTTTGTGGAAAAGTCTTCGGCCGCATCGGCGAGGCTTGCGGGGAGGTAGCCCGTGGCAAACATTTCGGGTAAAAGGATCAGGCTCCCTTTGCATGGATGTGCGTCAAGGATCATTTTCCTTGCCTTGGCAAGATTTTCGGACTTGATTCCCTTTTGGCTGTCGAACTGGATTAAGTAGACTTTAAGCATGCGGCACCTTTGGTGTGGAGATGTCCTTTATAATACGGGCTAAATGGGGTTTGTTCCAAATTTTCCTTGCATAAATTATATATTTTGAGAATATGAAGTTTCGCCTAATTTTCTGTTTTGTCTTATTTCTTGTCGTTGGGGCTATCGCTGCTTCTCCGACTACGATTATCGGTGTTGTCCTTGAAGCGGATTCGGATTTGCCCGTCAAGGATGTTCAGGTTGCTTATGTGTCCGGCAAGCGCATTGGGGAGACGGATTCCCGAGGCCGTTTTGAGCTTTCGGTCGATTCCAAGAACGCTACGCTCGTGTTCAAGAAAGAGGGCTTTGACAGCGTCTTTGTCGAGTTGCAGGATTATGCAGACTTGATGGACATGGTGATTACGCTCAGTACGAACGTGACGAACCTTGGAGCGAGTACGATTGTTGGCGGTGGCGAACCTGTCAAATGGGAAGTGGAACGCACTGTTCACCTGGAAAAGCTTGAAGATGCGGCGGGCATGCGTTTTGACCTCACGGAACACTTGAGCCAGATGCCCGGTGTTTCTGGGCAGAAAGATTTTAGTAGTGCGCTTTATTACGATGGTTCCCGTGCAAGCGATGTGGCTTATCATTTGGGCCGACTCCGCATTCCGAACATGCGTCATCTGGATGTCGGATTCCCCGGAAATTTGTCCATCGTGAACCCGCATACGTTGAGCGGTATCGAAGTCCACGACCACTACGGCCAGGGACCGCTTGGGCAGGGGCTTGCTACATCGATCCAGTATATTCCGGAACAGACGAGTGGCGAATGGGGCTTGAGAGGTTCTGCGGGGCTTACGCTCCAGGAAGTCGTGCTTGATGCTCCGTTCTTTATTTGGGATAGCTTCCGCTTTGCGTTCCGCCGTCTTGACGATTTCATGCTTAAGAACTTGGGCGAAAAGTTCTTTACCGAATTCCGCAAGCGTGATGACAAGAATGCCGACAATGAAAAGATTGAGTCCTCGGATCCGTTTGACCTCTCGGCTTACGACATCTATGCCCAGTTGAATGGCTCGGACTCGCTCGGCAATGCGACTTGGGCTTTGCGCACTTTGTTCAGTTCTGACGAATACAAGATTAGCCAGGACACTTCGACGACTTATGGCAGTGTGAACTCCGTGGATATTCTTCAGGGAAGCCAGAGCTACTTGGTCATCGGTGCCGAATACGCTTCGAAGTTTGGGACCAGCTTCCATGCTGGGCTTGTCCGCGAAAGCTTGAGCGATACGTTGCGTGACACGACGGGCTTCCGTTCCGGAAAGCTCGCAGACGAAATGGCGAGAACGTTCATTGACGGTTACGAACAGACGCATACGACTCTCAGTGCTGGTGCAGATAAGAACTTCAATGCGGATATTTTCGGTGCGGATCTGCGTGGAGCGATCCTTTACGAACATCATTTTGTAGAACGCAAGTTCCCGATTCCTGGTGGGCTGGAAGCTAGCGATTACCAGACGGGCATTCTGTCGGGTGCTGCCACTTTGGATTGGAAGAATGAATTCTCCGAAGAAATGCTCTCCGTGGGTGCCGTGGCTGATATTTCGGACCACAAGGCCTTGCCGACGGTTTCGTTCGATATGGAACACAACTTGTCCAAGACCGATACGGCTTACTGGAGACTCTTTACGAATGCTGCTTACCGCGCTGACTGGAAGCATTATATGGACAAGTCCGATATGACCGGTCGCTTGGAATCGGGAGCTTCCCTCAAGGTGGGCGTGGGCTACCGTTCCAAATACTTTGTGGCTCAGGTGGCTGGCTTTGGACGTTTCTACTTCGATCCGCTGCTCCCGATGCCGAAGGCATTTGCCCATTACGAGGACGTGACTCCGGTGAACAACGCTTGGGTTTCTGGTGCTACGGGATCGCTGGAATGGAAAACATCTCACCACTTCTCCATGGCGATGAATGCAAGTTCCGTGTATGGCGAATATGAACTGGAAGGCGGAAAGTCTTTGCCGTGGGAAGCGAATTCCCGCCTGGATGTCGTGTCGCACTTTAGATTCTATCCGCGAAAAGATTCCATCGTTTCTGTCATCTTGACGCATCATGCGGCTTGGCATAGACCGCTTTATTACTACTCCATCAAGCCTTCTTCTAATGGGGCTAGCGGCACTCGCGAACTTAAGGACTATAACACGTTTACGGATCTGTATAGGACTGACATCCGCGTCAATTTGGATTTGACGAAGTCGAAGTTCTTCTTCAGGCATGCCCGATTCTATCTCGAAGTGGATAACATCTTCTCGAAGCTGGATGTGGGCGCCCTCAAGTTCCTGGGTTCCGAGAATGCGCGTGAACGCTCTTGGGTGGCTCGTGATAATGACAAGAACACTGCCAATGGCTATGACTTGGTGCCGTTTATTGCGAAGGGCATGGGACTCTGGTTCCAGTTCGGTGTAGAAGTTCAGTTGGGAATATAATGAGTAGACGGTAGGAAGTAGACAGTAGGAAGTTGCGCAAGTTGTCATTGCTAGGAATGAAAGTAGAGCCTGCCGCGAGCAGAGCGTGGCGGAAGCAATCTGTTCTTTTGGTAATTGCGTTTTTTGCAACCTTCTTGTTTGCTCACGAAACAGACTCTTTGTTTGTGCCGCCGAAGCCGGAGAAGCCTTTACGCTTTTGCACTTCTGCTAAAAAGTGGATTGATTACGCAAGTCACGATTCTAGTTTAGTTGAAATTACGCACTTGCGCGGGCTCCGTATGGACTTGCGTTATGCGTCGTTTAACAACGTGACCGGTCACGATATGTACTGCGGTATCCAGCGCGCCTTTATTCATAAGGACGGTCTGTCAAAGCTGAAGCGAGCGCTCTCGATTATCGCCAAGGAATTGCCGGGATATTCGCTTGTGATTTTTGATGCGGCTCGTCCGATGTATGCGCAAGCTGTTTTGAAAAGTTCTGTCGCTGGAACGCCTTATAGCAGTTTTGTTTCGTCAGGCAAAACAGGCGGGCTCCATAATTACGGGCTTGCGCTTGATTTAGGGCTTGCCGATAGCACGGGCAATTTGCTTGATATGGGTGCGGATTTTGATTCGTTTGAACGTTGTGCGGGCTTTGTAGGCGAGGCTGATGCCTTGCAGACGGGGCGCCTGACGCTGCAGCAAATCGATAACCGCAACTTGCTCCGCAATATTATGAAGCGTGCTGGTTGGGTAATGCTCCCTAGCGAATGGTGGCATTTCAACGCGTTTACGCGTGCTTATACCAAGGAAAATTATCCGCTGTTCCCGATTTGAGGGGTTACAGTTTTTTAATGCTTGCGCGTTTTAAGCGGTCGTTGAGCGCCATACCGACGCCGGTATTCGGAATCGGGTCCACGAGAATCAAGTCGTACTTGGGGTCGTCAAGGTCGTGCATAAAAGCGTAAAGCTTGGAGGTCGCTTCGACCATGTCGCCTGTTGCAGACAAGTTTACTGTGGCGGGGATGGGGCCTGCTTGTGTGCCAAACGCAATGCGGATGGTATGCTCCGGGAGCGTGTAGCCGGCTGGTACTTCACCGTAGTAAAGCGGGACTTGTGGGCGGTAATGCGTGTCGCACTGGCCGGGGGCGAGCATCGGCTGGCCCGGCTTGGACGTAGATTCCTTGATTTTCACTTCACCGAGTACGGCCTTGAACATCTCGGGCGTGATGGCGCCCGGACGCATAACGGTTGGTTCGCCGACAAGGGAAATAATTGAACTTTCGACGCCTACGGAACAGGGGCCACCATCGACGATGCCTGCGATGCGGTCGGCGAGCTGGGCGGCAACGTGTTCTGCCGTCGTGGGACTCACGTGCTTAAAGAGGTTTGCGCTAGGGGCGGCGAGCGGGAGACCAGACTCCTTGATGATCGCCTGTGCAATCGGATGGCTCGGGAAGCGCACGGCCACGGAGGGGAGGGCGCTTGTGCAAAGATCGGGGATGCAGTCCTTCTTGGGGAGGATGATGGTCATCGGGCCCGGCCAATAGGCTTCGGCGAGTCTGTAGGCACTGTCGGGAATATCCTTGGCAATGTCGGTCAGCTGAGCGATATCTGCAATATGGACAATCAGCGGATCGAACGTGGGGCGTTCCTTGGCTGCGAAAATTTTGGCGAGAGCTTTGGGTTCGAATGCGTTACCGGCGAGGCCGTAAACTGTTTCTGTCGGGATGGCGACGACTTCGCCTTCTTTGAGGAGGCGGGCAGCTTCGCTTACACTTGTCCATGGCGGGAATTTCATAACCCCAAAAATAGAAAATGCGTGGGGTTTTAGTCTATTTGTCATTCCCGGCTTGACCGGGAATCTCCATTCTCCAGTGTATAAAAAGGAGATGCCCGCACGATGGCGGGCATGACAAAGGCGCGGAGGCTTTCGCCTATCGCTTATGCTTCGGTAGTTGCTGCCGGAGCTTCTTCCTTCTTTTCGTCCTTGCGACCGAAGGCAAACACCTGGTCACAAGCCGTATTGAAGCGCTTCCAGATCTTTTCGGAGTGTTCGCGAGGAACAGCACCGACTTCCTTCCAGAGGCGGCGGAAATGCTTGACCTTGTTCATCGAGGCGACAACCGTCTGTTCGTTCAGGTCGGTGAGCAAGTCTTCGGCCTGTTCGCAGAGGAGGAGTTTCTTCTGCAAGTTGTTCTGACGGGCCTGTTCCTGAATGTCTAGCTGGTCGCGGCGGCGTGTGAAGAAGTCGTCACAGGCTTCACGGAAAGCCTTCTGGAGTTCTGCATCGTCGTTGCCGCAAGAACCGAGTGTGACCCATTCCTTCTGGATGTCACGGACGGCGTCGGCAAGCTGGTTGGAACCTGCGCTTTCGGCGAACTGACGGACCTTTTCGATGGCGTCCTGCTTCTTCTTCTTGATTTCAGCAATCTTTTCCTGAAGTTCCGGATCCGTTTCGGCCATCTTTGCGACAATCTTGTTGACGATTGCGTTAAAGCGGTCGTTGATGGATTCGACGGCATCTTTTGGAACCATGCCGATCGTCTTCCATTCGGCTTCGATGGCCTTGTAAGCTTCGGTGACTTCCGGAGTGATGTTGCTCAGGTCAAGAGCTTCGAGCTTTTCGCAGAGGGCCTGCTTCTGTTCGAGGTTCTTTTGCTTGGCGGCATCCATTTCTTCAAAGTGACTACGTTTCTTTTCGAAGAAGGAATCGCAGGCGGTACGGAAGCGGGTCCAGATTTCATCGGACTTGCTCTTCGGAACCGGGCCTGTAGCCTTCCAAGCGTCCTGCAACTGCTTGAGCTTGTTGGAGGTGGCGTTCCAGTCGGTCGAATCCTTGATGGCTTCGGCTTCGATACAGAGGGCAACCTTCTTTTCGTAGTTGGCTTCGCGGCTTTCGTCTTCGTGCTTCACATTTTCCTTATGCTGGGCATAGAAGGCGTTCACGGCGTCCTTGAAGCGCTTGTTCAAAGCGGCAAAAGCTTCCTTCGGGACCATGCCGATGTTCTTCCAGTTTTCCTGGATTTCCTGAACGGCCTTGAACTTGTCCTTCCAGAAAATTTCAGCGTTGGCGACGAGGTCTTCGACCTTCTGGCAGAGAGCTTCCTTGTCGACGAGATTCTTCTGGCGTTCGGCGTTCTGTTCTTCGATGAACGGAGCGCAGTTTTCCTTGACCTTGTCTACGAGAGCCTGGAAACGGTCGCGGTAGTCCTGGAACTTGGCTGCAGAAATCGGGCCGATTTCACGCCACTTGCCGCAGAGTTCGCGGAACTTGGCCAAAACATCCTGACTCGGCGTTTCCCTGGAAAGGGCATCCATTTCTTCGATGATGGTGTCGCGGTCCTTTTCGTTGTGCCAGTTTTCCCACTGCTGCATTTCCTGGAAACGGGAAGTGGCGATCTTGTATTCCTGCCAGAGATCGTGGTACTTGAACTTCTGTTCGCCAACGATTTCCTTCCATTCCTGGTATGTGTCGCGGAGAATCTTGTGGATTTCGCGGAATTCCTGGTTTTCGTCGATGTTCTGGATGCGTTCGATAAGGGTACGGAGTTTCTTCGAATTTTCTTCGATGACCTTCTGAGCCTTTTCGTTGTAAGTCGAGATCAGTTCGCTCAGCTTGGTGCGGAGAGCGTTGTAGGCCTGGAGAATCGGATCGTCGCCTTCGAGGAGTACGAGCTTTTCCCATTCACGGACTATGGCGTGCAGGTGCTTGCCCGTATTTTCGTCGATTTCCGTTTCGGAGAGGGCCTGGAGACGTTCGAGAAGGCTCTGACGGATGGCCTTTTCTTCTTCGCCGGAGGCGTCCGATTCGGCGGTCGGAATCACGATCTTCTTTGCTTCCTGAGACTTGAAGTAGGCGTTGTTGAAACGCTTGATGGCGGCGGCGTCCATGATGGACTTGTTGGCGGTCCATTCTTCGACGATGGCGTTCACGCGTTCGGCGTTCTCTTCGGTTGTCTTTGCTTCGAGCATGGCTTCGAGTTCAGCAAGCGTTTCTGTCAGGTGCTGGACCTTTGCCTGCTTTTCGGCTTCGGCATTTTCTGCGGCAACCTTGGCGGCGTTGGCTTCTTCGTAGAACTTGTTGAAGCTTTCGTAAATTTCATTGAGCGTTGCTGTGGAATCGCCCATGCCAAGAGCTTGAGCTTCCTTCATCAAGGCTTCGAACTGCGGCTTTGTGGCGAATGCGTCCTTCTGAGCGGCGAGGAAGTGTGCCTGCTTGATCAAGGCTTCTCGCTTGCTCTGCAAGAGTTCTGCGGCCTTCTTGCCGTTATCTTCGGCTTCCTTCTTGGCGCGGATCTTGTCCGAAATCTTCTTGCGGACAGAAACGTGTTTGGAGTTCTTGACGAGGTCGGCCTGCAACGATTCCGAGGTGACGCGTTCTGCGGCATCCAGTGCGATTTCTTCGCTGGAATCGCGGCAAGCAATCTGTGCGAGCAGGGACTGCTTGGTCGTTTGCTTGACCAACTCTTTTTTGAGATTTATGTTGTTTGTAACCTTGAGGACGTCTTCGACATAGCGGGTGTCCTTGATGGTGTTGATGTAACCACGGACTTCTTCGCTCAAGTTTGAATCGTTAAAGTTTTTCAGCTTTTTGACGATTTCTTCAAAGGCTCTTGCTTCGGCCAGACGGCGCACGCCGGAGTCACTGTCTTTTGTAGAAATATCTTGAAGTGTCTTAATAATTGCAAGTTTCTTAACTGCAGCCATTCGAACTTCAACATTATCATCGGAAAGGGCGACTCGTTCGACAATATCTTGACTACTGAGTTCATCCAACTCATTAATGGCGTCAATGCGCTTGGCAGGGTTGGAATTTTGCCATTTCGGTTTAAATGCGTCAAAAAAGCTCATAATATCTCCAAAGGTAGGCGGAACTTCACGGCTCCGTATAGCATAATCTAACTAAAAAAAAAGTTATAGTAAAAAAAACGTCTCGATTTTACGCCTATTTACATACAATAACTATCTTTGCCCCCGTGGCTAAAAGAATTCCAAAGACAAAGGCTCCAGAAATTGTAAGGGAACGCTGTAATTCGGCGCTTCTCGCACGTTTTTGCGAAGTTTATATACCTTTGGCTCCTTCGGTTTTTACATACGGTGTGCCGGAAGGCGTGACCGTTGTTCGTGGGAGTGTCGTTTGGGTCCAGCTAGCTAATCGTAAGCCCACGCTAGCCCTGGTGAGCCGGGTCCATAGCGAAAAGCCTTCGTTTGATGTCCGCTGTGCGTATCCGCATGAGTCCGGTTATGTCTTTTCCGAACGTTATATGGAATCGTTGGAATGGGTGGCCAAGTATTACATATCGACGCCGATGCGTACGTTGAATGTCTTTTGGCCTGCCGATTTTGACAAGTTCCTCGATGCCCTGTTTGCCGAAAAAAATGCAAGACCGGACGGGGAGTCCTCGTCAGATTTGCTCGAAAATGGTGCTTGTCCGGAGATGCCGCCCTTGACAGGCGAACAAGAGACTGCACTTGCCAGTCTTGTTCAAGATCTGGATAAGGATGGATTTCGTGGAACGCTCTTGCATGGCGTGACGGGAAGTGGGAAAACGAGAGTTTATCAGGAATTGGTGCGCGAAGCTTTAAAACGTAATAAGCGCGTGTTGATCCTTGTTCCCGAAATTGGTCTTACTCCGCAGACGGCATCGAGGTTCGAAGACTTTTTGAAGGTCCCCGTAGTTGTGCTGCATTCGGCTTTGTCGGCTCCGCAAAAGAGGGCCGGGTATCTTTCGATTCTTGACGGGTCTGCAAAAGTTGTGCTGGGCACCCGTAGTGCAATTCTTTCGCCGTTTGAATTTGATGTTGTGATTTTGGACGAAGAACATGACTCCTCGTTCAAGCAGCAGGATCCGGCTCCGCGTTACCACACGCGAGACTTGGCTTTCCATTTGGCGCAGAAGCACGGGGCGCTTGTCGTGCTGGGCAGTGCCACGCCTTGCCTTGAAACATTCCGCAACGCAAGGGAAGGGCACCTCAAGCTTTTGACGCTAAAGAACCGTGCAACATCGGCTCCGCTTCCGGATGTCCGCATTATCGATATGGGCAAGGTGCGTCAGCAAAAGGGTGTACTGATGTCACCTGATTTGCGCGATGCGCTTTCGGATTGCATTGCCAGCGGAAACCAGGCGATTATCCTCATGAATCGTCGTGGATACTCTAAGATAAGAGTTTGTTCTAAATGCGGCGAGACGCTTTACTGTAAGCATTGCCATATTCCGCTCGTGTACCATAAACAGTATAATGCCTTGATGTGCCATTACTGTGCCGCGCTTTATCCTGTAAATACGCCGTGTACATCGTGCGGTGCCGAAACATATGAATTTGTCGGTGGCGCCATTGAAAAGCTGGAAGAAGAAATCCAGGAATGGGTGGCCGATGCAAAGGTCATCCGTATGGATCGCGATACGACGCAGAATGTGGGCGCTGTCGAAAAAATTCTGAATTCGTTCCGCAATCGCGAATACAACATATTGCTTGGAACGCAGATGGTTGCCAAGGGACACGATTTTCCGGGCGTCAAGCTTGTCGGGATTGTCGGTGCCGATTCCGGACTTGGAATTCCTGACTTTCGTTCGACGGAAAAACTGTTCCAGCTATTAAGCCAAACGGCTGGCCGTGCGGGCCGTGCCGAAGGTGGGGGAAAAGTTCTGATCCAGACATTGAACCCGACAGAACCTGTAATGCAGTTTGCCATTCGCCATGACTTTGAAGGTTTTGCCGAATTGGAAGTTGCTAATCGACAGATGGCGTTTTATCCGCCGTTCTGCAAACTGGTCGAAATCAGCTGCGGTTCGCGCGATGAATCGTTGCTTCGCGAAACGGTGGAGCGTCTTGAAAAGATTTTGCATCAGGAATCTTCGTTGACGGTGCTTGGTCCCGTCGATGCGTTTATTCCGAAAGTGCAGAATGTATTCTGGGTAAAGCTTTATATAAAGACTCAGAACCTTTCTTCTGTTCGTAAGGTGCTGGCTCCGATTTTGAATGCTCCCAAGCCGTGGGTCGCAAATGTTGACATTAAGGTCGAATTAGATTAAATTTTGCGTCGTTAATTTGTTTTAGCCTAAAGGCTTTTATGTTAAAAAAAATTGTTCTTTCGTTAGTATTGGCATCTAGTATTGTGCTGGCTGAAGAAACCGCTGAGGCCGATACACGATACTCGATAGCATTCCATCCTGTGGGTATGATTGTTAATCGTGCTGCGATTGGCGTGTTTAATTTTTGGACGACTGTTGAAGCTGGTGTTAGCGACAATGTCTCTGTTGTTGCTCGTCCTGTTTTCTTTACCGGAAAGTATGAATCTGCCTCTATTCACGGCGTGGGCATTGCTGCTGGAACTCGATTTTTTATCAAATGCGATGGGCGCCTTTTTAAGACGGATGGAAATCGTCGGGGATGGTATGTAGAACCTGAAATTGAGTATGTTTATGGCACGGGAAGCGGTGAAATTGATGATTGTAGTTTTATTAGTTGCAGGACCGAAACAGTGCATGCGTCCGCACATGGATTGGGAGCCATTCTCCTTGTAGGCTATAAGATGCAATGGGGCTCTTTTATTGCTGGCTTTGACGGCGGCTTGGGTTATATGAAGATTTTTGCTTCGGGCTCCGATGATGTTCACGCTACGGGCAATCCTGCGGATGGATTGGCTTACGATACGAACTTGTATGTGGGCTTTGCTTTTTAAAGAAAGTGCTGTAAAAGAAATTGTAAAACAAAAAGCGAACCTTAGGGTTCGCTTTTGACTTTTTAGTAATTACGGATAATTTGCAAAAATGCTGTTGATGTAGGATGAATGCGCTAGTCCTTTACGCAGCGGATGGAGAGGTTGTCATCGCTGTAGGTGAGGTTCAGGCCCACATCGTCATCGGAGAAAAGGATGTACATACGGTATGCATAGTCGTCATCCCTTGTAGAACTCCAGAAGTTTGCGCTATAGCCGAGATTGCCAAGGGAATCAAGAGAGAATCCGTCGAATGCAGCCGGCAGGGCGGAAAAACCGTAGGCGTCCGTGCCGTTTCCGTTGCTGTTCCAGCCTGTTGCGGATTTGAGCTTTCTTCCGGCGGAGTTCTTTTCGCCGGTGGTTTTGATGAGTTGCTCGAATTCTCCATAAGATGGCAGGTGCCATCCTGAGGGGCATGCGCCGTCCTTTGCATCGCTCCATGGGTACAGTTGACCGTACTTTTCGCAGTTTTCGGGGGAATTGCCGTAGCAGACGCTTTCTTCTGTCTCGTATTTGAGGTTCTCGGCCATCCAAGTCTGGCTGCCGATCTCTACGGTCTTGTAGGCTTGACCGTCACGCTCGTCGGTAAGGGTGCCGTAGCTTCCGGAGTAGGGTGCTTCGGTTGCGGGGGTCAGTTTTGTAGATGCACCCTTGAGGCAGCGAACGGATTGTGCGAAAGCCTTTTGTGTGGTGTATAGGTGTGCGGAACCGTTAATCTTGTTCAAGTAAAGGGTGAACGCCTCTTCGGTGTCGTTTTCCGAGGCGCTCCAGAAGTCGGCATCGCTTCCGATTCGAACATAATCTCCGCCTGAATTTCTGCAGCCAGCTTCGATTGCTGTAAATCCATAACTGTCAGAGGCTCTTTGCAAGAGGCTTAAACTAGCTCTGTTGGAGGCTGTAGAACCTCCGTCCACGGCGGTAATCAATGATTCGAATTCTGCGACTGTCGGAAGGTGCCAGCCTTCGGGGCAGATGGTCAATGCGGATTCCCAGGTGTAGAATCTGCCATAGGTATCGCTTTTTTTTTCGTCATCATTGTAGCAGTAACTGTTTTCTGCTTTGTAGTTGAGATTCTCGGCCATCCATTCCTGTTCGCCGATTTTTACGGTCTTGTAAGTCTTGCCGTCGCGTTCGTCAGTAAGCGTGTCGTACACGCAGTTGTCCTCGTCATCCGTTTTGCACGATTCCAGCTTTCTCACTATGCTGCTAGAACTTGACTGCACAGAAGAACTTGATGATACGGAACTGGACGAATTGTCGGTGCTACTGGAGGAGGCGTTTGCGGAACTGCTCGTCTTGCCGTCCTCTGAACCGTCACCTCCCTGCTTTTTACTCGATGAAGAAATGTCATCGCTAATGGATGAGGACGAGCTTTCGGAATCTTGCGGGGTCACGCTGTTATCGCTTTCACCGCAGGCTGTAAAAAACGTTAATGATAAAATAGATGAAAATAGGAATGCGTAATGCTTCATTTGTTGATCTCCTTTTTGGGGCAAAAAGGTAGAAAAATTTTTTGAGTAAGCTAATTACCATTCCCAATGGGAATAAACTATAAGTAAAATACTTAACCAAATGAACTTCTGTAAAAAGAATTCCTAGTCTTTTTTCTCGAACGAACTGGAAATTTCTTCGTTGAATTTTTTGGGGTCGTACCAATAACAGCCTACACACACTTTGGAATGCTCGTCTCCATGGGTAAAGGAAACCTTATACCCTAAGCGTTTGGCGTCATATCGTTCGCCTGTTGTTCTGCAGTTTTTGCAGTGCTGGCGCTTGGCGTCATTGGCTGCTTTTGACAAAGCCTGAAAGTCACTCAATTTCTGTGATTCTTTTAAAGCCACTGAAAGATCATTCTTCATGCCATCTTTGTGGTCGCATTCTATCATTGAGGTCACATCTAGGATGGAACACTTTTGCTTTGTTATGGTTTTAAGGATGTCTGGTCTAATGTCAGATGAATGTATTGCTTTTTTGAAACCATCTGCCTTGACCGAATATACGCTGCCACCTTTTTGATCGCGTCTGATGACGTATTTTTTACCTAGATAGCTTGTGTCAGAACGGCACCAGGACATTCCATTACTTGTTTTAAAGTCTTTATGTAGAAGAACGAGTTCGTCTACTGTAACGGCTCTTGAAAAACCAGTCGTTTCGTCAATGAATAGTTTTTCGAATGCAATGCATAAAGCCTTAGGTGACGCTACATCGGAATACATACTAAGCAACGATTTTACCTGGTCTTTTGACTTTGCCTGTTCCATCGCCTCTTGCATTTTTCTTTTTTCGTCTGTTTTGCTATCCATTTTTCGCTCCTGGAGTGTTTTACCACTGTATCAAAAATTCATTGAAATACTACATAATTATTTTAACGATAATTGCAACTAAGTAATTGCTAAATAACAAATATGGCCAATTCTCGTCACTTGTAAATTTAAAGGCTTTTGTATGCCAGCAAATAAGCCAAACGATAGATAGTATGATAAGCCCGAATCCATAAACTACAGCTGAATTTCCATAAAATTCAAAAAATATACTAGAAACATTTCTATAAGAACTTGTTCTAATTCCACTATGTATCAATAATGATATTGAAAGCGCTGTAGCTAATTTATGAATCATTCTACTTTACCTTTGTACCGTTTTTTGGATAATTTAAAACAAATCTAGCGAACTGTCCAGATAAATTTCTTCGCGAACTTTGAGTTGGTGCTCGGGTTTGGTCATATAGTAAAGCAAAAATTCCAAAATGAGGGCGCTGCCGAGGCTGCGTCCTTCGATTTTGAAGTGGCGGAATCCTGCAGGAGTGTAGATGTTTTGAATGTCCTCGATTCCTATAAAGCCGGGATTCTTCATGGCATCGGAGAAGCGGTAACCCCTTTGGGCTGTGGGCGAGACGCAGATGTGGTCTTCACATTTTTCGCCGAGGCTTTTTTGGCTCACATTTTCGTAGCATTTTTTGCGGTCGTAGCAGCCGAACCAACAACATTCATTGCAAAGAAATTCAACCTTTTGCTTTTGCATGTTTGAGAGTGCGTTCAACTTGTCGAATTGCTTGTTGAGTCTGAAATCAGGAACGACATAGCGGAATTCTTTTCGGTCCAGCTCCGCTTTGAACTGCTCGAAATCGGTAATGACTTTCGTGGTCGAGGATACGAAATAGAATCCGGGGTACTTTACTTTGATGTAATTCAACAACAGGTCGGAATGAACGATGATTCCGTTTTGAACTTCGCGCTTCTTGCCGTCGTCTTGAAACGCGCGCATCTCGCTAGCATTGGATTCTGCGCCGTTTTCAAACATTTTGCACAGCTTGTTGCATCGAGTGTCAGCGAGGTGTTCTTCGCGAATCAATGAATTGCTGAAGGTGAGCCTTGCCGAAATCCCATATTCGCGCATAAGTTCCGCAACTTTTCGCGGCTCTGCTTCGCCAAAGCCTACACGCCCTCCGCCCCAGATGCAGTCGCTCGGCGCTCCGTAAATGGAGCCTATTTCGCACCAGTCGTAAAAATATTCCCGGTGTTTGCGGAACAACGGCAGAAACGCCTTGTACAAGTCGTAAAATTCAAGCAGTCCGGGGAGGTGGTAGTAAATGCACATTTCTTATATAAGCTAAAAAAATTCCGCCTCTCGTTGAACGATGGGGCGGAAATTTTAGAAAATTTTCCAAGAAGGCGATCCCGGAACGGAGTCCGGGATGACTTTAAGTGCATGCGCGCAGTTTACTTCTGGCTCAAAATGGCGCGGAGTTCGTCTGCGGCCTTTTGCAAGTCATCGTTCACGATGGTGTATTCGTATTTGCCTTTGGTCTTTGCAAATTCGATTTCCTTCTTGGCGTTTGCAAGGCGGAGCTGGATGACTTCTTCGCTATCGGTTCCGCGACCGCGGAGGCGGCGTTCAAGTTCTTCTTCGCTCGGCGGCAAAATGAAGATTCCCGTGGCATCCGGATAGACCTTGTCGAAGTTGATTTTTCCGAAAACATCAAGGTCAAACAGCACGCGGTTCCCTTCGGCGAGAGTCTTCTCGACAAAGCTCTTGGGCGTTCCGTAGTAGTTGCCATGGACTTCGTTCCATTCGATAAGTCCATTTTCCTTGATGAGCTGTTCGAATTCTTCCTTGGTCTTGAAGAAGTAGTGAACGCCATCGATTTCGCCTTCGCGCGGCTTGCGGGTCGTTGCGGAAATGGAATACTTGATGTCCGGGAAATCCTTGATGACAAGATCCTTGAGGGTGGTCTTGCCTGCGCCACTGGCGGCACTCATGACGAAGAGTTTGTTTTTCATAAATCGCTTGTGATGTTAGAGTTTTTTGCAAAATTTAAAAACATTTTGCGCCAGAAAAAAAAAGGTGACCCCGGAATGAATCCGGGGTGACAAAGACGCGGGTATGGCAATCTTTAGATTTCAGCTTTAAATCACTGCTTGCTGTTATCTTCGATGTACAGCGGACGCTGCTTGACTTCGTCGTAGATTCGTCCGATGTATTCGCCGAGGATGCCGATGGTCAAAAGCTGAACGCCTGCGAAGAACACGATGGCGGTCATAAGCGATGCCCAGCCAGGAACCGTTGTCGCAGGGGAGAGGAACTTTTCGAGAATCGACCAGACGAACACGCCAAAGCCGACGATCGTTGCAAAAAGGCCCATGTAGAAGCTGATCTTGAGCGGTGCAGAGCTAAAGCCCGTGATGCCGTCGAAGGCAAGGCGGAGCATCTTCTTGAGTGGGTACTTCGAGGTGCCTGCGGTACGTTCGGCACGGTCGTACTTGACGCCAATCTTCTTAAAGCCGACCCAGCAGACGAGGCCACGCAAGAAGCGGCTGCGTTCGGGGAGGTTCTTGAGCTGGTTTACGACGCAACGGTCCATGAGTCTAAAGTCGCCAGTGTCAGGCGGAATGTCGATGCTCGTGAGCTTTCCGATGATGCGGTAGAAGCAGAAGGCCGTAAAGCGCTTGAAGAGCGTTTCGCCGGCGCGCTTGTTGCGCTGAGCGTAAACGACCTGGTAACCTTCGCGCCACTTTTCCATCATAACTGGAATGAGGCTGGGCGGATCCTGGAGGTCGCCGTCGATGATGACGACTGCGGCACCCTGGGCGTGGTCGAGACCGGCGCTGAATGCGGCCTGGTGGCCGAAGTTGCGGCTGAAGTTGATAATCTTGTTGTTCGGGGTGGCGGGGAGCAGGCCTTCCAGGATTTCGCGAGTGCGGTCCTTGGAGCCGTCGTTCACGAAAATGAGTTCGTGTTCGATGTCCTTGAGTTCCTTTTCCAAGACGCGGAATGTTTCCGCGACGATTTCTTCTTCGTTAAAAACGGGAACGATGACTGAAAGTAACATAATGCTAATTTATTTGAGTTGTTTTTCGTACAATATAGAATTTTAAGGAATCAAGACGGGGTTGATGATGTCCACATGGCTGCAATTGATACCCTTCTTGGGCATAGTCTTGATGGTCAACTTCTGGATTCCGCTGATGCTTGCTTCGACCTGCTGTACAGAGCCGTTCTGGAAGAAGGGCGTCTTGGCGATGGAATTGCCGTCTCCGAGAACTTCAACGGCGACGCCTTCGCTGCAAAGGGATTCGTCATCAAGTCCTGTGGCAAAACGGATTTTCGAGAATTTTTTGCCGACGTCAAAAACGGTTGTCGATGCGGCGTGGGTGCCGAAACCATTTGTGAAACGTTGTCCATTGACGTTAAAACGGTTGCCTTCGATGCTCTCGTTCTTGTGCATCTTGCCCCATTCTTGCGTGTGGCTTTCGATGGGGTAGTCCGTGAGAGCCACAGCTCCGTTCGCTTTTTCGAAGTAGGTCTTCGAAATGTCGGCAAGTTTGCTATGGGTGGCGTTGTCCTGTACGACGAAACGCACCTGGTTAAAGCCGGGCTGCAGTTGCGTTAATGGAATTTCCTGGTTGTAGCTGCCAGCCTTGTACGGAGTGCTGTTGAGTGTTGTGTTGTTGAGGTAGATCGAGATGTTCCAGCTGCGAGTCGTGCTGCTCTGTTCCTTGAGGTCGTATTGGACCTTGAGCTGGGCGTTGCTAGCTCCGGTAGAATCGGCGGGGGGGACTTCGATTTCGCTCACCTTGATGATTTTTTCGGGGGTGTAGTTCTTGCGACCGTTGAACTTGGCGATTTGTACCCAGTAGTTGTTGGTGATCAAGATGTTCTTGACGCCCGTCATATCCATTTCGCGTTCAAAGACGTCACAGGTTGTTGCGATGCGGTGTTCCACTGCCTTTTTGTGGTACGTGTGGCTGTCCCAGCAATCCAGTCCGCGGATGTAGTAGACTTCTCCCTTGTATTTTTCGATGAGGTCCTTCATCTGCGAGTCACTCATCTTGCGGGCGTTGTCGTAATGGACGGACGAGACTCCGTAACCGACGAAATGCCATGGACGACCGTAAATGAAGAAGCGTTCGGCCTTGGGCTGTTCCTTGAGCCAACCGAGAATTTCGTGTTCTTCGATGGTCAGGTGGTTGCGGTTGTACATGATGTTGTTGTTGAAGTCTTTCTTGTAATGGAACGTCCAGCCGGTGAAGGCCAAGGCTACAATCAACATGACGAGGATCGTGGTATTGCCGTTCTTGGCGGTGCTGTTGCTTGGCGTTGTAAAGTACTGGATAAAGTGGGTGACCGGCAAAGCTGCTACAAAGGCCATCGTCGGGAGCATCACCAGGCTGTAACGCTGGTTGATTTCGATGGAGAAGTCGCCGGAGACGTTTTCCAGGATCATGAATGTCTGGACGTGGTACAGCAGCAAGAAGGCGAGAATCTTGAGGTAGAAGAAGTTCTTCTTCTTGGCATCTACGATTGCGCGATAGACGAGATAGATGGCTCCGACTGCAAACAGGTAGTTGAAGTAGCTGAGGAACGGGTTCACGAGGGAACCGTTCTTGTCGAGCTTCGTTGTCATCACTTCCCAGTTCTTGGCGAGGTCTTCAAAGAAATGGCCGTGAGCTTCGAACTCTCCGCCTTGGAAGCCGAACCCCTGGAAATAGCTGATTGTGAGGAGTGCCGGAACAGAGAAAAGTGAAAGGAGGACGAAAAATACGGGAGCCTTGGCGTCTTGCTTGTCGAGGAGGCGCGGGAGTGCAAAAAGGACAAACGCAAAGATGCAGAAGATTGTTTCTTGGCGGGTCTGGGCAAAGAAGGCGAGGGTCAGGGCGAGGAGCGCCCAATGCATTACCGTGTTCCTGTCGTAAGCCCATTTGAAAAAGAGAAGCGAAAGAGCCGAAAGGAAAATGTAGAGCGGTTCGACGGACATGGCGCGGTACTGGAACATCACCGTCGGTTGAATGGCCATGAGGAGTGCCGCAAAGAATGCAAGCAGGGGCTGTCTAGTCCAGGCGACAATGGCAAGGAACATCAGCAAGAACGAAAGCGGGAGCATCAAGCTTTCGGCTGTGAAAATCCAGTGCAGGTCGTTGCCGAAGATCGGCATACCGAGATAGTACAGGAACGAAAGCCCCTTCGTCTTGAAGCTGTTGGACTTGGAATGGCATGTCAGTCCGCCATTGTCGAATTCGCCCTGATTGCAGGTCCCGGATTCTTGATTGTAGTACATGTTCTGGGCGACGGACATGAAGATACTTTCGTCGCTCTGGACGCGGTGACGGGCTTCGATTTGGGTGAACGTGAAGGCTGAAACGGCGACTGCAAAGACTAGCGCTATGATGCTGATGGATTTTTCGGGGAGAATGCTCTTGAACCATTCTCTAAAATCCTTGTTCAAAATGCAGAAAAGGACAATGCCTGCGACAAGCTGCACCCCAAAAAGCGGGAGGGGGAGATTCAGATCAAGCTGCCGGATGAGTTCCCTGTGCTTGATGTTTGGGGCGAGGTAGATAAGGAAGGGGATGGCAAGGGCGATTACAATGCCTGCGATAGTGCCGGGAGATTTAAGATTTTTCAGAAGATCATTTATAAATAATTTCATAGGTAAAATATAACTAATGGGGGCTCCGGGATTTTCCGTTTAAGGAGCGTCTTCGATAACTTTGTGGTTCGGTTTGTAAATTCTACTGTAAGAAAGCTCGAATCCCATTGAAAGCTGGATGCCTAGACGCCCAGAATTCACACGGAAATCGGTATGCTTGTCGCTGAAAGATTTCCGCATGGATGAAAAGTTGTAATTTACTTCGAGTCCGATGTTAAATGGCATGACTATGCCAAAACCGCCCTCGGCAAAAAAATGGAAGGGGCGTCTCCACCAATGGCTGTCTGTAGTGAGCGGAAATAACGTGCCGACTCTTGCGATGAGGTAGGGGGAAAAATTGTCACGTTTGAAATTGTTGGCTAAAAAGATTTGTTCCCTGATGTTAAAAACATAAGACAGGTTGATATTGACGGGAATGGTGGCTGGAGTGATTTCGGCATTCTTGTTTTTTTGAGCGCTCTTGTAGGCGCAACCGAAACCGTAGTGGAATTGGCTGAATTCTGCCACGTAATTGAGTTCGGCACCACCGATTAATACGGCGTCTACATCCAGATCCTTTTCGTTGATGACGCCTTTTGCGTTCTTGCCGACAGAAATTTTGGACGGAAAATCAAATTGAACTAGCGTTCTAAGTTCAACGGCATTTGCTGTCCCCCAAAAAAAGAACAACAATAATGCTGTTTTTAGAATATGATTCTTGAACGAAAACATAGTTAACCTGTTTTTTTCTCGTTTTTATTGCCCCCATAAAAAAATAATCTTTATATTTAAAAAAGACAAAATGTAGTTTTGTTTATCATACTGCAAAAATTTGCTGGGGAGAGAAAATGATTCGTGTCGTATCATTGATTTTTGCTTTATTCAGTCTTTTTTGCTATGCGGCCGAGAAACAGGGCGTTCTCCATTTGTCTGTTGAATCAAAGAAGGGGCTTGCGGTTCCTTCTGGTGATGTTTATTTGTCTCCCGGTTCCGATACCCTTGTTTATGCCATTCCTTATGGTGGTTATGTTTTTGATTCATGGACTAAAGTTACGGGCTCGGTAAAAATTTCAGATCCGAAGAATGCTACGACACGTGTTAAACCGGAATCAGATTTTTGCTCTATTCGTGCCAATTACGTTCTGGATTCTGCCGCAGAACCTGATGTCTCGATCACCAACTTGGATCTAAGCAATCACCCGGGTATTTGTGCCCATGTGTCGGTGGTCGATAAGCGTAATGGATTGCCGATTGTCGGGCTTGAGCCTTCGGATTTTGAACTGTTCCAGGATGGAGCTTCTATAACTCCCCAAGTCACGACGATCCAGAATGTTAGCGGTATATCGGTCGCGTTGGTGGTGGACGAAAGCGGTTCGATGGAAGAAAACTCCCGTATGGAAAAGGCGAAGGATGCCATCCGTCGGTTTGTCAACGAAATGGGACCTTATGACAGAACGGCGATTGTCGGTTTTATGGGGGATTCGTTGGCCAAAGTCCATCAAACGATGACTTCGGACAAGCGTTTGCTACTGCAATCCGTCGATAGTTTAAAGGCGGGCGGCAATACAAATATCAGGACGGGCACGTTGCTTGGTGTCCAGCAGTTGATCGGAGAAGTAAATACGACGGCGGTCATTGTCTTTTCGGATGGAGACAATGGAAAAGAAAAGGTAACGACATCGGATGTCACGTATTTGGCGAACCGCCTGAACACGACCATATATTCAATTGCTGTTGAATCGTCCAATTTGAGCCCGTTGACGGAATTGGCTGAAGGTACGGGCGGTTCCTTTTCGTATGCAAAGAACGCATCGGAATTGACGAGCATCTATATGGCAATCCGCGGAACGGTCCAGGAGCGTTATGTCCTGTGTTTCCGGAGTCCCGATACGGTCTTGGATGGGGATACTCATACGGTCGCCGTCAAGACGGATTTCTTGCATAAGAGCGCTGTTGATTCCGTCTTTTGGAACGAAGATTTTATGCCGCCTGATGTGAAGCTGACCGAAGCGACTTGGGACTTGGTCGGTGTTGAACAGAAAGCGGATCAGTCGCTTGAAATCTCGGTCTACGTGAACACTAAAGATTCTCTTGAAAGCGTGACGCTTTATATGCGAGGCTCCAGCTTGTCGATTATGGATTTCAGGAAGTATGAAATGACCCATATCAAGGATAGCTTGTGGACGTTTGTCGTCCCTGAATCTCTGGTGACTTATCCGGGGTTTGATTTTTACGTGTTTGCGACGAGTGCGCAGGGGTTGATTGGTGGTACGCCGTCTGTTCCAAGCCCGTTTAAACAGCCTTATTCGATTCCCGTGGAAAACAAAGTCCCCGTTGTCGAGATGGATTCCTTGAAATGCATCGATATAAAGCGGCGTGACGGAAAAATGCGCTTTACCATCACTGACGAGGATGGAGTCCATGACGCCACCTTGTACTATAGGGATTCTTCGTCCGTGCTGTTCGACGAAATCACAATGACGCAAAAGGGTGATGTCTGGGAGGCCTTGGTTCCGGGTGGAGCTTTTGCTTCGGGCATCGGAGAAATCTATGTCCGTGCGGTCGATGGTGTGGGCAGTAGCGTTCGTTGGCCCAAAAGGGAAAATGTATGGATTCCGGTGTGCGGACGCCTGGTTTACGTTCCCGAAGTGAAGGACTCCATTGCAATCGTGAACAAGGATACGTCGAAGGCGCCTGTTGGACGAACGACAGAGGTTATCGGGCTGACTCTAAAGACGGAGGACTTCACCGAAGTGGATGATTCTGTTTATGTGAAGCTTTCCTGCCTTGCGTCGGGGGATGTTGAAAGCGAAATTCTCCTTGTTGAAAAGCGGAGTGGCCTGTATGAGAATTTCGATAAGTTGAGCAAGGACGAACGTACGCCCGAAAAGGATGATGGAAAAATTTCGTGTGCATCACTCGATACGATGGTGGTCGAATATGAGGATCCGCTCTTTAAGACATTTGCCCGTGATACCGTCTATATCAAGGATTCCGTAAGTTACAGCTATCGATTCATGGAAACGGACAAGGACGAGGATCTGGATTCTGTGCAGACTGGGGTTGCTGCTGACTTCCGCATCAGGGTGACGGCGTTCAGTGAATCGATTCATGAAGTGGATACCTTGAAACTGTTGCTGCTTACGGACAAGGACGATTCCCTGTGGGTGAAGGCGGTTGAAACAGGGGAATATACTTCTACGTTTGAATACCAGGGTGTGTTCCGTTTTGTCGAAGAAGAATCTGAATTGGATCGTTCGGAACTGGATGGCGTATTCGATTTTCACAAAACCATAAACCGTGTTAAAATCCAGCCGTGGATCAAAGGTGACAAGTCGTCGATGTCTAAACGGGATTCGTTGATCGTGTTCTCGAATTACATCCCTGTCGAGTATGCCGAAATTTATGATCTGGATTTGGATGGCAAGGCGGATTCTGTTCGAATCAAATTCATTGATCCGTTGAAAGATGACCTTGAAGGTATTGATACCCTGTATTGGAACAAAGCCGGAGGCACTTGGCGTAGCGTATCCAAGAATCGCTTTAAGGCGGTACAGAACCGTTTATGGTTCGAAGCCCAGTTGAAAAGTCCGTTTGAGTATGGGGTGACTGCCGCCGATGTAGGCAAGGCTCCGTACCTTAAACTGAAGGGCGCGAAGGGCGTGTTCTCGCAAAAGATAAAGGTCAAGGATAAGATTGGGGCGGTTCCTGTCGAGGCGGTGAAGCATCCGGGGATCATATCTCTTGGGCGGTACCTGAAAAATGTCGAAGAAGTTCCGCCGGACACGTTGGTGGTGACGATGTCCGAAAAAATCAAGAATAAGGGCAAGGACGATGCCTGGAAAAATCTGTTTGTCTATGCCTCAAGCTGCGAGGATACCGTGAACCAGGCGCTGATTGTCGACGATGTCATCAAAAAGGATTCTCTTGGAATTGTCTGGAACCTTGTGCTGAAAAAGCATTTCCTCAAGACTGGAGACTGCATCAGGACGAATCCAAAGGCTTCTTATGTTGATGCCGAAGGTAATTCCATGGGGCGCGGTGGCGTGGAAGTGATGGGTGGTAACGGGGAGTCTTACCTGTATGAGGTGGCTCCGGCACCTGCTGTGAGTGGAGGGCGCCAAAAGACGAAGTGGATTGCTCCTGGTGAGGATGAATGGAGCCGCCTGCCGGATTCGTTGGCGGCCATCAGGGTGGCTAGTATTATGCCTTACAAGGCTAGTGTGATCATTTACGATGGGCTTTCGAGTGCGGTGACTTCGTTTACGCAGGAATTTGGTGAAAATGGCGAAATGACGCAAGAACTTCGCGGAAATGGCGAAAATTGCGCAAAAACGGGCTTTTTGACCTGGAATAAGCGGTCCAGCTCGGGGCGTCTCGTCGGTTCTGGTATATATATATGGCGTATCGATTTCAAGTTCAAGGACGGCCATTCTGAACAGCGGTTAGTCAAAATGGGCGTGAAAAGAAAGAAATAAGATAGTTTTATAATTATAACCTTGAGAGAAAATTGTAAAAAAACTAAATTTGCCGCGTAAAAACAAAACTCTAAAGGGGTTAGACCGTGCAAGATTCATTAGTTACAAAAGCAGCTGACAACGTCCGTATCCTTTCTGCCGCAATGGTGCAGAAGGCCAAGTCCGGACATCCGGGTGGAGCCATGGGCGCCGCAGACGCCATCACGCTTTTGTTTGCTGAATTCTTGCGCTACGATCCGGACGACGCCAACTGGATGGCTCGCGACCGCTTCTTCATGGATCCGGGCCATATGAGCCCGCTCCTCTACTCTGAACTCGTCCTCACGAACCGCCTCACGCTCGAAGACGTGAAGAACTTCCGCCAGCTTGGCAGCCGCACTCCGGGCCATCCGGAAGTCGACGTTGCCCTCGGCATTGAAAACTCCTCGGGCCCGCTCGGTATCGGTCACGGCATTGCTCTCGGTGGCGCTATTGCCGAACGCTTCATGGTCGAACGTTTTGGATCCATCGTCGAACACAAGACGGTCTGCCTCGTTTCTGACGGCGGCCTCGAAGAAGAAATCGCATACGGCGTGGGCCGCATTGCAGGTCACCTCAAGCTTTCGAACCTCATTTTCTTCTACGACGCAAACCAGGTCCAGCTCAGCTGCAAGACCGAAGACGTGATGGACCACGACTTTGTGAAGCAGTACGAATCCTGGGGCTTCCGCGTCATCGAATGCGATGGTTCCAACATTGCAGAACTCCGCAAGGCTTTCAAGGCCGCTTGGGCCGAAACTGAAAAGCCGGTGCTCGTCTACGGCCACACTACGATGGCCAAGGGCGCTATCGCCGAAGACGGCAAGAGCTACGAAGGCGCCGTCTCTACACACGGTCAGCCGCTCAACGCCGCAGGCGCTTCTACCTCTGCTACGGTCAAGAATCTCGGTGGCAATCCGGACGACCCGTTCCAGGTCTTTGACGATGTGAAGGCTGGCTTCGAAGCTCGCGCTAACGAACTCCGCAAGCAGGTCGCCGAATGGAAGAAGGCTAAGGCCGCTTGGGACAAGGAAAACGCCGAAAAGTCTGCAACCCTCAACGAATGGCTCTCGGGCAAGGGTCTCAAGATCGACCTCTCCAAGCTCAACATCAAGGAAGGTGTTGCCACTCGCGTTACGAGCGGTACGGTTCTTGGCTACCTCGCCGAAAATTATCACAACATCATCTGCAGCTCTGCAGACCTTTCGAACTCCGACAACACTCAGGCATTCCTCGACAAGACGGGCATTTTCCGCGCTAACGACTTCAAGGGTGCATTTGTCCAGGTCGGCGTTGCAGAACTCACGATGGGCGCCATTGCAAACGGTATCGCCCTCCACGGCGGTCTCTATCCGATTTGCGCAACGTTCTTCGTGTTCAGTGACTTCATGAAGCCGGCTATCCGTATGGCCGCTCTCATGGGCCTCCCGGTCAAGTACGTGTTTACGCACGACAGCTTCCGCGTGGGTGAAGACGGTCCGACGCACCAGCCGATTGAACACGAAACGCAGATTCGTTTGCTCGAAAGCCTCACGAAGGCTAGCGGCAAGGCCGAAATGCTCGTTCTCCGCCCGGCCGACGCTTATGAAACTCTCGCTGCTTGGGAAATGGCTTTTGAAAATAACGACAGCCCGACGGCTCTCATCCTCACTCGTCAGGTCGTGAACACGCTCCCGGGTGAAAACCGCTACGAAGCTGCCAAGGCTTGCCGCAAGGGCGCTTACATTGTCAGCGACAACACTGCCGCAGGCAAGAAGCCGGAACTTACTTTGGTCGCAAACGGCAGCGACGTCCTTCTCGAACACCAGGCTGCTGAACTCCTCCGCGCCGAAGGCAAGGCCGTTCGCGTGGTCTCCATGATCAGCCCGGCACTCTTCCTCAAGCAGGACAAGGCTTACCGCGACAGCGTCATTGCTCCGTGGACTCCGGTGTTTGCAAAGTCCAGCGGTCTTCCGCTCCTGTTCGCTCAGGTCGTGGGTGGCTTCGGCAAGGTCTCTGGTCTCGAACGCTTCGGTGCTTCTGCTCCGGCTGGCGTCCTCGAAAAGGAATTTGGCTATGTTCCTGAAGCTGTTGCCGCAGCCGCTAAGGAATACCTCGCTGAATTCGCCAAGAATGTCGAAGACTTCAAGAAAGCTAACGCTTAAAAAATCGGGGCCTCGCGGCCCCTTTTCTTTTGTCATCCCCGCTTCCATTTTGTGTCATCCCCGCCTCCGAGCGGGGATCTCCTTTTATGTCACATCCTACTAAAACAATGTAATTTTATTGTGATTTTGCGCACTTTTTCTTTAAAAAGTGCTATATTCAAGGCATGATTTGTCCGTTTTGCAAAAGTGATAACGACAAGGTCGTCGATAGCCGCGTGAGCGGAACCTCGATTCGTCGGCGCCGCGAATGTCTGGCGTGTGGTCGCAGGTTCACGACCCGTGAATATATCGAACTCCAGCCGTTGACGGTTATCAAGCGCAGTGGTGAACGTGAACCGTTCCAGCGTGAAAAGCTTTTGCGTGGCATCATGAACTCCTGCAAAAAGCGCCCTGTGTCTATCGACGATATCGAGCAGCTTGTGACTCGCGTCGAAAATTCTTTGCAGATGTCCGAAAATTCCGAAGTCCGTTACGATCAGATTGGTAATCTCGTGATGCAGGAATTGAAACAGCTCGATGCCGTGGCGTACGTCCGCTTTGCTTCCATCTATCGTGAATTCAAGGAAGTGGGCGAGTTCGTGGATCAGATCAAGACTCTTGATAAATAGACGAAAGAAGTCTTTGAGATATGGGTTCGCTACGCTTTGGGGTATGAGCTCATATCTCATAGCTGCAGTTTCTTATGAATTATAAATACTCCGATCTTTTAAAGTCTGCTTTTGAAAGGCGCGCACCGTTATTTGATGTAACGGATGCTTTCCGTGTCGTGAATGGCGCTGCCGACGGATTTCCCGGACTCACGATAGACAAGTTCGGAGACCGTTACCAGATGCAGTTTTTCGGTCATGAGCTTTTAAGAGAAAAAGCCGAAATTGTAGGTGCCCTAGAATCGTTATTTATCCCCGTTTGCGTCGTTGTCAAGGAACGCCTCTCCAGTGCAGGGCGCTCTCTCGAAAACGCCCCCATGGACGTTGTTTTGGGCTCCCGTGACGATGCTGTTGGCGTCGTGCGTGAAGGCAAGGCGAAATTCCACGTTGACTTGATGGATACCATCAACCCGGGGCTTTTCTTGGATATGCGGCACGTGCGCCTCGAAGTCGAAGAACGTTTCCGAGCTATGTCCGGTGAAAACCTCCGGTTTTTAAATCTTTTTAGCTATACGTGCAGCTTTTCTGTCCATGCCCGCATTGGCGGTGCTGCGGTCGCTACAAACGCCGATATCAGCGGGAAGATTCTCGATAAGGGCCGTGAAAATTATGCCTTAAACGGCCTCGATTTGCGTCCAGGCGAGTTCTTCCGCGGTAATGCGATTGAATATGTGCGTTGGGCCGTCAAGAAGGGGCTCCGCTTTGACGGTATCGTGCTGGATCCGCCGAGCTTTGCGCGCTTCAAGGGATTTAACTTCAATGTGCGTGAACACTTGATGCCGCTCGTTACCGAGTGCGCTCAGATTCTGAATCCGAACGGATTCTTCATGGTGAGTTCCAATTACAGTGAATTCAACTTGCAGGCTTTTGCGCGAGATGTCCTTGCTGCAGTCGCTTTGGTGCATCCCCAAGCAAAAACGTCCTGGAAAAAATCCCAGGATATGGATTTTGTCGGTAGCGGTTCGACAAAGGATTCTTGCCTCGTTGCGACTCTCGTAGAAGTTTAGTCCTCTCCGCCGTCGATGGCGATTTTCAGTTCTTTAAGCTTGCGCCAGAGCGTTGCACGGCTGATGCCGAGCCTCTTGCACACTTCGGTCTTGTTGCCTTTGCAAATGCTTAATGCATGCAGAATGTGCCTGCGCTCCATCTCGTCGAGCGAAAGAATCTCTTCGTCTTGTGGCTCCGGATTGTGCGTCAGGAACTTAGTCGGGTTATGTGTGATGAGCCCGGCATTTTCTGTTGTGCCTGTTATCGGTGCAAAGTTGATGGGCTTGACTGGCGTTTCGATTTCGTCTTCTTTGTCGCGCAAGACTTCTTCGCTGATGGCGCCTTCGCTTACGATGTTATTGCCGCTGTCCTTGATATGCGGGATGGCGACCGTCTTTTCGCGGGCTTCAATCTGCACTTCTTCGGGCAGGTCTTCGAGCTTGATGATGCCGCCTTCCGAAAGCACGATGGCGTGTTCCACGATGTTTTCGAGTTCGCGGATGTTGCCGGGGTAGGGGTACTTCGACAAGGCGTAAAGGGCGGCCGGTTCAAGGTCATGGATTTCCTTGCCTTGCGCTTCCTTGCTCTTTAATATAAAGTAACGGATCAAGTTCGGAATGACCGGCTTTCTTTCTCTGAGGGGCGGCAGCTGCAAGTGGAACGTGTTCAAGCGATAGTAAAGGTCTTCGCGGAATCGTCCCTCGTGCATGGCCTTCTGCAAGTCACGGTTGGTGGCCGCGATAATGCGGATGTCCAGGTAGCGGGCTTCGGTTTCGCCTACACGACGGATTTCGTGACTTTGTAAGAAACGTAAAAGTTTAACTTGGGTCGAGAGAGATAGTTCGCCGACTTCGTCAAGGAACAGCGTACCGCCATTGGCTGATTCGAACAAGCCCTTCTTGTCGGCGGTAGAACCTGTGTATGAACCCTTCTTGCTGCCAAAGAGTTCGCTCTCGACGAGGTTTTCGGGAATGGCCCCACAGTTGACTGGCACAAACGGTTCACTCGCACGCTTGCTGTAGCGGTGAACGACGTTTGCCAAAAATTCCTTGCCCGAACCGGACTCGCCGGTTATCAGCAATGTACTGTTGGTCGGGGCGACCTTGTAGACGGTCTTTAAGATCTTGCGCATCTCGGGCGTGTCGCCGAGAAGGCTGTCCAGCACCTGTGACTCCATCAGCTGCGTGTTGGACTTGTTCTGCTGTTGAGCTTGAATCTTGCTCGCTGTATTTTCCAGAAGCGATAACGTGACCGGCTTCTTTAAAAAGCTACTTGCTCCGCGGGTGATGGCGCTGGCTGCTCCTTGCCAGTTGCGGTCGTCGCACAGCACGAATATTTCGATACCCGGCTGGCGTTCTTTCAAGTAGCTGATCATATCCATATTGTCGAGCATTAAAAAAGGAACCTCGATAAACGCAAGGTCTATCGACGTCTTTTTTACGAGCGGCATCAAGGTCTTTTCGTCGGAGCAGACCTGGAGGTTCGTTCCGGCTACAGACCAGTTGCGCTGCAGTTCATCGACAAATTTCCGATCTGAATCAGCGATCAGGATATTCATCATTTATGCGATTACGAGTGTGCCTTGATAATCTCGTCCACTTTGTTGCGGAGCATCGGAAGGTCGAGCGGCTTGTTGAACACCGCGGCGACATTGAAGTGCTGTGCAGTAACAAGGTAATCTTCGGCAGATGTGCGTCCACCACCGCTGATGGCGATCGTGCGGTCGCTCATGCCCATGCGGCGAAGGTCAAGGATCACTTCAAAACCGTCACCATCCGGCATGATGATGTCGGTGATGATCACGTCATAAGTATTCTTCTGGTACAGCGACTTAGCCTGGGTGCCGCTAGATGCAGTATCGACAGTATAACCTTTCAATTCAAGAGCAGACTTCAACATGAGGTTGAGCTGTGCGTCATCGTCAATAATGAGTATTGTAGACATTAAGCCTCCATTTTCTCGTTTCTTATAGGCCAATATAGATTAAAAATAGTTCCTTCACCTAAGGTTGTTTGTACAGTATACCCTGCATTGCCTTCTTTTAGCAGTCTAAGGGCCGAAGACAGCCCTAAACCGAGGCCTTCGCCCGGTGCCTTTGTCGTGAAGAACGGTGAAAAGATGCGTTCGAGGGTGGCGGTGTCCATTCCGGAGCCCGTGTCTTCGACGGTAATCTTGGCGTATGTGCCTGCGTCGATCTGGGGGGCGTATGGCGTAATGAGCGTTTCCTTGAGCACTTCTTTCTTTAAAGCTATTGTGAGGGTCCCGCCGTTTTCCTTCATGGCGAAAATGGCGTTGTTCGAAAGGTTGCTGATGATGCGGTCGAGAGAAGCCACGTTTCCGACGATACGGATCTCCTTGTCGAGGTTGTCTGCCTTGACCTTTACGTTCGGCGGGAGCGTAATCCAGAGCTTCTTGACCACATCTTCGATGATCATGTAAGGGGCGAATTCCGAGGTGTTGTCCTTTTCGGCGGTCTTTCCACGGATGGTATCCAGCAGCTCCTGTAGCGACACCTTTCCGCGGCTTGCGGCCTTGTGTGCTTCCTGGATGAACATATAGGCGGGGTTGTTCTTGTCGAGTACTTCCATAGCCAGTTCGCAGAATCCAAGCTGCGAACCGAGGATGTTGTTGTAGTCGTGGGCAAAACCGCCACAGATGGTTCCGAGTTCTTCGAGTCTCGAGTGGATGTGCTTTTGTTCCTGCAACATGTCACGTTCTTTCTCGAGACGCTTTTCCTTGGTGATGTCGATCTTGATGCCGATTATTTTATACGGTTTGCGCTTGGCGATAATCGGGATGAACATGTTTTCGAAAATGAGGACGTCCTTTGCCTTTCCGTTGCGGACGGCGATGTTGTAATCGTCCTGCTTCAAGATTTCGACGGTGTCTTCTTCGAACGGGTTGTTGCTTTTTTTGATAATGCGTTCGTAGGAGATGAAGCTTTGCGGTTCGCCTTCGTTACGTGCAAGGAGTTCCTGCGGGAGAATCTTGTCATCGGGTTCCGAGGTCTGCAGAAGGTTTCCGCGGTTCTTGATGTCGTTCTGGTTCTGCGTCATGAACACGCCCTGTTCGTTCTTATACCAGAAACGGAACGGGAGCGTACTGATGAGCGTGTCCAAGAAGCTCTTGCTTTCGTCGACCTTCTTTTTCCAGATGTTCAGGCGTTCCTGGTAACGGATCTGGTCTAGCTGGTATTCCTTGAACTGCTCGTCGCGTTTCTTGATAATTTGTTGGAAATGCAGCGTGTTGGAGACATCGCTAAAGAACACGACGTTGTAGTTGGTGGTTAGCGATTGGCGGATCTGGAATACGGAGGCATTGAAGATGTGGTCTTCGTTGTTGACCTTCAGCTTGATTTCGTTGTAGGTTGCTTCGCGTGTGGAATCCGTGATTTGCGGGAAGATTGATGAAATCTTCTTTTTGCGTAGCCCTTCTTGCGTGGTGCGTAGCAGGCTCAATGCGGCGGGGTTTGCAAAAGTGATTTCGCCCTTGGAATTCACGTTGATGATGCCGTCGTTGATTCTTTGATTTAGTTTATCCAAGAACCACGAAGCGCTCTTGTTCTTGAACGAGATGGAGGTAAAGTATTGACCGCAAAGGATCGACAAAAATACCGTTATGAACTGAGTCCACTGCAAGAACTGATCGTAGTGTGAAAACTTCGTAGCGACTGGGATGATGAAGTCGAACAACACCGCCATCGCGATGAAGAAGGCCAGCGAACACACCATGTAGATGCTGACCTGCTGGGGGAGCGTCGTATCGCTAGAACGGATGATGTTGCGGAGAATGATGTAGCCTGCGACAATCAGGTTGGGAATGACAAAAATGCTGACCAGGAACGAATAGAAATAGAATACGGGCCTGTCGGCAAAAGGTCTATAGCCAAAGAGATTGAAGTTCGGGATATAATCAGGTTCTGTAATGAACGTAATCGTAGAAATGACGATGGATAATGCTCCGAAAATATTCAAGAGCTTCCATGCGTTATTGCGTTTGACGTTGAGGCTGATGGCTGCCGTATGGTGTGTCGCATTCCCCAGCTGGATCCAGCCAAGTCCTGCGAGTCCAAAAATGAGCTGCCGTGCCGTATAGGCCTTTGTCCCGGCAATAAAATGATCCCCGCTAAAAAAGATATCTCCAATCAGGCTGCTGGCTTGCCAGAAGATGCAGATGATGACCAACTGGTGGATCGATCTGGGCAGTTGCCTGATGGAGGTCTTTTGACCAAGCATGATTGGGAAATAGCATACGATAATCAGTGCTACAACCGAAAGTGCTATAGCGTTGGGTGAGTTTGTGAATAGACTCTCTTGCATATTTCCCGATCTTTTTGCCTTTACTTGGTTCTCTTGATACCGAAGGTACTCTTCTTTTCGTACTTGCTCTTTGTCGAGAAGTTCTTGATGACCTTCTGGTCGTTCTTCACTTCAGGGATGTTCATGTTCGGCTTGAATTGAGCTTCGATGTTGGCCCTGTAGATGTAAGCGCCGGTTCCGACAGCACGGTCATCCTTGGTACGGATGCCAGACGGAGATTTGTTCGCCCATTCGATGACGAATTCAACCTGGTTGTTTGGCGACAGGTACTGTTGGGGGCTTACAGAGAAGGACTTGTTGATGCGGTTGACAAAGCTTCCGAGGTTCGAATATATCGGCATGTTGAACTTGACAAGGAGGCTTTCCCAGGCGCATTCGTCACCCATGGAGACACCGCGCGGAACGGTCATCTTCAAGTCAAAGATGGCGCCACCCACGTCGCTAGAATCAATTCCCGCTTTTGTCACCTTGCCGTTCTGGATAAGGTCGAGCTTGTTGCTTGCCGGGTTCTTGACGTAAAGACGGATGGTTTCGTTGACATCGACCTTGGAGCGGTTGTTCGGATTTGCATCGTTGACGATCTCGCGGAGCTTCATATTGAACTTGATCTTCGGAGTGCCGTTTCCGTTGACGAGTACCCAGGGCACATCGTATTCAGGATAGTTGCCGTTCGCATCCTTGAAGGCGCTTGTCATCATGGAACCCATTCTCACGAAGTCGCCTTCCATGACGGTTCCGGAGAGTTCGTCCATGTAGATGATCGAGAGGCCTGTGTAGTTCTGCTTGAAGCCCCAGCTGGAGAAGCTGCTGCTGAAGGCATTCGACTGCTTGTCGCTACGCATGTGCCTAAAGAATTGCTGCGTCGAATCGACAAGGGAAAGCGGTTCGCTTGCCGTGATGCTCAGAATGTCGGCGGTCGGCGTCTGGCTGATCGTTGCAGAAACGAATACCGGACCGACCTTGTCTTCGGCAAGGACACTGTTCGTTTCGGTGGCGGCACCCGTTCCGAGGTACTGCGTCACGAGACCTGCGTTCGTGAGCATCTTTCCGCCCGGAAGTGCGCCTTCGTAGTTACCGGCGGTGTTGCCGAACTGGAAGGGCTTTTCGAGGTCCATAGCGAGCGTGGCACCGTTAAACACGAACTTGCTCTTTTCGACGGTAAGCGTTTCGGGCTTTGCTGTACCGAAGATGATTTCGAGCGTTTCCGGGATGTGCTTTGCGTCGGGCGCGTGTTCGAATGTCGCTTCGACGTGGCTTGCGTATCCGTTACCGTTCTTGTCGGTGATGACGGCGTAGATCATCGGGATCGGCAAAATCTTGAGAAGGATTTGAACCTTTTCAGGCGTGCAGAGCCCTGCGACTCCGTTGCCGTTGATATCGGTGATCGTTCCGGCCGGATCCAGCTGTCCCCACATTCCTTCGGTGACGAGCGACGCGTTGTTTGCGTCAAAGGCGATTTCGAAGTCCCAGATGTTCTTGGCTTCGTTGTAGAGCTTGGCCGAAAGGACGGTCGGCGTTGCAGCCCTGGTCGTCGAATCCGTGCCGTAAAGGATGAGCGGGAAGTTCGTTCCCGGGGCAGAGATGGGTTCGCTGAACTGCAGGTAGAGATGGTCGGACTTGGCCGTGTCCTGACGTTCGAGAACCGTAGCCGAGAGAAGCGCCGGTGCAATGCCGTCGGAGTAGGCGTCGTCTACCGACTTGGTCTGGCCCTGGATATCGCTGGTGAGCGTAATCTTGCCCGTGGCGTTCGTCTTGATTTCCTTCGGAACGGTAATTCCGACGACAAGGTTCTTGCCGTTCAGGGACTTCACGTCGCTAGAAACGAGTGTCTCGCTGTCGTAGCTGAACGAAATCGAGGTGAACTTCTGGTTTTCCGTGTATTCCGACGAAAGCTTGATGTCCATGGCGTCAGGAATATGGTCGCAGTCCAGGTCCACAATCTTAGCAACATCGATAATCGGCCAAGGCGGAAGTTCTGCGATGTTGAGGACCGCAGTCGCTGGCGTATAGCTGTAGTCCTTTGTATTGGCGTGCGAGGCGTAAATGTTCGTCGTCACGGCGACCTTGGAACTTACGTAAATCGTTGCAAGGCCGTCGTAAAGCGTAACGGTCGTTACTGGAATCGTAGCCGTCGGGTCGGTGTAGAAGAGAACGTTCGGATCGTCGCTGGTGAGTTCCACGTTCAGGTTCTTTTCGTCCTTGTAGAGCGTGAAGGAACTGTCGAGGAGCGAAATCTGGACTTCGATGAACTTGTCCTTGTAGCCTTCGATTTGCGATCTGTCAAAGACGAGGTAGCGCTTTTCGAGAGGCTTCGTGATACTGTCGATTTCGACGTTCGAACGTACGACGGCGCAGGCGCAGTCATACTTGTTTTCTGTCTTCTGGTTGGCGTTTCTGTTGTGCCAGCTGACCCATTCTATGTAGTTGTTGCCGTAGGCGAGAGTCGTATCGCCACCGAAGAGGATTTCGTCGGTGCGCTTCGAGTTCACGTAGGCAAACGGATAGGGGTTGCTGTTCATTTCGACGGCGTCGAGGAGGCCGGTCGGCGTCACCTTGCTGGTTGCGGAATAGGTCGTGAGCGGTTCGGTCTTTTCGATAGAATATCTCGGACTTACGAACGGGCTCGTGAACGAGATTTCGATATTGCGGTTGATTTGCGGGCCGGATTCCGGAGTATCGTCCGGGCCGTAGCCGTAAATGTGCTTGCCATGGTAGTAGACCGGAATGTAGGGATCCAGTGTAAAGGCTTCGACCTTTACGCCTTGGGCGTTGTATTCGGTCTGTGCCGTTTCGGAACCCGTGAAGTAGGGGGCCTGTCTGAGGTCAACGCCTTCAAATTGTTCCGGGTCATCTTCTTCGGTATGGGCTCTGAGGGACCAGCCGTTCTTGAATTTTGCATAGGTGTCATTGAGCCACTTGATCTGCAAGATGATACGTCCGGAGACTGGCAGTCTGGATTTTATGGTAATGGGTAAGTAGTATTGCCCGGCACCATCCATAGTTTGCTGCCCGAACACAATTTCTGCATCGCCTACACGGCGTCCGTTACCACCAAAGACCTGGTTGATGTAGCTGACTGGTCTTTCAAGGCTTGCGTCTGCGCCCAGATAGAAGCGGAGTTCAAAGTCTTCGAATTCGAGTGTGTCGTTGTTGAGGATTTCGATAATGAAATCTGCGCAGTTTTCCCAGTTGTTGGCTGTGCATCTGCTTTCGTTCTGGTATGCTGTCGGCTTGACCCTTATGACAAGGTCTGCATAAGTGGAATGAGTTTCTGTCGTAAACGAGTATTCTTCAGACGTTGTCGTACCCGAAGAAACGGTGAAGTAGTAGGTCGTTCCGGCCTGAAGTCCGGTGAGTTCGGCTTCGTGGAAAAGGACTGCGCCGCCGTTGGCGGTCGTTGTTGATGTGTAGTTGCCGGTAGTGGTGCCATAGCTGACGATGCCGTTCAGGCGGTCGGTACTCCACCAGTAAATCTTTGCACTGCGATGATCCACCTGGCAAATCGTGACGCCCTTGATGGTCGTGCCCGTCGGGGTCATCGTGAACTGGTACCAGTAACCATGGTTGTCGTCCGTGGAAATGTTTCTCTTGGTGTCCACGCCTTCGAGATAGAAGTAGTAGGTCTGTCCCGGAATGAGTCCGGTGAGCGTGACGGAACCGCCCTTGGATGCCTTGTCCTGCTGTACGGACTTTGCGGTATTGGCGTTCGGCGTTACGTCGTAGAATACGGTGACGAGTGCGACTTCGTTGGCGTCCCAGCTGATAATGGCCGTGGAATCTGTAATCGGCGTTCCTACGATGTTGCTGAAAATCGGGCCTTCGTTGTCGGGCGGGAGCGTTTCGGCGAGGCTCTGGGCCGGGAAGAGGAACTGTGCAGAGAAGTCAATGCAAGTTTCGGTCGAAGTGTACTGTTCCCAGTCTTCGATGAGGGTCCTGTTGGGGTCACGTCCACCCATGAGGGCGCCCTTCGGGCATCTGTATTGATAAGGGGCGCCGCCTGCGTTATAGCCGTCCGGGTTTGCGGAACGGTTGTGCGGGTGTTGCGGGTTCTTGTCGCCTGCACCCATCAAGAGCGAAATATCCCACGGGTTTGCACCGAGAGCGTAATACATGTTGTCGAGGGCGACCTTTAAGTAGCGTTCGTCCTTCGTGAGTTCGTACATCAAGAAGATCGAAACGGCGGTACCCAGGTTATAGCGGATGACGCCCCAGTCAAAGCTCGTCCATACAAGGTTGTAGGGCTTGATGACCTTGAGGTCGGTCGGGCCTTCATGCGGATCGCCGGTGCCAACGCCAGGGTTTACGAGAACGGTAGAGTCGCCCTGGTTCGTCGCGTCGTTCAGGATCTTGCGGAATGTAGCCATGTTGCGCAATGAGAGCGTGTCGCGTTCGGATTCCGTAAGGCCGTATTCGGCGGACTTTTCGGCACTGTTCAAAATCAGGTTCTGGAAGGCGAACAAGACGTACGTGTGGATGTTCTGGTAGTCTGTAGCCCATCCGCCCGGCGAGAATCCGCTTGTGTTGCCGAGGAAGCCTGCCGGGAAGTAGTCCAGGTTGAACTGGCAGTTTGTGGCGTTGTTGAAAATCTTGGTATTCTTGTAGAGGTCGTAACGGTACATCGTGTCCTTGGTGGCGTACCACATGGCAAGGGCTGCTGCTGCACCGTCATCATAGCGCGGACCACCACCGGTATAGAATCCCGGGAAGTCCGTAGTCTTTCCCATTTCGTTTTCGGCACCGTAGTCAAACAACGGCATCATCACGTTCTTGTACATGTCCTTTGCGGCTTCGATGAGCGAGTCTGAATAGGCCGGGTCATAGACGCGGTAGCCTGTAGCGACGTTTGCGAGGGCGGCGATGTACATACCGGCGGTATTGGCTCCAATGCCCTTCAAAACGGCACGGGGCGGACCACCTTTATCGGGATCCTGTGCGTCCTGGCGTTCCGGCAAATCCCAGTAATCGTGGTCTACCTGGTCAACACCGACTGAATGGTACATGTCGTTCTGTTCAATCAAGCCGTCTGCTTTGGAGGCCTTGTAGAGTTTGTAGATAAAGTCTGCACCGATCTTTGCTTCGTGGAGAATGTCCGGAATGCCATCCGTGAAGGTCGTGTCGGCATAGGATTCACCATAGCGGTCTTCGGCCTTGTTGGGGTAGGTGAGGTAAACCATCGAAAGCACGTATGCCGTGTAGCCAAGCGTTTCGGAAACTTTGAAATGGTCACCGCAGTCATGCCAACCGCCGGTCAAGTCGTGTCCGACCTTGGAACCATCCATCAAATGGCAGGGCTTGTGGAAGTGCGACTTTGTGTCTCCGCAACGCTGGATGCCAAAGAACTGCAGGGAATTTTCGAGAATGGCGTTGTAGATGGACGGATGCACATGGAATGTGGCCGAGGTGTCGTTACCCACCACGAGGAAGTATTCGCCCGTCGTCGAGAGCGTCGAGAAGTCGGCACGGTAGAGCGTTTCTTTTGTCGTGCTGGAATCCAGACTTCCGAATTCGTAAAGCTGGTTGTCCTTGGCGGCGCCGTATGCACCGTTAATCCAAATGTTCGGCTTGATGTAATCGCCGATCAGCGTCAAGTTGCCGCCACCCGGAACTTCCTTACCGCTGTTAGCGTCGATGACCTTGAACGTCTTTTCCTTGGTGTCGGCGACATAGGCGTATTTATAGTCCTGCGGTCTAAAACCGCTCTGGTTGATGCGTATGGGGCGTCTGTCGAAAACGTTTAGCGAGTCCAGGTAGCGTCGGCTACAGGTGGTACATGTCCTATCGATATTGGGGAGCTGGGCCGCAGCGTCTTCAATACAGAACAGGGATAACAAAAATGCGAAATAGAATAGTTTTTTCATAATAAATTTGACCTCCTAATACCCTATACACTCCAAATAAAGAGCCGCCTGGATGGTGAAATCCAGGTGGCTTTTGGTTCAATATTACTTCTTTCTCTTGAAGCCGAACGTCTTGGTCTTGTTGTCGGATGCCTTTTCGACCTTGTCGCCGACGGCCTTGCAAGTTGCCTTGTAGTCGTTACTCGATTCATCGAATGTCGTAGCGCAGACAGCTTCTGCAAAGAAGTCGAACTTCGCGATGAAGGCGCCGGTTCCAATCTTGTTGCCCTTCTTGGCGACAGGCGCTTCGTTGTCCTTGGCAGCCCATTCCAGATAGAGCTTCATGGTTCCGTTATCGACGAGGTTTCGCATTGCTGCGAAGTTTTCCTTCGAAATGTCAAGATTGTAGGTGTTGATGTACTGTCCGAGGTTGTCGTAGAGGTCCATCGCGATCTTGATGCGGTAATCGTACATGTACTTGCCGTCGTGCGTCATGAAGCTTGCCGAAGGCATCGTGATGTCGATATCGAATTCAGGACCTGCGCTGAAGTACGTCAGTGTATCAGACTGTCCCATGACCGTTCCGTTGGTGCTGATGAAGTTGTTCTTGTCGCCAATGCGGACATTTGTCAGGAATGCATCGTTCTTGAGTGTTTCCGGACGTCCTGCGTAAGCTCCAATCTTCGGCGTAGAAACCGGCTTGACGAGCTTGACGGCAAAGCGGATGTTGTCGTCACCCGTAACGCGAACGTAGGGGTTCGCATTTGTCGGAATGTTGTTGCTCTTGTCGGAGTAAGAGGCTCCGAGGAGTTCCGGAACAAGGCGGATGCGGTCGCCGGCGTGGATGACATTCTGCTTTTCGTCATAGATGAACATCTGGGATCTGCCGGTACCCTGCGGTGCGTCAGGCGGAATGTATTCGTCACGTTCGCGCTGGATGTATTTGCCGGTTTCCTGACGGTTGAGCGGTTCGGAGGCGTTGACCGAGAGAGCGCCCTTGAGCAGGCGGGCCGACGTGATGACCGGTGCGCACTTGTCGTAGAGCGTGTAGGTCGTTTCGAAGAAGCCGCTTGCAGCACCCTTGAGCGGAGAAACTGTACCGTTTCCGTCGTTTTCACCGCTGGTTGCGCCGTAAGGATAGGCGAGGCTTGCAGGAATGTTGATCTCGATAATGCTGTAGGTGTTGGTGACCAAAGTATCCTTTGTCGTTACAGAGTCAACCTGTACGATGGTCTGCAATGTTACGCTGGAATCGCGAATTGTCCAGAAGGATTCCTTCGGAACGATGACGCCACCCGTCGTATCGGCGGAGATGATGAACGAACGCGTGATGCCCGGATTGCCCCAGACCGTCACGATGCTGTCGAGCATGTCCTTGGTCTTGAGCTTTCTTTCGAACATGATGTAGACCACGTCCGGAACACCGTCGCCTTCCTTGTCGATCATTTCAGCATGGTAAACCGGTACCGGGCGAGAAATGAGCGTGACGGCGACCGTCTTGCAGCCAGCCGGATTGATGGCGTTGAAGCTCTGGTCGGTAATCGTGAATCCGCCTGTTGTTCTCGGAGTGACCGTTGCACCTATCGGAACAAGGGACTTGTCGGCGTTACCACTGATGACAAACGTCCAGCTCTTTCCGTTGTTGGTCGTGGTTCCCTTTCCGATGACGGTCGGAACGCCAACGGTGCCTGCGACGGCGAGCGGCCATTCGCTCTGGGACGAGAGAATCACCGGTTCGGAGAATGCCACCATGACGGTATCGTAATCGCTATTGTCGTCGTCAGCCTTTTCGAGGATGGATACGCTTTCGAGCGTGGGGAGGATGCCATCGGTAATCTTTGCAACTTCCGGGTTTGCCGTGCCACGGTCAGCCACGTAGGTCGTGATCTTTCCGGACGGACTCGGGTTCTTTTGGATAAGGCTCGTGTCGATCGGAATGACGACTTCGCTCATGTCGACGTAAGAGGCTGCATTGAGGGCGACCTTTGCCGTATCGGTCATGCCATCGATAAAGAACTTGATGCTATCCAGCGTGTAGCCTTCTGCAAGCTTGTTCGTGAAGATGATCTTCAACTGGTCAGCCTTGTTGTCGCAGTCGGTATCTTCGGCAAGCACAGTCTGCGGCGACGGAACCTTGGATTCGGCGAAGAAGCTCTGTTTAGAAATATCATCTTCGTCATCCGGGTCCGTGTAGACGACCTGGATCGTATCGCCAGCAAAGAACGAAATTTCGGAGGTCTGGTTCCTTGTTTCCTTGGAGTGGTTGACCGCTGTAACAGTTCCGCTGACAAAGTGGCCGGGGTTAGCCGGGTCTGCCGTCAGGGTGACCTTGAGAATATCGTTCTTCTTATTGTTGATAACCTGGACTTCGAGCGTCTGGACATTGCCCTTGGCCTTATCCTTGTCTGTCAATTCGATGATGAACGGAGTTCCTTCCGGATTTGCCGGGCTTACGATCGGTGTACCGGCCGTAGGATCCTTGATGACGAGCTGAGATGCCGTGGCGTCACCCTTCGAGAAGTTCACGTAATAGGTTCTGTTTTCGAAGGCGCAGCCACCGTTTTCGGTGCAGGCTTCGCACGTGGGGTTCGGGCCTGCAAAGACCGTGATGTCCACCTTCTTGGAGCCAATGCCCATCTTCACCGGAATGTCGAGATCCCACATGTCTGACGGGATGTCGTACTTGGCGATGATTTCGGTTCCGGCTTCGTTCAGGAGCCACTTGTCGAGACCGTCGAAGAATGCCTGGCCAGAAACCTTGATGCCGTTTGCCCAGACCTTCGTGATAAAGCCGCCTTCGCTCACGTGGGCCTTGCCCTTGACGTGGACGGTGCTGCTAGTCTGGTCGATATCGATATGGGAGCCGTTAGAGACGTTGAACGGAGGATCGAACGTGATGTCCATCTTGTAGTTTGCTCTCTTGGTTTCCATTTCCTTCTTGGAAGGACTGTAACCCCAGATGAATTCGTCTTTACGGTAAACGGAAACGTACGGGTTTTCGATGGCGAGGTCGAGGTCGATATCGCCGGCATCCTTTTCTTCGCAAGGCATGCCCGGGTAGTCCTTTTCTTCGTCGTTCGTACGGGAGTGCGGCATCCAGCTCCAGTCGCCCGGATTTGCATCGAGGCTTTCCTGGCTGGTGATGTCGGTGACCCAGTGCCACTTGTCGCCCGAACGGCAGTAGAGTCTCTTGTTCTGCGGCGGGATGTCGAGCGGGTCGTCCTGGCCCACGGCGCGGATACGGGCAACAAAGAGAACGTCCACGCGGAAGCGGCTGGAACTCTTGATGACGGTGGAGCCGAGCGGGATCGGGAAGTACCACTGCCAGGTCTTGGTCTTTTCGTCGTAGGTGTCTTCGATCTTGACCGGACGGGCGTGGCGGAATCCTTCGTTCAACTGTGCAAGTGTAGATGCATCGCAAGCCTTGTTGAAGCCTGCTTCGTCGTATGCCTGGCAAATGTCGGTACGGATAGCGACGTCGTCGTAGAGGTCGTCATCGCCGCGCATATACATACGGACGGTGAGGCTGTCGAACGGTCTTGCTTCGTTGTTGAAAATGTTCATATTGATGGCCGGCTTGCCGTCCCATTCGTACTGGTATGTTCTCACGCTAAAGTCGTACCAGGCCACCGGAGTCGTGAACTTGAGCAGGTTGCCGTTGTCGTCGACTGTAGACTGGGCGCCGTTGCTTTCGACCATGAAGTAGTAGGTCGTCTTTTCTTTGAGGCCGCCAATCTTCACGTAGTGGAACTGAGTCGGAATGCCGGAAACGTCTGCGTTGCCGCTTCCGCTGTTGTAAGCAAATTCTGCCGAGGTGGAGTGCGGCTTGGTATCCCAGTAGACCTTGGATTCGTATTCGCCGTTCGGGGTGTACCACATGATTTCGGCGCTGTCGGCAGTGACGTTACAGACGGTGACGTTTGCGATGTTTGCGTTTTCGACAGTGCTGAGCGTCGTGAACGTGTACGGAGTCTGGGTGCTGTCGACGAGGAACTTGGTCTTGGTGTTTTCGGGCTTGTAGGCGTTAGAGCCCGTCACATAGAAGTAGTAGGCGGTGCCCGGAGTCAAGTCGTGGAGAACGATGTCGTGATGGACGCCAGCTTCGGTGCTTGTTGCGTTCAAGTTGTACTGGCCTTCGGTCGTGCCGTAAGAGATTGTTGCAGTGCCGCGCTGGGTGAGCTTGATGGTCACGATTGCGGAGTCCATGCTCACGTGGCGGATTTCGACGCTGATGTCCGGGGCGAGGGTCTTGTCGACCTTCTGGGCGGCGAGCATGCCTGCACTGACCAAGGTTGCAGCTGCGTCGATACAGGTTTCAGAAAGGTGGTAGTCTTCCCAGCTCTTGTTGTCAGGAACCCAGGAGTTTGTCATGCCGGGGGTGACGCCACCAAAGAGGGCGCCGGTCGGCGGATTGTACTTGTAGCTTGCACCCGGCATGTTCTTGCCTTCGGGGTTTGCTGCGCGGTGGTGCGGATGGGCGTCGTTCTTGTCGCCGATACCCAGGATGAACGAAACGTCCCACGGGTTCACGCCCAACATGTAGTTGAGCTGGTTGATGGCGAGCTGGCGCATTTCGTCGGCTTTCCAGTTCGGGGTGCCCACGTTCGGGAGGGTAAGGCCTTTCTGTTCGATATCCTTGGCGACGTCTGCGTAGGCAAGAACTTCGAAGATGTTACCGGTCTGGTAGCGGTTGTAAATCCAGGTCTGGTCGGTGTGCATCGTGAACCAGATCGGGTCGAACTGGAACGTACGGGACTTCCTGTTGCCTGTTGCCGGGAGTTCGATGGAACCGTTTCCGTTTCCGCTCATGTCGTTCAAGTTGCGGATCATGTCGATGATACAGTCTTCAACGGCGTTCAGCCATTCGCTTTCGGTCAAGTGGTATTCTGTTGTTGCCTTGGTCTTGTCGGCAAGGATCAACTTATACAATGCATAAAGGGCGTAGGAGTAGGCGTTTGCCCAGCTGGTGTTCTTGACGTCCTTGAAGAATCCCTTGTTGTTCGTGACGAACCAACCGCCATCGAAGAAGCCCGGACCCTGGGAGTATTCCTGGCCCTGGACCATGTTCTTGGTGCGGAGCATGTCGTCGGTATATTTTTCATCGCCAGTGGCGTAAAGGAGAGCCACAGAAGCGAGTGCCATGTCGTCATAGAATTCGTTGTTGCCGTTGTAAGCCGGGCTGGACCAGCCTGCGGCCTTCTTGTTGTTGGTGTAGGTCTTACCCTGGGCCATGGACTTAGCAAAGTCGTACATCTCTTTAGCGACCTGCAAGCAGCTGTCGGCAAAAGACTTGTATTCGGGATAGTCGCTGTAAAGCTTTGCGACGAGGGCCAAGCCGGCGGCCGTTTCACCACCGATGTTGGCACCGATTTCACCGAGACGGACCGTTCTGGAAGCCGGACCGCCACGGTCTGTAGCAGATGCGGAATTGTCAACCGGGAGCTTGTCCTGGTTTTCCGGGCGTCCCCACCAGGCGTGGTCCGAACCGAAGTTACCGACGGAAAGAGCCATGTCATCGATGACGCCCTTGGCGCGCACGTAGGCGCGGAGGACGAAGTCTGCACCGTGCTTGGCTTCGCGCATCATGTCCGGGATACCGTCCGTGTTGACGGTTTCGCCCTGGTTGTAGGCGTAATGGTCTTCATCCGCTTCCGGGTTCGTTGCTGCCATGACGGCGGCTACCATGAAAGCGTACATCTGGGTCTGGGATTCCTTCAGGTGGTCACCGCAGTCGTAGTAACCGCCTTCGAGGGTCCCTGCAAGAGCTTCGTTGAAAGGTCCGCGAACGTCTTCGGCGTCGGTAACGATAGGACCGCCACCGTCCTTGGTATGGCTAGCAGGGTGGAACCAGGATTCGCCGTTACCACTGCGGTTGATGCCGTAGAACTTGAGGGCGGCATCCTTCACCATGGAGTAGACCTTGTTGGAGACAATGAATGTGCTAGAAATATCGTCGCCGACTTTAATGCGGAGACGTGTTTCGGTCGGAACACCCTGCGGAATGCTACCGATCATGATCATGCCTGATTGTCCCTTGATATCGACCTGATAGCGCTTCTGGTCGTTCGTGGCGGCGTTGGTGCCGGCGATGATGGTCCAGTCGGAGGTGGTTGTCTGGCCAGAGGAGGTCAGGGCGCCAGTGATGGCCGGAGCAAAGGACTTGCCGTTGACATCAACGACTTCAAAGGAGGATGCGTTACCGACGTAATAGAATTTACGTTCCAGGTCTGTTTCGAGATAGCCAGCCTGGTTCACGCGGATCGGTGACATACGGTAGTTGATGGCGTCCAAGTAGGCCTGGTTCAGTGTATCTGGAATCAGTGCGTTTGGAGCGTATGCTGCCGGAGTCAAGTTTTTCGGCAACATGTTCTTTTTCTTAGTGACGGATGTATCAAAGTTCTTGAAAACTGTCGAATCCCAAGTCAACGGGAAGGTCGGTCTGATCAAGTCGTAAGGAGTGGGTTGTTCTTGTTGCGCAGCCATTAGGGAGGTAGCCGCACACAAAGCTAACAGGTACTTCTTGATACTCACATTATCTCCTTTTTTGCATAATCAAAAAAGCGGGCAAAACACGTCTTGCCCTCTATATATATTTACTCAAAAGATAAAATAGATTATTTATGCAAAAATGTATTGTGATATATTCCTTTTTTGTTCTCAAAATATTCTCCGATTTGCATTTCAGAATCATAAAGCGTATCATATGAAAGCTGAAAAATGCAAAAATACGGAGAAAGAGTTCTAAAGTCTTTCGTTCTCATAATATTTGTATACGAAAATTTACAATATGTCTGAAAAATAGCCACCTGGACCGTTGAATCCAGGTGGTTTTTCTGTAATTACCTTTTTCTCTTGAAGCCGAGAGTCTTAGTCTTGCTGTCGGATGCCTTTTCGGCGATGGCTCCGACTTCAGAGCATGTTGCTTTGTAGTCATTGCTTGTTTCGTCGAATTTTGTGGCGCAGAACGATTCTGCAGTAAAGTCGAACTTCGCAATGTAGGCGCCTGTACCGATCTTGTGACCCTTCTTGGCGACTGGAGCTTCGTTATCCTTGGCGGCCCATTCCACGTTGAGCTTGAGGATGCCGTTATCGACCAGGTCGCGGACTGCCGGGAAGTTTTTGCGCGGAATGTCAAGCTTGTAGGTGTTGATGTACTGACCGAGGTTGTCGTAAAGGTCCATGACGATTTTCAGGTGGAAGTCGTACATAGGCTGGCCATCCTTGGTCGTGAAGCTTGCTGACGGCATCGTGACTTCGACGATGAAGTTCGGACCCGAGTTCACGTATGTTGCGGTGTCGGCGACTCCGATGACTGTTCCGTCCTTGTTGATGAAGTTGTGTTTGCCCCCAATCACCGCTGTTGTCACGAAAGCATCGTTAGCTGCTTCCGGTCGGCCGATATTGGCGTTCTGCTTTGGTGTCGAAACGGGTGTGGCCAGAGTCACCTTGAAGCGGATGTTATCGTTGCCCGTGATGCGGACGTAGGGGTTGAACTTTGTCGGGGCGTTGTTGTTCTTGTCGATGTAGGCAGAGCCGAGTTCCTGCGGAACGAGGCGGATGCGGTCACCAGCGAGGAAGACGTTATCCTTCTCGTTATAGATGAATGCCTGGGTTTTGCCGGTGCCTTGTGGTATCTCGGATGGAATGTATTCGCCGCGTTCACGCTGGATGTACTTGCCGTTGTTGTTCAGGATGGTCAATGGCTCGGACATATTGACCGTGAGCATCCCCTTGATCAGGCGAGCCGTCGAAATGACCGGGGGGCACTTGTCGTACAGCGTGTAGGTCGTTTCGAAGAACCCGTTTGCAGAACCCTTGAGCGGGGAAACCGTTCCGTTGCCCTCGTTTTCGCCATAGGTTGTGCCGTAAGGGTAGGCGAGGTCTGCAGGAATGGTGATTTCGACGATGCTGTAGGTGTTGACGGAATCCTTTGTCGTCGAGTCGGCGAGCATGACCTTGAACGTGGCCGAAGACGAATCACGGAGGGTCCAGTAGGTTTCTTTGGGCTTGATGATGCCACCCGTGGTGTCGGCCGTTGTCCTGAACGTGCGGGTGATGCCCGGATTGCCCCAGACTGTCACGATGCTGTCGAACATGTCCTTTGTCTTGAGTTTTCTTTCGAACATGATGTAGACCACGTCTGGAATACCGTCGCCCTCTTTGTCGATCATTTCGGCATGGTAAACGGGTACCGGGCGCGAAATAAGCGTTACGGGTACCGTCGGCTTGCATCCAGCCGGGGCTATGGGGTTGAAGCTCAGGTCGGTAATGGAATATCCGCCGGTCGTTCTTGCGGAAGCCTGGGCGTCGATGGGGACGAGCGTCTTGCTTGCATTGCCGCTGATGACTAGCTGCCAGCTCTTGCCGTTGTTCGTTGTTGTTGCAGGACCGACGAGCGTCGGGGTTCCTGCGGCACCTGAGATGGCTAGCGGCCATTCGTTCATAGAAGAAAGGATGACTTCTTCCGAGAAGGCTACCAGGACTGTATCGTATTCACTCTGGTCGTCGTCTGCCTTTTCGAGAATTGAGACGCTGGTAAGCGTCGGGAGAATGCCGTCCGTTATTTTTGCCGTTTCCACATTGGGGATTCCCTTGTCGGCGATGTAAGTCGTTATTTTCCCGGATGGGGAAGCGTTCGTCGGGATGAGACTTGTGTCGATGGGGATGGTGACTTCGTTCTGGTCCGCATATTTCGATGCAATGAGCGGAACTTTTACGGAATCCGCCATGCCTTCGATAAAGTACCTGATGCTGTCAAGCGTGTAACCCTCTGTAATCTTGTTCGTGAACACGATCCTCAGCTGGTCAGCCTTGTTGTCACAGTCTGTATCTTCGGCGAGAACCTTCTGTGGCGACGGAACCTTGGATATGGCATAGAAGGACTGCTTCGAAATATCGTCTTCATCATCCGGGTCGGTATAGACAACCTGGATGGTGTCACCGGCGAAGAACGAGATCTCGGAAGTCGTGTTCCTCGTTTCCTTGGAGTGGTTGACGGCGGTAATCGGGCCCCCAACGAAGTGGCCGGGGTTGGATTCGTCTGCTTTCAAGGTTACAACGAGCTTGTCGTTCTTCTTGTTGTTGATGATTTCGACATCGATAGTCTTTGTATTGCTCTTGACCTTGTCTTTGTCCATCACGTCAATGTAGAATGTCGTGCCTTCCGGATTGGCGGGGCTGATAATCGGGTTGCCGTTGACCAGGGCATCCTTGATGACGAGCTGCGATTCCGTGGCGTCACCCTTTGAGAAGTTCACGTAGTAGGTTCTGTTCTCGAAGGCGCAACCGCCGTTTTCTAAGCAGACATCGCATGTGGGGTCAGGACCTGCGAACAAGGTGATGTCGACCTTCTTGCTGCCTATTCCCATCTTTACAGGAATGTCTAGATCCCACATATCGGTCGGGATGTCGTACTTGGCGATGATTTTTGTTCCGCTTTCGTCAAGAATCCATTTGTCCAGTCCGTCGACAAATGGCATACCGCTCACCTTGACGCCATTGGCCCAAATCTTTGTGATGTATCCGCCTTCGGAAACGTGTGCCTTGCCGGTAACGTGGACGGTGCTGCTGGTCTGATCGATATCAATATGGGATCCGTTGGATACGTTAAACGGAGCATCGAGCGTCATGCTGATTTTGTAATTGGCTCTCTTGGTTTGCATTTCCTTCTTGGAAGGACTGTAACCCCAGATAAATTCATCCTTGCGGTAGACGGAAACATACGGATTCACCGGAGCTGCATTAAAGTCATTGTCTCCTTCGTCTTTTTCGATACACGGCATACCGGGGTAATCCAGTTCTTCGCCGTTTGCGCGAGAGTGCGGCATCCAGCTCCAGTCACCCGGATTTGCGTCCAAGGTGGGAGCGCCCGGAGTTTCGTTGGACGGGGCGTACCATTTGTTACCGGAGTAGCAATAAAGTTTTTTGTTTGGCGCCTCGTTCATCAAGTCCTTGTAAGGTGGGTACGGACTGCGGTGATCGAATCTCACGTCAAAGCGCAGGCGGCTAGAACTCTTGATGACGGTGGAGCCGAGGTTAAGCGGGAAGTACCATTGCCAGGTTCCCGTAGCATCGTCGTAGGTGTCTTCGATCTTGACTGGGTGGGCGTCGCGCAGGAGTCTTGCGAGTTCATCGATGGTTTCTTCAGGGCAAGCTCCGCTGAATCCCGCTTCGTCATAGTCGTTGCAAATGTCCGTGCCCATACCGATGTCGTTCTCGATTTCATCGGTGCCGCGCATATAAAGGCGGATGGTCAAGCTGTCAAACGCTCTTGATTCGTTGTTGAAAATATTGATATTGAGCATCGCCATATCGACCTGCCAGGGGTACTGGTAAGTCTTTACGCTAAAATCGTACCACGTGACGGGTGTCGTGAATTTTAGCGGCTTGCCGTCTTCGTCAACATTGGCAAAAGCTCCGTTACTTTCGACCATAAAGTAATAAGTCGTCTTTTCCTTGAGCCCACCGATTTTTACGTAATGGAACTGGGTCGGAATGCCGGACACGTCGGCGTTTCCGGTTCCGCTGTTGTTGGCGTATTCGGCTGCGGTGGAGTGTGGCTGCGTGTCCCAGTAAATTCTGGATTCGTATTCGCCGTTGGGGGTGTACCACATAATTTCGGCGCTGTCTGCAGATACGTTACAGACGGTGACGTTTGTAATCTCTGCGCTTTCGACGGAACTCGGTGTCGTGAATGAATACGGTGTTTGGGTACTGTCGACCAGGAACTTGGTCTTTTCGTTTTCGGGCTTGTAGGCATTTGCGCCCGTCACATAGAAGTAATAGGTGGTGCCTGGAGTCAAGTTGCGGAGGACGATATCGTGCTGGACGCCTTTGAGATTATCTGTTGCAGTAAGCGTGTATTCACCTTCTGCGGTGCCGTAGTGAATAACGGCTGTTCCTCGTATGGTCAGATTTACCGTCACGATGGCGGAGTCTGCGCTTTTGTGGCGAATTTCTACGCTTATGTCTGGTGCCTGTGTCATGTCGAATTTGTGGGCTACAAGGCTGACGGCGCCTAAGAACGTTGCCGAGGCATCAATGCAGACTTCGGATTTTTCGTAATCTTCCCAGCTCAGGGACCCGGGAACAAAAGAGTTGTCTCCACCGGGTTTGATGCCTCCAAGGAAGGCGCCAGTGGGGACTTTATACGGGTAATGACCGCCTGGAACATTTGTTCCTTCTGGGTTTGAAGCGCGGTGGTGCGGGTGGGCATCGTTCTTGTCTCCGACGCCGTAGATAAACGAAATGTCCCACGGATTCACGCCGAGCATGTAGTTCATCTGGTTGATGGCGAGCTGCTGCATTTCGTCGGTTTTCCAGTTGGGGGTTCCCATGTGCGGAAGTATGATGCCCTGGGCTTCTATGCTTTTGGCGACATCGACGTACGCCATGACATCAAGAATGTTGCCTGCCTGGTAGCGGTTGTAAATCCAATCCCCCGAAGGCGATGCCATATTGTACCAATCGGCGTCGTATGTAACTTTATTCTGTTTCCAGATGATGCTTCCCATAGGAAGTTCGATGGATCCGCTTCCGGCACCTTCCGACATATCGGAAACGTTGTAAATCAAGTTGGCGACGCAGTCTTCAACGGCGTTCAGCCATTCATCTTCGGTCAGACCGTATTGCGTGATGGCCTTGTTTTTGTCAGCGAGAATGAGTTTGTACAAGGCGTAAAGGGCGAACGTGTAGCTGTTTGCCCAACTCGTTGACTTGACGTTTTTCAAAAAGCCCTTGTCATTTGTGACAAACCAGCCGCCTTCAAAGCAACCGGCACAGTTTTCCATATATTCCTGAGTTGGAGCCGTTTCACCTTTGTCGCCAATTTTTACTCCTGACGGCACTAAGTTTCTGGTACGGATCATGTCATCGGCGTATTGCTTGTCTCCGGTGGCGTAGAGAAGAGCTACAGAGGCGAGTGCCAGGTCGTCGTAAAATTCATTGTTGCCGTTATAGGCTTGACTGGACCAGCTTGCTGCAGATGTGTTGTTCTTAATCGGCTTGTCGCCGTCATAGGTGCTTTTACCTTGAGCGATGGCTTTGGCCAGGCTGTACATTTTTTCTGCAACCATCAAGCAGCTGTCCGCAAAATCTTCGTATTCGGAATAATCTTTGAACATCTTGCCAAGAATGGCAAGGCCTGCGGCTGTTTCGCCGCCAATGTTCGAGCCTATTTCACCTAAGCGGACCATTCTTGAACTTGGGCCGCCTCGGTCTGTTGCTGATGGCGAGCCATCTACCGGAAGGCCGTCCTGATTTTCCGGGCGTCCCCACCAACCGTGGTCAGAACCTTTGGCTCCAATGGAAAGCGCCATATCGTCGATGACGCCTTTTGCCCTTACAAAGGAACGGAGTACAAAATCGGCTCCGTGTTTAGCTTCGCGGAGCATATCCGGGACTCCGTCGATTCCGCCTGCTCCGTGGTTGAATTTGTAATGGTCTACGTCCACATCCGGGTTTGTGGCTGCCATGACCGCTGCTACCATGAAGGCGTACATCTGGGTCTGGGATTCTTTCAGATGGTCGCCACAGTCATAGTAACCGCCTTCGAGAGTCCCTGCCATTGATGCGTCGTAATGGTTTCGAACTTCAGTTTTGTCGCCGACGGTTACTGCACCTGCGCCGTCCTTTGTGTGGCTTGCCGGGTGGAACCAGGAATCGCCGAAACCGCTGCGGTTGATTCCGTAGAACTTGATGGCGGCATCCTTGACCATAGTGTACACCTGGTCGGAAATGATGAAGGTGCTTGAAATTTCGTTGCCGACTTTAATGCGGAGACGGGTATCAGTGGGGACTCCCTGCGGAACGTTTCCGATCATGATGGTGCCGGATTGACCGGTAATGTCCACCTTGTAGCGCTTCTGGTCACCTGTGGCGGCATTTGTGCCTGCGACAATGGTCCAGTCAGAGGAGGTTGTATGACCTGATGACTTTAGCGTGCCGGTAATGGCTGGGCTAAAGGGCTTGCCGTTGACATCGACAATTTCAAAGGTGGAGGCGGTTCCGATGTAGTAGAACTGTCGTTCCTTGTCGCTTTCGAGGTAGCCCGCTTGGTTTACGCGGATAGGCGATATGTGGTAATTGATGGCGTCGAGATAAGCCTGGTCAAGCGTGTCGACGATGTAGGCGTTCGGTGCGTAAAAAGGAGTTGTCCTGATTTTAGGCACTGTGTTCTTTTTCTTGGTGACCGATGCGTCGTAATGATCAAAAACGGTCGTATCCCATGTTAGTGGGAATGTCGGCCTGATCAGGTCGTATGGAGTGGGTAGTTCTTGTTGCGCTATTGCAGACTGCACAGCAACAAACAGTATCATAAGATACTTTGTAATGGACATTATTCCTCCCAAACATATAAAAAGGGCAAAAAATGAATTTTGCACTTTTACTTTATCTACTTGATAGTTAAAATAAATTATTTGAGAGGAAAGGGTTTAAAATAAATTTATTTCTGTTCTCAAATTGTTCCTTGTCTGTGTAAATTTTTAGCATAAAAAAAGACCGTCCTTGCGGGCGGTCTCCAAATTCTTGGAAAAGCGTTCTTAAAATCGCTTATTAGTCCCCAGTGAAGATGATCACGAGAACAGAGGCGATGAATGCTGCGGAAACAGCGATGAATTCCCACGGATTGTCCATAACTGCGGACTTGGCGGTACCACTGGTTTCCTGTGCGACCTTCTGTTCTTCTTCGGCCTTGGCCTGAGCTTCAGCTTCGGCGGCCTTCTTTTCTTCTTCAGCCTTGGCGAGTGCTGCGGAGTCTACCGGAGCTTCAGTCTTTGCTTCGAGGACTTCAGTGGCTTCGGCGGCAGGAGCCAGTGCTTCAGCCGGAGCAGCTTCTGCGGCCGGGGCGACTTCAGCGGCAGGTGCCTGAGCAGCAGCCGGGGCTGCTTCAGCAGCAGGAGCCTGAGCGGCGGCCGGGGCAGCTTCAGCGGCAGGAGCCTGGGCGGCAGCCGGGGCTGCTTCAGCGGCAGGAGCCTGAGCGGCGGCCGGGGCAGCTTCAGCAGCAGGAGCCTGGGCGGCAGCCGGAGCAGCTTCAGCGGCAGGAGCCTGAGCAGCGGCCGGGGCAGCTTCAGCAGCAGGAGCCTGAGCGGCAGCCGGAGCAGCTTCAGCTGCAGGTGCTGCTTCTACCTTAGCGGCGACGGCTTTCTTTGCAGGAGCGGCCTTGGCTTTCTTTGCAGCCGGAGCAGCGAATACGAGCGCTGCCGAAATCATCGTGGCGAGCAAAATCTTTTTCATCATTCAATCCTCTTAGAAAATGAGTTTTTTGTTTCGATATCAAAAATAATACATCTTGTGTGATTTTGGTCGTAAAAAAAGTAAAAAAGTTCAAAAAAAATGTGGAAATTGGGGATGAACGGTTGGATTTTGGGGATGGGCGGAGCTATGGAGGGTGGCTTTTTCAATGGAAAGAATTATTTTTACTGCCGAAAGTAACGAGAAACTATAGAGGTCCAGACCTCTAACCACAAATCATTAACCAACAACCCCTAGAAAACTATGGCATTCAAATACGAAGCTACCGTCCAGCACGGTGAAGATACAACCGAATACGTAAGTCTCGGCAAGGAAGGCGTTTCCGTCGCCGAATTCGAAGGCAAGAAGATCCTCAAGGTTTCTAAGGAAGCTTTGACAAAGATTGCTCAGGCTGCTTTCGAAGAAGTTGAATTCTGCCTCCGTCCGGCCCACACGGCGAAGGTCGCAAAGATCCTTCAGGATCCGGAAGCTTCGGATAATGACAAGTTTGTCGCCCTCACCATGCTCAAGAACGCCTGCGTTGCCGCCAAGGGCATCCTGCCGTTCTGCCAGGACACCGGTACGGCAATCTGCGTTGCCCACAAGGGCCAGCAGGTCTGGACGGGCTTTGATGACGCCGAAGCAATTTCTGAAGGCGTCTACAACGCTTACACCACCAAGAACCTTCGCTACAGCCAGATTGCTCCCTTGACCATGTACGAAGAGAAGAACACGGCTTGCAACCTCCCGGCCCAGATTGATAT
>JBGVAT010000186.1:0-9192 GCA_045224895.1 Fibrobacter sp.
TTCCCGCTTCAGAACTTGAAGCTTCTCGCTTCCGAACGCAGCGTCGGCCGCGAATATGAATTCAAGGGCGAAAAGCTCAAAGTCGAATTGACTTGCAAGGACGCATTCAAGAACGTTGACCTCGTGCTTTCTTCTGCAGGCGCAAGCGTTTCCAAGGAATTCGCTCCTATCGCTGTTGACGCTGGCGCAGTCGTCGTCGACAACACGAGCTTCTTCCGTATGGATCCGAACGTCCCGCTCGTTGTCCCGGAAGTAAACCCGGAAGACATCAAGCTCCACAAGGGCATCATCGCTAACCCGAACTGCACGACTATCATGATGGTTGTCGCCCTCAAGCCGATCAACGACTTGAGCAAGATCAAGACTATCCACGTTTCCTCTTACCAGAGCGCAAGCGGTGCCGGTGCAACGGGCATGGCAGAACTCAAGCAGCAGTATCAGGAAATCGTCGAAGGCAAGCCGGTCACCGTGAAGAAGTTCGCACACCAGCTCGCTTACAACCTCATTCCGCACATCGACGTGTTCACCGACAACGGCTACACGAAGGAAGAAATGAAGATGTTCAACGAAACGCAGAAGATCATGCACAGCGACGTCCGCTGCGCTGCTACCTGCGTCCGCGTTTCTGCTCTCCGCTGCCACTCCGAAGCCATCAGCTTCGAAACGGAACGCGCACTTTCTGTTGAAGAAGTCCGCAACGCCATCAAGAACGGCGAAGGCCTCCAGCTCTGCGACGATCCGGCAAACAACGTCTACCCGATGCCGCTCAACCTCATGGGCACTGACGACGTCTACGTCGGCCGTATCCGTAAGGACCTCGCTTGCGACAACGGCATGAACATCTGGATTGTTGGTGACCAGATCCGCAAGGGTGCTGCACTCAACGCCGTCCAGATCGCAGAACGCCTCTAATCGCGATCGCACTCCGGCCAAAAGCCGCGAAACGCATTTAAAAAGAGCCTAGCTTTTGCTAGACTCTTTTTTTTGCACTGTCATCCCGGCTACCCCATTGTCATCCCGCACTTGTTGCGGGATCACCTTTAAACAAAGAACGCCTCCCATTCGGGAGGCGCTATCTAAAAAATCCAATAGTTGTAAGTTAACGCATACAAGATATAATCCTTGGCAATGTCCACCTTGAAACCTATTTCATGACTCTGTCCAAAAACTGCTGATGCGCCAAGTGTAATACTAGCGGAACCCCCACCAGGGAACCACTTAGCATTAGAATCTTCCCAGTCTTCGTGATAACCTAATGCGAAGACTGGGAGAGACAGTTGTGTTCCAACATCAATATTGAACATATTCATAAATTGATAACCAACGGTTATGGGAACACCTGCAATGATGCTATATTCTCTATGGGTTACGTCTCCACCATATCCAGATTCTTTCTGGTTACGCCAATACGAACCGATACAGTAAAAGCCTGTTGATACAAACATATCAGCTACAATGTTTTTTAGAGCGACAATAGCACCAAGTTCATATTCTCCAGCATGTGGTTCATCTTCATCGTAGGTTTCTATAGAAAGAGTGCCCCAACCAGCATGTAACCCCAGCTTGAACGAACCACTCTTTTGGTTACCGCTTTCACCAAAGGTTTGAACATCTTTCTTTTTAGGCGTGTCGTCGCCGTCGCGCGGGTCAGGGGCGTCAGCCGGATCGTCTTCGTGCAATGTCAGCTGCATAACAGACTTGCTAACCGGAACGTAGTCGAGTTCGTTGCTGATATATACTTGCTGCGGTTCTTGCTGCTTAACCGCATCTTGCGCGTGGATGAATGTCGCAATGCCCAAAATAGGTAAAATGTGTTTTAAAACGGTCATGTGCTATTCGTAAATAAAAAATTTTGCCAAAATTAGATATTTCGAAAAATTTATAAAGAGTGTTTTATAAAAACTGTAAACTAAAAACTTTTTTGAGCTTCATCACACAAAACAAAATAACGCCTCCCTTCCGGGAGGCGTTTCCTAGAATGACAATTCCATCAACTAGAAGCGGACCATCGCACTGAAGTCGACGATTGTTTCAACACTCTGGAAGAGGTTGCCGATACCCGTGAAAAGCGATTCGCCAATACCAAGTTCAACAGCAAGGAAGTCCTTGTACTGGTAACGGAAACCGATAGAAGCATTGACTTCATCCATCTTGTCCATCATCTTGGAATAATCAGAATCGTTATTCTTCAAATAACGGAAAGCCACCCAGTCATAGCCCACTTCGCCGTAGAACATGAAGTTCTTATTTTCACCAATGAAGACTTCGCCAAGCATGCTCGGCTGGACAACAGCGGTAATGGCATACTGGTCGACCGGTTCGTCATAGTTCCTGTAAGAAACGATTGCGGCAGCGCCAATGAGGACGCGAGCATTTTCGTTTTCAAGAACGGAAAGACCAGTACGAATGTACGGAGTAATATCCCAATAAGAAGGCGGATTGCCAGCATTCTTCACATCGCCATCTTCTTCAGTTTCGTTATTGAAGCTGACAAATCTTGCACCGAGGGTCCAGGTGAAGTTCTTGGCAGTCGGAGCGTTAGTCAAGCTGAGGTTGACGGTAAGGCTGTCATAACGGTCTTCTTTTTCAGTGCCATTATCCGGATCTGTATGAGTTTCCGTCTTAGTGGTAAGCCAGTCCACATCAGCAGCGACATTCATACCCAAGAAACCCTTGGCAATGGCTGCAGCCCAGTCGTCACCACCAAATGTTCTCGACTTAACACCTGGTTCAACCTCAACACCTTCAACCCTAGTAGAGGAATTACCTTCATTGTTGACACGGTCACGGCCAAGGCCAGCGCGGACATAGATACCGAAGCCCGGAACTGCATAACCGAGAGTGAGGCGGCCAAGCTGTTCGTCATCCGCATGCGGAGCCTTAGAAATATCAAAAGCAGTGAAGAAAGAACCGAGAGAAACGATGCCAAGCTTGTTGGTCGGTTCAATGTAGAAGAACTTGCGGTTAGCGAACAAGTTCGGATACTTGAGCAAAAGGTCCGTATTGTTTGCTGCGGCCATGTTGCTGTTTCTGTTATAGGACTTGCCGTGCAAAATGGCATTGAACGGAGTGCGCTTGGAATCCTTCGGAATTTCCGGAGCCACGAACGGAACCGGAGCCGTGAGATCGCTAGAAGCAGAAGCCTGTTCTTCCTGCTGCTGGAGCTGCTGTTCGCTCAAAGACGGAGATGTTGATTCGTAGCCATCCTGGGCAAATGCAGCGCCGAGGCTAACAAGACCAATGCCAAACATCGTTTTAAAATTCATTTTTATCCTCATATCATGAAATTTCGTAGCAAAAATATAATTATTACAGAAAGCGTATATGAGTAAAAACTGCAAGATGAAAAAGGTTTTACATATCGCGTGATAAGTATCAAAAAAACGGCACGCCGGGTGCCGTTTTCAGAAGAAATCTTTTCTAGGCCACTATGCCAAATTTTCAGGATTCAGGCACTTAAGCTCATCAACCACAAAAAGTCCGTCCTTGCGGATAAGCTTGTCGTCGAACCAGATTTCGCCACCACCGTATTCCGGACGCATAATCAGCACCAGGTCCCAATGGATAGCCGACTTGTTTCCGTTGTAGGCGTCTTCGTAGCACATGCCCGGCGTAAAGTGGATGGAACCGGAAATCTTTTCGTCAAACAGAATGTCGCACATCGGAGAAAGCACAAACGGGTTGAAGCCGAGCGCAAACTCGCCCACGTAGCGAGCGCCTTCGTCCGTATCAAAGATGGCATTCAGGCTCTTGTTGTCACCCGTTTCGCAAGTCGCTTCGACAATCTTGCCTTGCTTAAAGACGAGGCGGATGTTGCTGAACTGCTTGCCTTCGTAAAGCGTCGGCGTGTTGTAATGAACTACACCTTCGATACTCCCCTGCACCGGAGCCGTATAGACTTCGCCATCGGGGATGTTCATGTTACCGCAGCACGGCACGGCCGGAATACCCTTAATGCTGAACGAGAGATCGGTATCGGGAGCCACGAGACGCACCTTGTCCGTCTTGTTCATCAGGTCAACCAGATGCTGGGCGGCTGCAGCCATCTTCGGATAGTCGGCAAGGCAAGCTTCAAAGTAAAAGTCTTCGAAAGCTTCCGTACTCATCTTGGCGGCCTGAGCCATGGACGGATTCGGCCAGCGGAGGACGCACCAACGAGTCTTGCTCACACGGTAGTTCAGAACGTCCTGCGTAATCGTTCTGTAGGCAAGCATTTTCTTGTCGTCGATGTCGCAGTTTTCCATTGCGTTGTTTGCCGCACGGATAGAGATGTAGGCCTGCATCTGCTTCATTTCGTTCATCGCAAGTTCAGCCGAAAGCTTCATCTGTTCTTCGGAAGCGGAGCGGATCATTTCACGACGGACACGGCTATTGTAATTATGGACAAAAGCGTTGCCGCCAGCCTTAGCCACGGCCTTGATAAGCTCGGTCGAAACTTCGTCCGGAGTATCTGTCGTCTCGATGAGGATGTTTTCACCCGTCTTGAGCGCAATTGCGTTATTGATCAAATTTTCAGCCAACTTAGTGATACGAGAATCAGTCATGATTACAGCACCTTGAAAAAAAATGAAAGCCAGCGACAAAATCGCCGGCTTAAATTTAAAAATCTAATCTACAATGTTCTACTCCATTCGGTCACTCCGTAAACGTAAACGGGATCGTCACAGTCGTATTACCCGATTTGATCGCCCCGAAGGTCCAACGGCTAATTGCCTCCTTGATATCTTTATCGAACGCACCGTTCCCTGTGGTAGATGACACCAACGAGATGCTGATGATTTCGCCGCCCGGAGCAATCGTGAACTTGAGTGTCACCTTGCCATCGAATCCAGGAACTTTTTTCAGATGCTTGTTGTAGATGTGACGAAGTCCAGGAGTTCTCTGCTTAACGACCTTCATGATGTCAGACGCAGAACGAGATGCCCCGCTCGACCCCATATCGATTTCGTTCGGCCTAGGAGTCCTGATATTGCCCTTCATCGCCTTATTGCCGATTGGCCCTGCCGAGCCACCAAGCAAACCGCTAAGCGAACCCTTGATGCCGCCAGAACCGCCACCAAAGCTGCCCGCGTTAAATTCACGGCCAGGCTTTCCGCGACGTCCACCGAGAGCCGTTGTCGGAGTCACCTGCAAGCCATTCGAATTCTTGATAACCTTGTCGATATCGCTTGCAAACTTATGATTGAACAACGTGTAAGCTTCGGCAGTCGAAGAAGGCTTCTGCGAAGTCAGGATTCCAAGCATGCCTCGTTTCAAAGGCGCTTTAGGATCACCATCTCCTTTAGGCTTTCCTCCACCACCGCTTTTGCGGCCCGGTACCGGCTTAGTATTCTTATCAACTTTTGGTTTTGGCGGTGTCGGTTTCTCCGGCTCCATCATCGTCACCCGCGTGTTGATTTCAGGTGCCGAAGGGGTTTCGAAGATAACTTCGTCAATAATCCGTTCATACGTGCTTGCCCAGAATCCAAGCATTAAAGCAACAACAAGAGATGCACTGGCAATGCGCACCATCCTCTTGTCAGAATCTGGCAAAAGCGATGCGATGAACGTTTCTTGTTTTTTGTCCATCGGTTTCATGATTTTATCCTCCTTTGGGATAAGATGTTGATTTATGTCGTACACTCAATAACAGGACTTGAAGCCAAGCCCATTACGCAAAGTTGCGCAAGATCAACAATGTTTGAAAGTTAAAAAGTCAAAACAAAGGAATCAGTTCATCATTATTTTATTCTCAATCCGTTCCTTTATTCAGATCAAGAACCAATCTCATTTCCCTTACACCCGTAACTTACAAATAAAAAAATCCCGAAAATGGAGCAAAAACGGTAAACATTTTTTAGTAGACTCAAATGTAAACTCAGACAAAATATGACAATGTCCGTCGTTGCTAGGATGCGAGGCGATTGTACCTATTTTCAGGGATTCCGGAATTTACAAAACTTAGCCCAACCTATTTTATTCCAGTTTGGAGCGAATAAAGCATTTTTAAAGGTAATGAAGCCATTTTTTTAAAACTTGACTATATTTCCATTATTATGAAACTTTTAGCTACTCCTCCTGACTTAAATAAGATTGCTCGCCCGAACTGGATTGAAATCAACCTAGACGCCCTCTGCAACAACATTCAATTTATCAGAAGCCAGATTCCGGCTTCGACCAAGATTTTGCTCCCAGTCAAGGCCGACTCTTACGGTCACGGAAGCCTCGCCTGCTCTTTTGCCGCCAAGTTCGGTGGTGCCGACTACCTCGGTGTCGCCCACATCAGCGAAGGCATGCTCCTTCGCCAGTACGGTATGGACTTGCCGATTCTCGTGCTTGGTCCATGCACGCCTTCGGACTTTGCGTACTTTGTCGAATACCAGCTGACCGCCGCCATCACGGACCTGCGCACGGCAGTCGCCTTCGACCAGTTCCTCGGTGAAACCGGTACGGAATGCAAGGCACACCTCGCCATTGACACGGGTATGAACCGCTACGGCTTTGACGCCGAAGACTTCAACAACATCCGCGCGGCCCTTAGCCTCAAGCATCTCAAGTTCGAAGGTATGTTCACGCATCTCGCTACAGCCGACATGCCGGGCAACCCGAAAACAGAAATCCAGATCCAGCGCTTTACGCGACTCGTCGACGTGCTAGATGCAGACGGACTCCGCCCGGCCATCTGCCATTGCTCCAGTTCCGCAGGCACGCTCACGCACCCCGAAAGCCACTTTGACATGGTGCGCCCGGGTCTCACGCTTTACGGCTACAACTGCATGGGAGCCGTCCCGACAACATTGCCGATCAAGCCGGTCATGAAAATCAAGTCCACCATCCGCCACGTGCATGACGTGAAGCCCGGCGAAACGGTCAGCTACGGCGGTTACTGGGCAGCCCAGCAGCTCACGCGCATCGCAACTATCGCCATCGGTTACGGCGACGGTTACCTCCGCGGCGAATACAACAAGGGCTTCGTCTTCATCCGTGGACAGCTCTGCCCGATTCTCGGACGCGTCTGCATGGATGCGACGATGGTCGACGTGAGCCACATCCCGGATGTGCAAGTCGGCGAAACCGTTGACGTCGTGAACGGCGAACTCGACTTCCGCATTTCGATGGAAAGCGTCGCCGAAGAACACCACACGATTCCATACGAAATCACGAGCCGCGTAGCACGCCGCCTGTACCGCAAGTACTACTGGAAGAACCGCCTCGTGCGCTGGGACTACCTCAAGGAAGAATTCGGCGTCAAGGATTTCAAGGAATATCCATTGCGCTAGGAGAAGCACCGCATGGTATGAAGTTTGATGACCCGAAATTCACAAAGATAAGCCACCGGAATGTCTGGGGCGAATGGACCTTTATTTTTGAAGGATCAAAACTTTGTGGCCTAAAATTTCGGGAATCATCAGACGAAGTAAAAGCGACTCCGAGCAACGTGCAGGCCTGCGCCTACGCAAGCCCTGACATGGAAACGGAATTAAATAGCCGCGTTCGCAGCGCCTACCGCAAGGCCGTGAACGAACTTAATTTGTACCTCGCAGGCAAGATCTGCGAGTTTTCTATACCCATAAAAATCTACGGCACCGACTTCCAGAAAAAAGTTCTCGAAGTCACACGCCAAATCCCATACGGTAAAACTTGTACGTACAAACAAGTTGCCAAAGCAGTCGGTCATCCGCAAGCCGTCCGTGCTGTCGGAAATGCACTGCACAACAATCCAATTCAAGTCGTCATCCCCTGCCACCGTGTGATAGACAGTCGCGGTCGCCTGAGCGGCTATGCACTTGGCGTCGGATTAAAAAGAAGGCTCCTCTGCATGGAGGGAGCCATCCCGAACGAACTTATGCTGGAATAAAAAAAAGGCGACCTTTTAGGTCGTCTATAGTCTTTAGTCTCTCGTCTAAACTACGCGCACTGCAGTGCGCCAAGCATGTCGTAAACCTGAGCTTCGATGCTCAAAAGTTCCATATCGTAATTCGGAGCCCATTCGAGAATCGGCACATTCTTGCTGAGCGCATACTCGCGGACAAGACTAGCATCGCGTACAGAGTGGCTCAACAAAACCGGGCAGGCGTTGTTATGAATGTTCAAGCCCTCAATGAGCTTATCGGATGTACAACCGTAAGATAAGTTGAATACGAAATCAGCATTGGCGCAAGCTTCGTCGATAACATCCTTGTCGGATTCGGCATCACAGGCAAAGATTTCGCCAATTTCGATATTCCCTACAGCCGAGAAAATACCGTCCTTGATATCCTTGAGCATGGACAGGAGCCCATGACCCAAAATCGTATCAGATCCCCAGATTAAAACATTCATACATCCACCTTCTTATTTTCGAATCAAGCAACATTTACCGGTCGGCAATCATTACTTTTTTCTTACGCGACGCATATATAGTAAAATTTACTCTAATTTGGAATAAAAAGTTAAAAAAAACATACAAAAATTTGACTTTTATCAAATTTCGTAAAGAAATAAAGCCCTGATTTTATACTTAACTTGCGCGACTCAATACACAAATGTATACAAAGCTTATCGATGTGAGAATAAAAGCGTCGGCCACAACATTTAAAGGCGAGTGCCGCGACCATACTTGTATGGTCATGGTCGAGCCGTAAGGTTGGCGCTTGCGCCAGGATGGGTTTTAGATTTTTCCGAGCTGGGGCCCCGCCCGCATGACGTACTTTTTGATTCTTGAAAAGAATAATTACTATATTTACCCCGGAATTTTAACCAAAAACCCGCGAATGCGGGGCAAATTAAAAAGGAATAAACAATGTCCGAAAATCTCTCTGTACTGACCAAGGCCCGTCAGGCCTATCAGCCGAAGCTCCCGGTGTCCCTCAAGAATGGCGCCCTCAGCGTGAAGATTAACAAGGGTGCAGCTACCGAATCCGTTAGCGACCAGGCCAAGATCAAGGAACTCTTCCCGAACACCTACGGTCTTCCGGTTGTTCAGTTCGAAGCAGCCGAAGCCAAGGCTGGCAAGGCTCTCCGCATGGGCGTGGTTCTCTCTGGTGGTCAGGCTCCGGGTGGACACAACGTTATCGCCGGTATCTACGACGGTATCAAGTCCGTTTCCAAGGACTCCGTTCTTTTCGGTTTCCTCGGCGGTCCGAGCGGTCTCGAAAACGGCAAGTACATTGAAATTGACGACGCCAAGATGGACGCCTACCGCAACGCCGGTGGCTTCGACATGATCCAGTC
>JBGVAT010000187.1:0-11833 GCA_045224895.1 Fibrobacter sp.
CCGAGTCTCGAAGATATTTTGACGGAGGAAATTGCCCGTGCAGACGCTTAAGCATATCGGCATCATTGCCCTCAATACGTTCCGCGAATCGATTCGCGACAAGATTCTTTATAATATCGGCTTTTTGGCGATTGCGCTTACGCTTTTTAGCATTGTGCTTGGCGAATGGTCGGTGTTTGACCGTGCCTACGTGATCAAGTCCACGACGCTTTCGGTGATGAGCCTTTCGGGCCTTCTGATTTCCATCTTTGTGGGCATCAGCCTTGTGCAAAAGGAAATCCAGCGGCGTACGGTTCTCACGCTTTTGTCAAAGCCCATTAGCCGTGCTGCGTTCATCGTGGGCAAGTACTTTGGGCTGTTGGCGGTTGTCGCCGTTCACCTGACGCTCCTCACGGGAATCTATTATGCGATTTTGTGGGTCACGGGGTCTAGCCCGACGGTGAGCCTTTTGACGGCAATCTACCTCATCTTTTGCGAGATGGCTGTCGTGATCGCTGTGGCGCTCCTGTTCAGCAGTTTCAGCAGTACGGTGCTTTCGGCACTCTTTACGCTTGGCGTTTACTTTGCGGGGCACTTGAGCGACCAGCTGATGGAACAGGTCAAGTTTGCAAGCCGCATGGGCGAACTCCAGGGGGCATCTTCTGCGATTCTTGAAAAGGCGGCGGTCGTGATCCACGCCGTATTCCCGGGACTTTACCGCTTTAACGTGACGAACTACGTGGTTCACGGTGTGGCGCTCCCGGATATGTATCTGTTCTGGAATTCCCTTTATGCTCTGGGTTACATCGGTGTGTTCCTTGCTATTGCAAGCTGGTGGTTCAGTAGGAGGGACTTCCTGTGAGAAACCAGTATATCGCAAAAGTCCTTGTCCATAACAAGGTTGTGGCCGAAGACGTTGTCAAGGCGCACTGGGGCGAGATTACCGATTCGATGGATATCGGCCAGGTGCTTGTCCGTGCGGGAATCCTGAAAGAAAGTATGTACGCGAAGGTGCTTGCCTTTGTGCAGAACCTCGAGGCGAAAAATGCGAAGGCGGCACCGTCGGCGCATTCGGCTGCTTCCGCAGCTTCGACGAGTTCGCAGGCTAAGTCTACGGCTCCTGCGCATCCCGCTCCGTCATCAGCTCCTGCACAAAATGCTCCGGCCGCGCACGTCCAGCCGACTCCTGCGCCTGCCGTTCAGGCCGCACCTGCACCCCAGCCGGCCGAAGAACCTGCGATAAAAATCGAAGGCAACAGTAGCCTCTATGGCGAAGCGTCTGCGTCTTCTGTGGTCATCGAAAAGGTTGAAGGTCTCGAAACGACGAGCATGGCAAGCGTCCAGGTTCCGGTAGAATCCGAAGCCTCTGCCGATGAAGGCAAGAGCGAAGAATTGCCGTCACAGTTTGCCGTGTCTACAGGTGAAGGCGCTGCGGTTGAAGCTCCTGATACGCTCCATCCGATTACCTCGCTTGCAAAAATTATCGCTTACGCCCGCAAGTTCAACGTCACGGACGTTTACCTTTACGCCGACCGCCAGATTACCATGCGTCAGTCGGGAACGCTCTTTATCGCTTCCGAGAAGGTGCTTGAAAAAACGCATTTGATGGACCGCCTTGCCGAAGCTGCCGAAGGCTTTGCGGACGGTTACAAGGTTGTTGTCGGTCGCAATTTCAGCAAGACCTTTGCGCTTCCCGGTGTTGGCCGTGCCCGCATTTCGGTCACGTGGAACGACGTGATCCCGAGTATGTCCATCCGCATCATTCCGATGGAATCGATTGCGCTCGAAAATCTTTACCTGCCTGAGTTCTGCCATCAGTTTGCCGCATTGAACAGTGGCCTGGTGCTGATTGCTGGACCTTCTGCAAGTGGACGCTCCACGACAGTGACGGCCTTTGCCGAGGCGATTGCCGCGAACAGGGAAGTGTTCATCCAGACCGTCGAAAAGCCGATTGAACGTCTGCTGAAAAATCCGCATGGAGCGATTGCCCAGCGAGAAGTCGGCTTGCACGTCAGTTCGGGGGCCGCGGGGATTGAACTTGCCATCCGCACGGGGGCCAACGTCATCCTCTTTGACCATCTCGAGTCGATGGAAGAGCTTTCGCTGTTGATGCAGGCTTCGAATGCGGGCGCTCTCGTGTTTGCCGTGGCTAGTGGCAACAACATCCACGCCCTCCTTTCGCGCTTGCTGATGTCGGTACCGAGTGAAAACCGCACGTCGTTTGCAAATTCGCTTGCCGACCAGCTCAAGGGCGTCATCGTGCAGCATTTGATCCCCGTGGTCGAAAACCAGGGTCTTGTCCTTGCGACTGAATCGATGAAGGTCACGTCGACGATTGCGGGCATGATCCGCAAGGGCGATGTGTCGCAGATAGTCTCTGCCATCAGCAGTCAAAAAGATCAAGGTGTTACGCTGGATGATTCCTTGCAGATGTGCGTGGATTCCGGTTACATCGATGGTAGCGAAGCTTGGAAACGTGCAAACGACAGCCGGCGTTTTGCTTCTTACCGCAAGGTTAAATAGCGGGGTTCGTCATGGCATCAGAAATTGAATCACTTTTGGAATATGCCCTGAATGTCGGGGCTAGCGACTTGATTGTTACTGAGGGGGCTCCCTCGGCGGTTCGTTTTGCGGGGCGCGTTTGCGCCATTCCCGATGCTAGCGTCCTTCCGTTTGGAACCCTTGCCGAATTTTTGGGGGCGCTCGAAGGCGAATCGGGAACATTTGTCGGTGGGCCTTGGCATGATACCAGATGGCGCGTGAAGTACTTCCGCGAAGCTTTGGGCAATGCTGCCATTTTCCGCCCGCTGATGGCGGAATGTCCTGATTTTACGTCGCTTGGCGCTCCTGCATCGCTTGATAATTTGCTGGGGGTGAGCTCCGGCCTTGTCGTATTTGGCGGTCCTGTCTGTTCGGGCAAGACGGTGTCGGCGACCTCGTTTGTCTCGTCGATGTGTTCGTCCAACATTTTGCGGTTCTGCAATCTGGACTCGGCCCATGAACTGCCCCTGAAAACGGGCGAAAGCCTCATGCTCCAGAATACCGTGGGCTCGACCTCCGAAAAGCTTGAACAGGGCCTCCGTAGCGGAACCGACCTGTTCTGGGTCGGCGACTTTGAAGAATCGACTTTGATTCCCATTTTGCGCGCCGCAGAATCGGGTGCGCTGGTCGTCGTGAACGTGACGGCCGGGAATGCCGTTGGCGTCGTGGATGCGCTCCTTTCGGCAGCATCTCCCGAAAATAGGGACCTTGTCCGCACGATGCTTGCTTCGGTCCTCAAGGCAGTTGTCGTCCAGAGACTTTTACCTGCAGCAGAGGGCAACGGTGCCGTATCTGCCTGGGAAATCCTTTTTAACACGCAAAACGTGGCCTCCCATATCCGTAGTGGTGATCATTTCAAGCTCCCGTCCATTATTGCAGCCTCCGCTTCGGAAGGAATGCTTTTGATGGATGATTGCCTGGCTGAACTGGTCCGCTCTGGTTACGTGAGTGCCGAAGAAGCAGGTCGGTATGTTTCCAATCCCGCTAGGTTGGCTTAAAAAAGCCCTTCTTGTCACGGTGGCAATCTCGGCCTCCGCTTATGTGGCGCCTGCGCTGGCGGCTCATTCCGTTGATGAGTCCCTTTTGGGGGCTATGACGCTTGAACCGGATTCGTTGCAGGCCAAAAAGGTAAAGTCCGTTCTTTACCTGGGCGGTGGCGAACATTCGCCCTGGTTTGATCTGGGGGCTTTGTATGCTATCGAGGAATACAAGATTCCTGTCGATTCTATCGTGGCGACTTCGTGGGGTGCCTGGATGGGTGCCTTGTGGTCGCTCGGAGTTTCGATTGACGATATGCAGCGACTGATGCTGGATTCGGCTATTGCCGATTTTGTAGGCGTGAATACGATAAATGCCAAAACGGAACACGATGCGTTTGGGATTCCGGTTTCGGTGGAGGGAATTCCTTCGCTTCGTGAACGATTCTCGTTCTATGCGGATACGGCGGGGAATGTGTATCGCAGTATGCACGCGCTTGTTCCTGATACGGCTTCCATAGTGCGCTCCTTGGCGCGCCTCCGTTTTGAGGAGTCTCTTTACCGCCAGCACGGATCCTTCCAGATCCCCTTTACGCTCCAGACCTGCGATAGCGTCATTGAAAACCCGACGCTTGCCGATATCGTAGCTTCGCTTCCGTTGCCCGGGAACGAACTGTCCGGTGAACTGTGCCCGTATATTGCTTTGCCAGGAGCCCGTAAATCGACGGAATTGCCGCTCATTGTCGTTGCCGATCCTGTCCGTTACGAACCCGAAGGGAATGCGGAAATCCGCACGCTCAAGAAAAACGCCTTGTCGCAGTTGAGTGCCGATTTGGGGGTGATTATAAGGACGCATTCGATTCGCGAAAAATCGCGCAAGTCGATGATCCAGGCGGGGTTCTCGGCGGTGGAGCATAGCCTCCGCAATATGACGCTCTTGATGGCTCGCCGTACGGATTACTCCGAAAAGCAAAAGTCCGAGGCCTGGTTCCAGTTCAATCCGAAGTTCGATAGCCTTTCGTCTGAATTCCACTCGGCGGTGTCCTCTTACTGGAATCCCAAGGATACCGGTTTTGCGGCTCCAGCGAACTTTGCGTATGCCGTGACTGCTAAGGCACATTACGACTCTGTCTCGTTCAATATGCAGCCCGATGGCGACCTGCTGATCGATGTGGGCGTTCACCCGACGGTCGATGTGGCTGCAGGTGGCTTTGGCTCGAATGTCATTGGCGCAAATGCTTATGGCGAGGTTTCGCTCCATTATGTGAACCAGATGGAAATATTCCTCAAGCTTGCCGGTTTTGCGGGCTTGTCGTCGTACGGGTTCCGCCCGCGTTTGGAAGTCTCGAACCTCATCAGTCATCGATGGTCGTTCAACTTTGGCTATGACCTGATGAAGCTCCGCTATTTGAAGACGTTCGAAAACGACAACACTCCGGAACGCAACCGCTTCAAGTACGAAATGCGCAATGACCTGTTCTTGTCGGCTAGGTACGCCATAGACGAATTGCAGTCAGTCGAAGTCAAGTTCCTCTTTGGCAATCGCGAGTTCGACTTGACTGAAGGTGCCGTGCCGGTCGAGGATGATTTCGAAGACGATGACGTGTTCGTCAGTACGAGCCGCAATTACGAGACGACTCCTGTGACGCAGACGGTCCGTTATTCCCTGTTGAAGGGCGTGGACGATCCGTGGTTTGCTTCGAATGGTTTTGCGGCGAACGCTAGCGTCGGTATGAACCTCGTTGGTTACGGGTTCCACCAGAGAGGCCCGATTTATGGGGTTTACAACTTGGATGGTCGCTTCTCTTACTCTCCGTCCAAAAGCGCTTCTGTGACGGTGGGTGCCGCCGCGGGCTTTGACGCTTATCGCGATGGGCATTTCAAATTCCCGAAGAACTTCGATAACGTGGCGATGGAAGACCGTTTCCGCCAGCACGTGAATGCAACGCCGTGGTCCCAGGACTGGCTGGACCCGGAACTCTCGACGCACGGCTATACGCTTTTGCGCGTGAATGGCGGTGTGCATCGCTATGGGTTGGGACTGTGGCTTTCGTTTGCGTATTTCCATGACTTTGAAGACAAAAAGACCGCAAGGCTCGAAAGCAATAAGTTCGTGTTTGAACCGGCGCTGCGCTACAAGTACCGCTCGTTTAGCGTTTACGCCGGGATGAACCGCGTCGTGGATACGGAAACCTTCGGCGATTTAAAGCGCATAAAAAATTACCGATACTTTATCCGTATCGGCGATTATGATCTGTTTTAGTTGGACGTTGTCATGCCGCGCTTGTTGTCTTTGACCACTTAGAGCTGTCGCTCTTACGTTGTCATGCCGCGCATGTCGCGGCATCACCTTACACGTTTGATCTGTTTACCGCGGCTTCGCGGCTACTTCTTCTCGCCGCGGTTCTTGGCGGCGACATCCTTGTACTTGTTGTGGTCGGCAAGGTTCGTGCTAAAGAAGTGCGTGTGCGAACCGTCGTCCTTTGCGACAAAGTAAAGTGCTTCGGTCTTGGCGGGGAATAGCGCGGCTTCGATGGCCTTGCGACCCGGATTCGAGATCGGTCCCGGCATGAGCCCTGCGAACTTGCGGGTATTGTACGGGTTGTCGCTGTTCAACTGGCTCTTGTAGATGGGGCCCGTCAAGTTCCTGAAGATGAATCGTACCGTTGGGTCTGCTCCGAGTGGCATGCCGATGCGGAGACGGTTATGGAACACGCCTGCAATCAGCGGACGTTCTTCCGGGATGCCCGTTTCTTCTTCGACGACGCTCGCGAGCGTCAACACGCGGTGCCAGTTGCCGAGAGTCTCCCACATCGAACCCTTGCGTTCCTTGAACTCGTCACGCAGCTTGAGGTTCGCGGCGACCATCTGGCGCAGTATGGATTCTTCGTCGGAGTTGATGGCGAAGGGGTAGGTGTCCGGTAAGAGGTAGCCTTCGAGCGACTTTGCCTCGATGCCGAGGGAGTGGGCGAACTGCGGGTCCTGGACGAGTTTGTTCCAACGGGCGGTGTCGAGGTCCGGGAAGCTCTTCTGGAGGTAGGTGGGAATTTCCCACGAAGCGCGACCTTCGGGGATCGTCACCTTGCGGACGGCACTTTTGCCGCTCTGGAAGAGCGTGGCGAGTTCTTCGAGCGTCTGGTGGGCCGGAACCTCGTACCACCCTGCCTTGAGGGAGGGCTTGTTCATTTTACACCAGAGGGTGTAGGCGAGTTCGTCGGTCCAGACCCCCTTTTCTTGTAAAATTTGTAAAACTTTTGTGGGGGAACTGCCCTTTGGAATCTCCAAAATGACGGTATTTTCGTTGAGTGAAACGGCGCTCAACCGTTGATTTACGTGGAAATACGCAAAAACAGCGATTAAAGCGAGGGTAATAGCGAGAATTGCAAAAATCTTCTTCATTGAGTAAAAATTTAAAAGAAATTACAACGGATTGGCAAAATAAAAGGTATATTCGTATAGCATTGTTGAATATTTCCCTTGTTTTGAGGATTCGCTATGAAAATGATGAAAAAAATTATGTTTATCGCCTTCGCTTTGCTGGTTGCATCTTCCTTTGCTGCCAAGAAGGTCAAGTCTAAGCTCGGCGATGTGGAACTCACCAAAGAAAGAGATGGTGGCTCCGTAGTCTGCACTGCTGGCTTTAACGACGAACTTACCGTCTTGAAGGAAGCCGATACCGAAGTCCTCGTGAAGGGTAGCTGCGGTCAGGGCTGGGTCCCGAAGTCCAAGATCGAATACGTCGCACAGAAGGCTGGCGATAAGTCCATGAAGTTGGAAGACGTGGACATTGTGGGCTGGCTCGATAACCCGAGCGCCGTGTTCGTGTTGGAAAACGACGACATCGACTTTGACGGTGTGAACATCGACCGTGACTTCAAGGAATACCTCCAGCACACGATGGACCGTGAACAGATCGAAATGCACAACAACGAAAACTAATTGTTGAACTTGTTGCCTGCGTAAAAAGACCCGCGCCAAACGCGGGTTTTTTGTGTTACTGTAAACCAGTTACTTCTTGAGCTTGTCGATCAGCCGTTTGGCGGGGAATCCGACGAGCTGGAAGCCCTTTTCCCAAATGAGGTCCTTGATATGGTCGACCTTTGTTTCGCTGCTCTTGGGTAGCCAGCTTGCGTCAAAGTCGTCATCTAGGCCTGCATTGAGCACGAGCGACGTGTAATCCATGTTGAGCGCGTCGTAGGCGTGGTGGCGCACGAAGTGCTTCTTCTCTTCGTAGGTAAAGCGGCGTTCCAGGAGCTTCCGCTTGATGAAGCCTGCGCCTTGCTGAGTTAGCTCGTCGTAGGCAAAGAACACGGGACGCTCCGTGTGGTAGAGCGATTCCATGATGACTTCGGCTTCGGTGAACTTTTCGCTCAAGCCCACTTCGAGCTTGCGGGTCACGTCGTAGAATTCGGCCTGCTCCGGAGTCTCGAGGATGTGCAAGAAGAACACACCGAAGGCGGCCGGTTTCATATACAAGAAGAACGATTGCAGGTGAGGGGCGAATTCGTCGTTGCTGGTCAGCGAAACGACGTCTGCGGGGCTCTGTTCCGCACGTTCGAAGAATTCCTTGAACTTGTTCCTGTAATAGACGATGGAGTCGTTGATGAGAAGCAGACGGTCGATGCTCTTTGCCGAAAAGCCGGGAACGTAGTTGCCGGCGCTGTCCTTGCGGTTGGCCTGCAGTTGCAGGTAGCGCCTCCACATGCCAAAATCGAATCCGCGGTTTTCGGTGAGGAAAAGCTCGATGTTGTTCTCCTTCAAAAACTCGTAGGTCTCGTTCGAGAGTGTCCGGCGGTTCGTGAGGAGTACGACCTTGAAATCGGTTTCGGCGAGATGCTTGAGCGCAAAGCGGACATAGCCGGGGATGTCTTCCCCGGTTTGGTAACTGGCGTAGAGTGCGACCTTCTTATCTTCCAATCAACTACCTTCCTCTGCGGGAGCTGCGTCCGCCACGTCCGTGCGAGAACTTGTCGCCGAAGGACTTGCGTCCACGTCTTGCTTCGCGCGGTTCGCTTGCTACGTGGAATCCTTCGCCGTCACGGGAACTGCGGGTCTTGCGGAGTCCCTTGTGCCCGCGGGAGTCGCGTCCGGTACGTTCAAAGCTCGGACCGTCGGCGTCAAAGTCCCTACGTCCACGGCGACCGCGAGAAACGTATTCCGGTTCGTAATCGTCGTCTTCGTCCGGCTGGCTCACGAGTCCAAGGGCTTCGGCGGCCGCGGCGCGGTCAGCACGTTCATTGAAATTGCGAATGTCGCGTTCGGTATCTTCGCGGGTACGGCGTTTCTTCGGTTCGGCGCTCAGCTTTTCGGTAATGCTGAAGTCGGCCTGACCGCGCAATGGGTCCACTCTGAGGAGCTGGACCATCACCTTGTCGCCACGGCGGAAGGTGCGGCCGCTGCGTTTGCCAAATGCAAGACCCTGGTCCGGGTTGAACACGTAGAAGTCGTCGCCGGCGATGTCGCGGTAACGCACGAGACCTTCGGCAATCGGGTCTTCGATGGAAACGTAAATGCCCCATTCTTCGATGCCCGTGACCGTCGCTTCGAAACTGTCGCCAATGCGGTTCTTCAAAATCCAGCAGCCGCACACCTTGATGGCGATGCGTTCCACCTTCATGTTCTTGATTTCGTTTGCCGAGATCAAGTCGCAAACTTCAATCACGCTGTTTGCACGTTCGGCGTCGATTTCCTTACCCTTGCGGGCGAGTTCTCGATGGCACCAGAGGTCGGCGTAACGGCGGATCGGCGAAGTGAAGTGGCTGTAATCCTGCCAGTTCAAGGCGAAGTGACCAAAACTGTTAGAATCGTAGTGGGCCTTCTGCATACTGCGCAAAATGCGGTTCGTAAGCGTCTCGTCGCCCTGGGCACGCTTGACCAAGTGCTCGTACAGCTTGAATGCCGTCGGGTTCAGGTTCGTGTCGCCGCTGCGCGGCTTACCCAAGTCACGCAACATCACCGGAGCGTCCTTGAACAGATCCGGGTACATATAGTAGAGTTCCATGATGTCCTTGGTGTCCGGAGCTTCATGGATACGGTAAATGCCTTGCAGCTTGCGCTGCTTGAGTTCCTTGGCGCAGCAGTTGTTCGCAATGAGCATGCACTCTTCGACCCATGAGTTCGATTCGTCGTGTTCGCGCGGAACAATCTTGATGGGTTCGCCATTTTCGTCGAACTTGCAGCCGTATTCGGTGGTCTGGAATTCGAGCAGGCCTTCCTTGGTGCGGTTCCTCTTGAGAAGTGCCGTCACTTCGGCGAGAGCCTTGATGGAATCGTCGCCTTCTTCCATCATCTTCACTGCCTGCTGGTACGTGATGCCCTTCGTGATGTTTACGACACTGCGGTGGAAGTCCCAACCGAGAACATTTGCTTCCTTGTCCAAGTCAATCATGCAAGTGAATGCGCAACGGTCCACGCCTTCGTGCAGGCTGCAAACGCCGCTCGAAAGTTTTTCCGGGAGCATCGGCACTGCGGTCCACGGCAGGTACTGCGTGTAGCTTCTTTCAAGAGCTTCTTCGTCAAGTTCAGATCCTTCGGGCACGTAGTAGCTCACGTCGGCGATGTGAACGCCGAGCTTGTAGCCGCCGTCTGCCTTGCGTTCCACGCTGATGGCATCGTCATGGTCCATGGCGCCTTCGGGGTCAATGCAAAGGATGTCGAGCTTGCGGTAGTCCACGCGGCCTTTGAAATCCTTTTCCGTCGGGTCGGAGATGGACTCGACGTACTTCTTGATGGCGGGGCTGAAGTCCTTGGGTAGGTTGCTTTCTTCCATGAACTGCTTCTTGACTTCGTCCCAGGTCACGTTCATGATTTCGGCAGAACGGTCGACCTTTGCCAAGTAGCTGTGCTTGAACTTCGGGTGGGGATACAGCGTGAAGCTGATGGTCTCGCCTTCCTTGCCCGGAGCCTGCCTGCGGTGGCACATCTCGTACACCTTGCCGGTATCGAGTTCGGTCACCTGCCAGTCTTCTTCGCCGGTCTGGTGCAGAATGCCGCGCTTGACGCGCGTGCCGGAATCCTTTTCGGTCTGCCTGCGGCTGCGTGCGCCCGGACGGCGGTTGTCTTCGGAGCCCTGCTCTGCAAACTTCTTGAGGCGCTTTTCGCGCTTTTCTTCGAGAGGCTCGCCATCGCCAAGCTGGTATTCCTTGTGCGCAGAACGCTTTAAAACACCACGCTCGACCATGTCGGCGAGGAGCTGCTTGAATGCCATTTTCTGTTTTTTCGGGAGGCCGAGAGCGCTACGGAGCTGGCTCCCTACCATGGGTTCGTCGCGAATAATTGCAATGATCTGTTCTTCGCTCGGTAATTCTTTAGCCATAATCAAGCCTCCTTTTCTTTTGCTGCGGTGGCAAGTTCCGCCTGCTTGTAAGGCATCGCGGATTCAATTAAATCGTGTGTTTCGTCGCGGAGATCGGCCATCGGCTTGTCGGCGTAATCTTCATAACGGATCAGCGGGTGAACGACCACCTCGACGGTGCCGGAATAGACTGCCCACTTGACCTTCGGGAGAATCTTTCCGGTGTTAATAAATGTAACAGGTAAAATCGCAAAATGCTGTTCTTTTGCCAAACGGAAAATTCCATTTTGGAACTTGAGCATGTGACCGTCTTCGGTACGGTGGCCTTCGGGGAACACGACGATGTTGTAGTTGCTTTCGAGGCGCTTTTTGAGAATCTTGCCGAGGCCTGCGTTCATGCGCGGGTTCTTGTGGATGGGGATGTTGCCGGAGCGGGTCAGAGCCCAGCCGAATACGGGCGCCTTCCAGAGGCTAGCCTTGGCCATGAACGATGCGGTCGTGATGGAATGCCAGATGACGTTGATGTCCAAAAAACTCTGGTGGTTTGCGACGATGACGTAGTTCATTCCTTGCGGGATGTTCTCGGCACCCTTGACGGAAACCTTGATACGGAACAGTTTAAAAATGACGTACTTGAATGAGTAATAGCAGACATTGGTGCATTTTTCCCAGTGACCGCGGATACCGCAGTAGAGGGTGTACGGGATGCCCGCGACAACCATGATGGTGAAAACGACGATGTAGTAAAAGAGTGCAAGAATAGCGCGCATGGTCTCTGTTGATTGAAGTGTTGATTTTAGAACCTACCCATAATAAATAGGTCCCTATAGGCTTAATGTATATTTTTTGAGCGTGGTAAATCAGTTGTTTTTGTTACATACGTGTAATTCGTGTGGGTTGGTGGAATTTTTTGAGGCAAAATTACTTATATTCAAGCTGAAAATCATGGAGTTTTAATTATGGAAATTAAATGGCTTAATCCCGATGCTAAGTTTGACCGTCTCGTTTTGGCGGGTGATATCGGTGGTACGAATACGAACCT
>JBGVAT010000188.1:0-16645 GCA_045224895.1 Fibrobacter sp.
AACACCTCCGCTTGCGCGGAGAAAACACCCTTTCCACTTCGGCAATCGACACGCTCAAGGAAACACCTCCGCTTGCGCGGAGAAAACCCGGACACCTTCGCGTTGCCGTACACCTTCGCGGAAACACCTCCGCTTGCGCGGAGAAAACGAAAACATTGGGCGGGGCAAAATTCCTTAAAGAGAAACACCTCCGCTTGCGCGGAGAAAACAATCCCAGCTTCCTTAAACACGCCTTTTAGTTGGAAACACCTCCGCTTGCGCGGAGAAAACGCGTGGCGACCACACACAAGCTAACGGATGTCAGAAACACCTCCGCTTGCGCGGAGAAAACATCTCATTTTCAGGAACCGCCCACGCCGGAATGGAAACACCTCCGCTTGCGCGGAGAAAACTAGTCGACAGATTACGCCAAGTAACGCCCTGCGGAAACACCTCCGCTTGCGCGGAGAAAACTGTGTATCACATCGAGCGCACAGTATCCACATAGAAACACCTCCGCTTGCGCGGAGAAAACTGAGGTACGCCACGCAGCGGGTCGGCGCTTTCGGAAACACCTCCGCTTGCGCGGAGAAAACGCTTTTTGGCTGGAGAAAGATGATGTGTACTCGGAAACACCTCCGCTTGCGCGGAGAAAACACCCACGATTTATCCTCGTGCATAGCACGGGCGGAAACACCTCCGCTTGCGCGGAGAAAACTGTGAATAAAGTTTGGAACCGACTTCCTCAAGAGAAACACCTCCGCTTGCGCGGAGAAAACGCCAGGACGTACCATCATAAGTGATAGAGAGCAGAAACACCTCCGCTTGCGCGGAGAAAACGCTGCTCTCGCGGATTTCCTTGCCGGGAGGTCGGAAACACCTCCGCTTGCGCGGAGAAAACGGACCATTACTGCAAGCCCCTGCCCTACTACCAGAAACACCTCCGCTTGCGCGGAGAAAACCCGAAAGTATCCGTAATGGGTCGCTTCGGCGTGGAAACACCTCCGCTTGCGCGGAGAAAACAGCTCGTGCTGGTACTCTTGCAACTGACGAGCAGAAACACCTCCGCTTGCGCGGAGAAAACTTATGAAGCACGCGGTTTATGTACGCCTGATAAGAAACACCTCCGCTTGCGCAGAGAAAACTCGGGCGTCAACTATTGCACGGTATCCGTCGAAGAAACACCTCCGCTTGCGCAGAGAAAACTAATAAAGCCATCGTCATAATCAGCAATTTTCAGAAACACCTCCGCTTGCGCAGAGAAAACTCACGAAAATCTTGAACAAACGATGCAACGGCGGAAACACCTCCGCTTGCGCAGAGAAAACGCGGGAAGCTCCGCTTCAAGTTTCGCCGACTCAGAAACACCTCCGCTTGCGCAGAGAAAACGTCTGGAACCACGGCGACTCCCACATCTGTTCGGAAACACCTCCGCTTGCGCAGAGAAAACCGGTTCTTGTCACCGACAATGGTCAAAAGGTCAGAAACACCTCCGCTTGCGCAGAGAAAACCTCATGTCAACTTCCTTATTTCTTTCAATTTTAGAAACACCTCCGCTTGCGCAGAGAAAACACCAAGATTTTGTGATCTCACACTTGGCGATACACAAAATATAGTATCTCACTGATTCAGGATTTTTTCAATAATTAGCTGGTAACCCGAAATTTCATCTATCTTTTTATTCGGGTCTCCCTGTCCCCAAATTTTGAATCCTGGAGCCTTATTTATCCGCTGAAAAATTAAAAGCCCTGATTGAGCAGGGCATGATTTTAATAAATATTGAACGACATCATTTGCAACAGAGTCCTTTATCCCCGACACAAATATGTTCGCTCTCGGTTCTACGAACCACAACTTCATTCTTCCCCGAACTGCAGGGGGTAAATCATTTGCTATAACGACAACCATTACTTACCTAGCATTTCCTCAATATCAGGGCCTATACGTTCTAACAGTTTATAATCAAGAACCCGTTTTCGGAATTCAGACGACACACGATGCTTATTGTACTCTCCCGCCAAATCCAAAGTCATTTTAAACGCTAAATCAATACACAATTCTTCCTTGTACAGATCTGCCATATCATAGACAAATGGCAAAGGCGACCCCGAGTGAATAAACCCAATATGCGGCGAATACCCCATAGAATATATGCAAGAACACAGGATGCCATACAAGGCTGCATTTGAAGCGGTCAACACTTGATTAGTGACATCACTCAGTTCCATTTTCCCAGGAGTAAAAGAACGACCTCGCCACCCCACACCATATTCATTCGCTTTTTTCTCATACAACGCACGAACACGATATCCTTCCATCCCCATCATTTCTTTTAAAGGCTTGCCTTTTAAATTTTCATCAGGGAAACGTCGTTCATACATACGCCTTGCAACAGCAAGCGATTTTTCAGGATCACACGAAATCTGCATCTGACGTCGCAAATTCCGAGTATTTGCCGTAGGCGAATTGCCCACAGCATAAAACAATAAAGAGTCCTCACCAACCCAACATACACTACAATTTGCAGCCGCTAGAACCTTAATAGACTCATGAGTTACACTAGTTCCAGGACCAAGCAATAATGTTGTTATTGTGGCAATAGGAAGGCGAATGACTTCGCCTTCACTATCAATCCATTTGACGCTGCTGTCATCAATTTCTAAACGACCACGTTCAAGATAAAGAAATGGATACCGATCTTTTATTTGAGGCAACGTGTCATGCGTCACCTTGATAATCAATCGATTACTTTTTTCTTTTACCTGATTATCAGCCATTTAAGACAATCCTTCTGAAATCTTGGTGACGCGGCGATCACGATACAGCTTTTGAGTTCCAAACTGTATTGGAACATCATTCAATGTAAAGACATCGCCCTTTTCAGGGAAATCGCCATCTATCACTTTAAAATTCAAAGACAACGATTTCTTTGCATAATCAGGAAGATTTTCATTACGCAATTCTGATTTCTTACCGGCATAATCCTTCGCAGCCTGCTCAGCCTCATTTTCAGAGGCAAATTCTCCTTGATATACAAAATCAGTCGGAACACAACAGCGACGACCTAAATATATTGGATATACAGGATTTTGCAGGGCATTCGCAATTTTTTCCGTCAAATCAGCAGGAACTTCTAGCAACACCGCAAAAACTGCATTTTGCAAATAATAGCGATGCGTCAATTTTGTACCATCACTATTGGTAGGCACATCTCCATCTGCTTTTTTGGGAATAAAATTTTTTTGCCATTTATTCTTTGAATCATATCCAGAACCAATCATTTGGAAATCATGCAACAAAGAATCCCTATCATATTGGAACGATAAAACAGTCTGTTTTAAATTCGAAAAACAAGCAAGCAAATCCTTCTGCTCACCAGAAGCTCCCATTACACAAAGAACAAGGCCTAGAACGCCCGACTTCGTCGGGAATTCTAGCGTATCCCTGCGAGAAAACTTGGAATCAGCACCCCAAGATTGCAATGGAGCCTCAAACCAAAGAAGCATCCAACGAGTATCCATTGTTACTCCTTAATTGCTGATACTACACCTTCAATAAGATTATCGATAGAGAAGTTTTCATCTTCACCAAATTCGAACTTTTTGATCAAACCAAACAGCGAACCAGAAAGTTTTTCCTTTTTGGAAAGAGTCTCTTTCATATAAGCAACGCTATTGGGCAAAAAGCCTCCATTATTGTCTTTTTGAATAGGCGTTTCAAATGAGAGCTGCATACCCTGCCCTTTGCGAACAAATACTTCAGCAAAATCCCAGGAGCATGCGCCAGCTTGCGTTGTTTGCCTTGCCGAAGGAACAGCAACATAAAGAGCCTTAATGAAAGAAGATACCGCTTGCAGGAAGAACTGATCTCCACCCAAAGATTCATAAAGTTGCCCCAAATCAAGGGAAATATAACGATAGTATGTTGCTGCATTAAACTCTAGAGAACCCATGTGAGCCGAGCCTTGATTATCCTTGGAGTAGTCAGCAACAGCCGTAAAAAATTCAACTTCATTTGTTACGCGATGTGTCGAAATCGCATGTGCAAAAGAAGATGCTGCTTCAACATTCATTGTCGGAGCCTGAGCAACCATTCGACCAAACAAGGCAATATCAAGACCATCCAAAGTTTCAGACTGAGCAAACTTAGACTTGTCAATAATCTTCGCCAAATCTTTCTCAGGATGCTTAGCATCCTTAATTACATCTTCTGGTTTAAATTCACTTTCCTTAAACTTTTCAGCAATTAAAGAAATTTCTGCAGGAGCCAAAAACATCAATGTATCAGCTTTTGAATCTCCATCTTCATCACCTTTCTTCTTTGAATCAGACTTTATGAAAATCTGTTCAATTTTATCACCACACGCTTTCGCCTGTTCCGGTGTAGCACCCAATTTTTCACAAGCAGATGCAACAAGATCCGAAAGCAGTTTTGTGCGAATGCCAAGTTCAACTCCGCTTACTTCATGCATTGCCAAACGAACAGCACGTTTCCAGCATTGGCTAGAAACTCTAGCACGGCTTACGCCGCCAATCATAGCAGTTTTCGGCGCACCCACATCATCTCGGTTCAAGCATGTTACCGGGAAAGACTGCAAGATGTGGAATTCAATTTTCTTGTTTGTATAAGGGTTCTGATTAACCATTTTTATCTCCTATTATTAAAACTTTTAGACAGTTGCATTTGTTAATGGAACAATTTGGAAAAGTCCAAAGCCATACGCTTTTCCCTTTCCCAATCCTTTTTCAAATGCATTAATAAACTTTTCCCGGTCAACGACCTTAAGGCGTCCTTTGAAAGAGGCTTTTCCAAGAACAACTTTCTGTTTGTCCTTGACGAATTGTAAAACCGAGGTATTTCCAATAGACAATGAATCTTGAGCAACCTCAAATCCATTTGCAAAGGCTTTTTCTAAAAACCATTGTTTTAAAGCCTCTTTATCATTCCCCCTAATGGGAATTTTCTTTTTTGTTTTAGAATCACAACGGACGGGATTCATCAACACTTCAAAACCGTAATAATCCTGCTGCAAAAATTGAGACGGAACTTCTTGAGTTTCAACTTTTCCTATTTGTGGTTCCTTTGGCAGATTTTTTGAAAGAATCAAAATTCTTTTTTCATAGAAATCGCCACCGCGATCTGCATATAAGAAGCTCCTTGTTTCTTCAGATTCTTTTGGAAACAACGAATACACCGTTTTATGCAGAGTGTAAGCATCAAAAACACCCTGATTGCATACGGCAATCTATTGAACATCGCTCCGACTTAATCGTAACACTGATATAAACATTACGACTCCTCATTTTCTTTAGACTTTGAGCCAAAGAAATCCTGCGCCCAAGAAGCCAATGTTTTTTCAGAATTAAAGAATTTTAAATCTTTTAACAGTTTTTCAAAAGAGATTCCAACACCTCTACTACAAATCAATTGCAAAATAGGACGCAATACTTGACATACTTCAACGACATTATCACAAGCCAAGATTCGACGCAACTTAGCTTTCGCAGCATCACTATCTCTACCACCATCGTCTTGATAAGCATTCGCCAAAGCTGCACCTAAACCAAAATTTCCGTCCTTTTCCTTAGAAGACCTTGCGACAGCAGCAAATACCAAAGCATACGGCAACCTTTTAGACTCCACATCCAAAGGAACCTTAAAAGCTGCTAAAATTTCCCATGCCTGATAAGCGGTATCAGGATTATCAGCCCTCTTTAAAGTTGCTGCAAAGCCCTTATCACTTTTGCAACGAGCAAAAACCTTTGCCACCAATGATGGTTCTTTCTGTTTGTTTTCATCAGCCATTATGATAACCTCTTCTTTTCAAACTTTTTAGGGAAATTTTTTGCCCAAGCTTCCAATTGACGAGCCGACTGGTTCGGACAATATTGGTTATAAATCTGTTTCACGAATTGCCAAATCTGAGCGTTGATTTTATCAATTTCCTGATTGTATTGATCTGTATTTTCAATAGAACAGGTATCAACAATTCGCTGGAAAACACCTTCACACTGTTGCCAATAATCTGATTCTACACTAGGAATATTTAGCGAACCAATCTGTCTTGCATTTTTTGAGGATTTACCCCCTCTAATCTCCGCATTATAGCCAACAACAAATTTTTGCAAATCAAAGCAGAATTCGTTAAGTTTTTTCATTTCTTCAAAAAGCTTATTGCAAAATGAATCGCCAAAAGCACTTGAATGCAATTGTATTTCAGACTCAACATAATCGTCATTATTCTTTATTTTCTTTCCAAACGAATCTCCGGAAACATCAATGCCTCCAGACCATATAGAAAATACTTTATCGCATTCTGAAATACGATTTATGAACAAAGACAAGCCCAAATTGCAATACTTCCTGTCCGTATCTGATAAAGACAACATTGATGTCAACATTCTCCAAGGTTTCTTAGAAATATCGGCATTTAACGCTTTTATTTCATCCTTTTCAAGATACCACGACATACTAGTTTCAATCCAATTTTCTACGCTTTGCCCTTTTTTCTTTTCTGATTTGGCTAAATGATAAATAACACCTTCAGTAAAGTACAAGCCATTATCCTCCATTAACACATATCTTGACAAAGGTACTAAATGACCTAATAATGTTTTTTTTGATATTTCTGTTACACAATCACTTTCGGTTGTTGGCATCTTTTCCCAAAATGGTTTACCCACTCCTTCAGATAACCAAGTATAAGATTTTACATTTTGCACTGAAAGTAAGTTATAATAAACAGATGTAACAACATTTTCAACTAGTCCGAATGTATGTAGATAATTGGAGAATCCTAAACTAGCACCAGGCTTTGCTATTACATTCTTTTTAAGATTTTTCTCTAAAGAAAGTTCTTGATTTGGTTGTTTCCCATAAAATGCAAAATTAATGACAGCCAATAAAAATAATGCTTTATCAGAATCATTTTGAGAGACATCCCTAAAATCATATTGCGTTACGCATGTATTATTTTCAGCCATTAAATCAGCAAAAGCACCATTCCCTATTTTATAAGGTTCTCTTTTTTCCTTTTTGGACAACGCCTCTGCTTTTTTCTTCAATTCAGGCATTTGCAAGAACGGTTTTTCACCATAAAGCCAAAAAAAATCGTAAAATTTGTCCAAATATTCGGACACCCGCTCCTGTAGTCCTTTAACCCCCAAAGATTTCCATTCGGTTTCATCTTTCGGTGTTATCGCACTTTGAGCAATAGCCAAAAGCAACTTGAAAACAGCTATTTTTTCAACTGGATTTCCTCCAAGAGCCGCGATAGATTCATCGGCAAATATTTGCCTTAGTCCAACGTTCCCCTTTCCAACAACAGGAATCCAAGGTTCATCAATCAAATTAAATCTATTCTCTTTCATTTTCTGCCTTACTTTTCAATTTTATAACCCACACTCTTTGTATATAACATTTTTTTCGGACTTTCGTCATTCAAAATTTCCAATCTATTCCCATTCAAATCTCTAAATGAACAATCTCTATCAACAATGACCGCCCGGAACAAACATTCTTCGTCATCATCTTCATCTTTAGCTTTGCCAAGATACACGTAATTTTCAAAATATTTAATACGACTCTCTATCGGAGGAGCATCTTTTTTAGCAACAATTACAGAATGTTCCACAATCTTTTTTGACAATTCTCTTTTTTTTCTTTCACTTGACGGATATTTAGGCAAAAGAACCGTCTCCGATTCATTCCAGAACGTTATTTCAACCCCATTTTCTCTAGTTTCAAAAGAATCCAACAACAATACGGAAACAGTATCAACATCAGAATAACGAGTCTGTACAGTTGATTCTGGAGACGTAGGTTTAGCAGTAGACAAGCCTATCCTTGCAAGAACTTGTAAAGTTTCTTGTTTCGTAGTCAAATCATTTCTCATTTTAGCAAGAATTCCATCTTCCTGCCGCTCTTGGTAAACACTTTCCAACAACCCACGAATATCATTCGGCAAACTAACAACTTCTACACTTTTCAAAACTTCAAGCGTTCTGCACAAGACATAGGGGCTATACACCACACCCGTCACACCAAAGACTTTATCACTTTTTATAACATCATCAATAACAGGCGAAAGGACAAGTGTTTCACATTTTGCAGTCAATGGACGAATCTTATCATTTTCGTGATGTCGCCACAGGCGCCCAATTCTTTGCAAAAGCATATCCATCGGGCATATTCTGGTTAACAAATAATCCGCATCGATATCAATAGATTGTTCTAGAACTTGCGTTCCTACCAAAATTCGTCCACAAGATTTTCGCTTGGAACAGCCATTTTTCCCATACAGCGAGACCCATTTATTTTCAACTTCAGATCGCTGTTTTTTTATAAATCTAGAATGTATTAAACCACATTCTAATCCCATTTCGACAGATTTAGCCGCCAGTTTCTTGTAAACATCCTGAGCGTCTGCAACCGTATTTTCAATCCAAAGAACTTGTTCCCCATTTTCAGCTTTTTCTAAAGCAATGGCAAAAGCCTTTTTATCATCTTTGCTTATTTGAATAGAGACATTCCGGTCAGATTCCCCCAAACTCGAAATTTCAGAAAAAGTCTTGTCCGTTTGGCTTGAAATTAAGGGATAACTATCGTTTAAAACTTGTTCAAACGGCAAATCCAAAATTTTCTTTTTCTGAGACGACGTTAATGTAGCACTTAAAATGATTACCGTGCATCCAATATGCTTTAGTTCATCAACAAGGGCGTTCATTATCGTTCCCGTATAGGAATCGTAGCTATGCACCTCATCAAGAATCACAACCTTCCCTGCCAAGCCAAACGCTCGCACCATGCTATGCTTGACATTCATTGCCGCCATAAGTGCTTGGTCAATAGTGCCAACGGCAAAAGGAGCCAAAATCCCCCGCTTTTTGGAATCAAACCAAGATTTACCAACTTTAGCATCTTCACCAAAAGAATCCTCTTCAAGCCAAGCGGAACTATGCAGCAATTTTAAACAATACGAGGATTCTTCGCCTACGATTTTTTCGAGAAACGATTGCACTCGTTCATAAATTTTATTAGACGTCAATTGCGTTGGAAGTCCAAAGTAAATTCCAGAAGCAAGCCCTTTTTCCAGCATTTTATAGGCAGCATAAAGAGCCGCTTCTGTTTTTCCCAAACCCATCGGAGCTTCCAAAACATAAACTCCGGGAGAAGAAACAGATTCAAACAGATCCGACTGAATTTTTCTAGGAGAAAAACCAAAAATATCTTTAAACTGAAGCCCTTGCTTTATAGAAAGAGGAATAAAACCAGCATTATGGACAGCCCTATGAGCAATCTTTTTCAAATCATCTTTACTATAAGAATGATTTTGCTGAATATTGCCAAAATAACCGCCAGAAGCAATCCAATCTGCAACAGTAATGAAGCCGCCTATAACACAAGCCTGATTCCATTCGTTTAAAATAATTGAACCAGAATAGGGAAAACTCAGCATCAAGTTTTCAACAAGCTTACGCCGCAACGCAGTCCAGTTCTCGCCACCATAAATATCACTATTCTCCGCAACTGGGCTAAAATTCGGTTTAAAACCGTGATGCATTCCCTCTATGGTTGCAAGTATTTTTTGTTCAGGAAAGCTACTTTCAATAGAAACTTGAGAAACCTTTCCATGAAACCCCTCTCTTTTTCGGCCAGCCCGTTCTTCATCAGCAAATTGCAACTGAGGAAAATCTTTAATATCACCAAGCCATTTTTTATATATCATACGCTGGAAATCCGGACTAATCTTTCCAACATCGTGTATAGACGCAAAAAACGGCGCCGATTCTGTAAGAATTTGCTTCACATTATCAATTAAGGACTTGCACAATTCCTCAGCAACAAAACCCGTTATCAAGCAATGCTCCGCAACGGAAATACCAGGCTTCTTTTCTCCAGTCAGATTGTCATCAACAAGCTTTGCCAAGCATTTTTCTGGTGACAAAGCTTCAATTTGACGTTTTTGAGTATTATTTATGCATTTTCCTAACATACTTTACAATATAACATACTAGACTGTCAGAAGATGACATTTCGGCATTTATTTGAAAAAAATTTATTTTCCCTTGCATTTTAGTACACATTTGTGTATATTCTTTCTGAATAACGAATCCACATACGTGTAGGCAAGTTAAATTCTCTACTTGACGGTCGTGACGATATAAAAGCGTCACAGGGTACCTGGGAAAGCGCTTCCTGGCCGAGTTCAGACAAAATCTGAATCAACGTAGGGCACCACGTCCGTGTAGGAAACGGACGATTATTTCGATGAATCATTGCAGCTTTAAGCTGCTTACATCAAAACGACGTAAAGCATTTTCACTTTGCGTCACAAATTCATCGCGACTGGTCCCTACGAAACCATCAAAATTATGGAATCGTCGCGAAAAGGCGTTTAATATGGAACAGAACAATCCAGATTCCTTGTCTGAATATTTCATCAAGCCGGGCGAAACAAGCCCTTTCACAGACCTTCTCATTGATCCCGCATTCAAGCAGGCGTTCGATCCGGACAAGCCAGATTCTAAAATAAACCTCATCAATCTACTGAACGACATCTTAGGCCCGCAGCTACCCCACCCAATCACTGATGTCCGCAGACGAGGTTCGGAGCAGAACGCTACCGGCAGCAAGGAATCCAAGACGACATTTTTCGATTTGCACTGCACCGACGATTCTGGCGAACTCATCGAGATCGAAGTCCAAATTCGTCCTTTCACCAATTTCATAAAAAGGCTCGCTTTTTACGCTGGACAGATGGTCGTATCGCAGGGATATCCCGGATGGAAATACGAGGTCAAGCCGACTTACATTATGGCAATCGCCCAACATAAACTGTTCGAAGATGACCGCATTATTCACCGCAGCTCAATTTGCGACCTTAAGACAGGCGAAATAATGATGGACAGTTACAATTTCACCATCATTGAGGTTCCAAAGATTTTCAGGGAAATAAGCTTAAACACCAGCGAGAACCGATGGTTGTTTGCGCTCAAATTTCTAAGCCAGCTCAAAAAGCTCCCGCCCCCTCTCCAAGACCAAAAATTCAAGCACTTGACTGCGGTTTCGCAAATATCTAATTTAAGGGGGGACAAGCTTCAGGAGTATCTTATGATGAAGAACGCAAGGTGGGATAACGAGGTTGTGCTGGACTACATTGAGCAGCACGATTCAGATGCGTTCAAGAAGCACGACGAGAAGGTACGGAAGGACGAACGATCAACTCAAGCTAAAGAATTTTCAAAGAAGATGCTTGCGATGAGAATGCCCATCGAACAAATCATCGAAATCACAAGTCTCACCAAAGAAGAAATCGAAGCTCTGTAAGGAGATTCCCGGTCAAGCCGGGAATGACAGGCTCTGTAAGGTGACCCCGGAACAGTGTCCGGGGTGACAATGAAGCGGGAATGACAGGCTTTGTAAGGTGATCCCGGCACAAGGCCGGGATGACAGTCCGGGGTGACAATAAAGCCTTATTCTTTTACGAGGAAGCCGACGGTTGACTTTTCGCGGATGAAGGTTTTCTTTGCTACGTTCTGCACGTCAGCGGCGTTTACTTTATCCAAGTTGTCAGCCCAGTTGAGGAAGATGCGGTAATCGCCATAGATCTCGTACCAGCCAAGCATCGTCGCGACCTTTTCCATATCGGTCAAGCTACGGACAAGGCCTGCGTAAGCGCGGTTCTTAACCTTCTGGAATTCGCGGTCGCTCACCTGATGGGTCTTGAGCTTTTCAAGTTCTTCCCACACAATCTTCTCGACCTTTTCGCGGTTGGCATCCGGGCGGAGGTTCACGCGGACGGAGAATTCGGAGATGTACTTGTTGGGGCTGTTGCTCGCGCTCACGCTGACGGCAAGCTTTTCTTCTTCGACAAGGCGCTTATAGAGTCTGCCAGAACGGCCGTTCAAGACGCCTTCGGCAATATCGAGCGCATAGAGCGTGCTATCGCCAACGGCCGGAGTCTTGAACACAAGCGTGTAAAGGTTCGGGGCATCCTTGCGCTTTACGACCAGGCGCTTTTCGCCAGCCTGTTCCGGGTCGCGAACCGTGAGCGGCGGGAAGGCATCGCCTGTCGGGATCGGCGCAAAGTACTTCTTGACAAGCTTCATTGTCTCAAGCGTATCCAGGTCGCCAGCCAACACAAGTATGGCATTGCGCGGCTTGTAGTACTTGCGGTAATGTTCTTCGGCCTGTTCACGAGTCAAGTTTTCGATATCGCTCGGCCAGCCAATGGTCGGCACGCGGTACGGGAAGGCCTCGTAAATCATAGAGTTGAGCGTTTCATAAAAACGTCCCGTCGGACGGTCGTCGTAACGCATGCGACGTTCTTCACGGACGACAGAACGTTCCGAATAGAATTCGCGCAAAACGGCATTCTGCATACGGTCCGATTCGAGCCACATGAAGAGTTCCATTTTGTTCTTGGGAAGCGTCACCGTATAAGCGGTCAGCAAGTCGCTCGTGAACGCATTGAGGCCAGTGCCACCGGCAGCCTGGTAGGCGCCCCAGAGTTCGTCCTTGATGAATATCTTGCGGTGTTCGTTCAGCACAGAGTCATGTTCTGCCGTCAGCTTTTTAAGCAAAGCCGTATCGTTCGCCAGTTTAGCCGGACGGATCAACGCCTGCAGGGAATCCTGAGTCGCAATGAACTGCGCATCGGCAATGCTATCAGAAATGCCGACTTTTTTTGTGCCCTTGAACAGTTCATGTTCCAGAATATGAGCGAGGCCGGACTTGCCCGGGACTTCGTGAACAGAACCTGTCACATAGAACAGGCGGAAGCTTACCGTGGGGGCCTGCTTGTTAGGGTACAAAAGCACCGTCAGTCCATTGTCCAGGACTTCCTTGTGTACGGGCAAATTCACGGCAGCTTTGGACGTCCCCGCCAACAACGCGGGTACCAGAGCGCAGCTCATAGCAATTTTAGCGAAAAGTTTTCTCATATAAAACAATTTAGATAAAAAGTACAAAGAGATTCCCCGTCAAGCGGGGAATGACAGCACAAAAAAAGGGGCTTGCGCCCCAATTTTAACGGTTTTGGATTTTTATAGTTTTAACGGTCCGCCCATTGATTTCTAGCGAGCCCACAACAAACGATTTGCCCGGCAAGGAACTCATCCGGATTTCACAGGATTCGCCATCAAATGTCTTTGTCAGGAGCAACGTTCCATTGACGTCGAACAAGCGAATAGTCTTGCGACCACTCATATGGGCATTCACGGTCAAGACGCCCTGATTCACAGAGAAGCGGACATCCTTCTTGGCAAAGGTCTTTCCGGAATTCAACGGTATTTCGGTCGAAGACGAACTTACCGGAATAACGGGCATGAAATTGCTTGAAGAGCTGGACTCTTGCAACGAGCTGGAACTGCTCAACTCCGAAGACGAAGAGCTTTCGCTAGATGACGAGACCTCTTCAACAGAACTGGAGGAAGACTTTGCACTGGACGAAGAACGTACACTCGAAGAAGATTTTGCGCTAGACGACGACTCGGCCTTGCTCGAAGAGCTTGACGCAACAGGCGAAACACGGGTTCCGCGAGTCTTGAATTCTACATGCCGATCGACAATCTTGATATCATATACTTCAAGTCCAAGGTTTGTACCACTCAATGTCGTAAATCCGTTGTATCCATTGACTCGGCTTGTCGGGAACGCATCATCCTTAATGGAATTGACCCCGGTCTTGCCATCGGCTTCGACCAAGTCCACGCACATCGGATCCTGTGCATTCAGCGTATTATTATACCAGGCCAAATAGCTGTACTTGATATGCCAAATAAGCATACCCTTGTTAGGGAGCCCTGCATCAAAGCCCTCTTGCAACCGGAAATCGACAAAATAATATTCATCATCGTTTTCCGAGGTCAAAACCAGGCCGTCATTTTCTGTAATGGGATTCAAGACGAACGTGGTATCCGAAATTTCCAGACGTCTTGGTTCTAGCCAGCCCAGGCTAAAGCGTTCAAACGCCGACAAGTTCGCAGGAGAACATCCCGTCGAATAGTCCGAATTCGAAGGGCAATCATAAGAGCCCGCGTCCATCAGGTCCCAAGCATTCGGCGTGTAACGTGTAGACGTGCCAGAACCGTCGTCGTTCACGTCGTAGTGGTCCATAAGTCCAAGCACATGGCTGAATTCATGGCAGAACGTTCCGATACCGCTCAGTACGTTCGATTTTCGGCCCCAGGCTCTGGCATAAACGTACGACTGCCCATCCAGTTCGCCAGAACATGCGTAGCGATCCGTACGGTACCCCGAATTAAGGCGCTTAGACAAAAAGTGCGAATGCGGCCAAATCGCGGCCTCGTCACCCGTATCGGCAGCACCGGTACCGGCATAAATCATATAGATAAAATCGACGACCTTATCGCCATCGCTATCATAAGGGGAAAAATCCACACCTTGTGCAACAAGCTTGTCCAATACTTCGTCAAGAGCCTTCACCGCCCCCTTCGACACGTCATAAGTATCGAGATGCACGCCGTAAGAATAGCGGGTTCCGGAAACGGCAATCGGGCCATAGACATCAAATGTCGGCTCATAGGCCCCCATGGAGTTCTTCACAAAGAAGTCACGGACGCTTCCGCTCATATGATAATTGGAATACCCCTCCTTATTGAGGTAATCCGTAAATTCTGCATTGGCATCAGGGACGCTGAATTTTACGTCGCTGAACTCGACCAGAACGACGATGCCACGGACCTGTCCCTGTTTTTTTACAGAGGATCCGGCAGGACGCATCGGCCAGTCCGTATGGGTAACAGTCGGTTCGCTCGGACGTCCCCAGTTCCACCAGTTATTGGCTTTCATCGGCGTAGTCGAACTGGACTGAATCTTTTGGGGGGTCGAGGTATTCTCAGCTCTTTCTGTTTCACGCTTTTCACGAAGCTGTTTCAAGTGTTTTTCGCGGAACTTACCGAGAATGCCACGGGAATTGCGTTTTTTTAGGAAGTTTTTTTCGCTCTGGCCACGTTTAGACTTAGAATGGACACGAATTCCCGTCTTTTTGCCATTTTCGTCGGCATAATTCCAATATCCGCTAGAATCACGGACGACAAGGACACTGTCCTCACTGGTCATCGTATAATGGAAATGCTCGTTACCCACAATCCTGACTGGCACGACGGAACCGTCGGGCTGTACCGTTTTAATCGGGAAAGGAGGTGCCGGAATAGCCCACGCCGTGGCGAGGCTAAACAAAGATCCCGCTATTATAGATTTCCAGATGCTCATATCTTAAACATAAACAATTATATGAGCAAAACTTTTTATTGTAAGTTATTTTACACGTTTTTTCGTTGACAGATTGGTAACGATCCACAACACACGCTAAAAAACGGAACAAAAAATCACATTTTCGACAGGGCAAGCAAGGCGCCGCCACAAAGAATAACAAAAACCGCAACAGCAAGCTTAATTCGTTCCGGTTTTGTCGGATATTCGTGGAAAACCACCACACCCCAGAGCAAGTTCACCAACAGGTTCAGCTGCGTAAGCGGGTAACCAACGGCATAGCCGAGCGCACCGTTTGCGTCGATAGCCCAGAAACATCCGTGCTGCCCGATAACCCACAAGACACCCATGAACATAGACGTGATGGACGGAGCGAGACCGTATTCAAAAAGCGCACGACGCTTTATACTCAAAATTGCAACCAAAAGTTCTGCGGAAACAAAAATACCCAGGGCAAACGAGCCCATAAATTCGAGTATAGGGACTTCGGCAAACTTGTAAGGAATGAGGAACAGCCCAAAGATGAGACCGCCCAAAAGCGAGCGCCAATTTCTAAAAATGTTCCCTTGCGGAGGGGCAAGCCTGCTCAAGCCGAAAAGCAACAAAAGGATTGCCGGAATCGAAAAATAAAGCAGCGTGGATTCCGAGAAAATAAGCACGCCACTCACAAACGAGGCAAGGATGCTCACGCCCATCGAGCGCACACCGGCACCCGTCAAGTCCTGTTCGGCCTTGACCGCCCAGAAGCAGAACGCGCCCGCACAAACCCAGAGGAACCCGCAAAGGATGCCCACCGGCAAAAAGCGGAACGAGTCCGTCGCAAACGAAATGCAAAGCTGCCCGAGGAACATGCCCAAGGTCATGCAGGAGAGGTACGCCCAAGACGAGAATTTGGACCAGGCCTTGAGAGGGACCATGTAAGTGCCGAAAGCAAAAACGGCTAAAACGAGACCAACGTAACTATTTCCCAATGCAGAACCCCGCAAATATTTTTTGTAAAACGTCTTCGGACGAGATTTCGCCCGTTATACTTTGTAGCGCACGACGCACCAGTTGCATTTCGAACGCAATCAGCTCTACCGCCGGATTGGTGCGGATAAGCGAAAGCGTACGGTCGATGCCCGCAAGAGCCTCTTCGAGGCAGGTCTTTTCACGTTCGCTCGTGATCCAGAGGTCTTCGGACTCATCGCTGTTGGCGAACAGGCGTACATTCATGGCATTCGTCAGAGATTCGAGCCCCTCGCCTGTCTTGGAGGAGATGTGGAGGGGAACGTCACTGGATCCCCTCACTTCGTTCGAGGATGACGATGACGACGTATTGTCAAACAAGTCAGACTTCGAAATGACGACAAAATCCGGATGGATTGCTTCGTCACTTACGTTCCTCGCAATGACGTTTTCCTTTTCAACGCCATTCTCAGGATGACAA
>JBGVAT010000189.1:0-6054 GCA_045224895.1 Fibrobacter sp.
GACGGGTAAGGCTGGTGAAGTTTGCCGCCGCATGATCGAAGAACTCACTGCAGAACCGGAACCGGGCCGCAAGTACAAGGGCAAGGTCAAGACGATCCAGCCGTTTGGCGCATTCGTCGAAATCCTCCCGGGTCGTGACGGTCTCGTCCACATCTCCGAACTTGCCGACCACCGTGTCGAAAAGGTCGAAGACGTTGTTCATGTCGGTGACGAAGTCGAAGTCCTCTGCCTCGGCGTTGACCCGAAGGGCAAGGTGAAGCTTTCTATCAAGGCTTTGCTCCCTCCGAAGCCCGCTGCAGAAGCTCCGGCCGCTCCTGCTGAACCGGAAGCTCCGGCTGAAGTCTAAGTTTGGATTTGTCCAAATTAACTTTGTAAAGAGAGCGCATCGCTTTGCGATGCGTTCTCTTTTTTTATCTTTCTTTTGCTTTTTTGTGTTAAATGGAGAAACTTTGGGGGGTAAATGTTCTTTTTTGAAAAAAAAGATTAACTTTATATTTATTATATTCCAGTGTGGATATGGGTTACATCTATTTAACATTGATGTTTGTGTTGTCGGCCGTGAACCTGGCCGTCCTTTCGCTGCGTTTCCAGAATCAGCGGAATAATTACGTTTATTACGTTTTTTACGCTATCCTTGTTGCGAACTTTGGGCATTGGCTGCTGGGCTTTTCGGAGTCGGTCGAAGGTGCGATTATTGCGAATAAGGTGAACTACCTGGGCGCCTCGTTCTTGCCGATGTTCATGTTCTTTGCGCTATTGCAGATTTGCAAGATCCGCATTTCGAGATACCTCTACGTTACGCTCATCATCCTGAGCTTTGGAATTTGCGCATTGGCGATGACGGTCGGGTTCTGTCCGGCGTACTACGAGACTGTTGAGTATGTGGTGCAGGCCGGTGTCGGTAACTATGTGGCGACGTACGGCTGGGGTCATACCGTGTTCAACATCTTCCTCGTCGGCTATGCGCTGTTGGACATCTGGATTATTGTCCGTGCCATCCTTTGCCAGAAGATGGTGTCGCTCAAGAACATCTCGGCAATGATTGCCACGGAGATAGCTTCGATTGCCTCGTTCTTTGTTGCCCGCTATATGGGTAACGATATGTTGGTGATGCCGTTTGTCTACGTACTCGACCAGTGGCTGTTGCTCTACATTTGTAACAACGTCAAGTGGTACGACATCACGGAATGCGTGGTGGAATCGATTGAAGCAGAAAGCTCCTGTGCGTACTTGTCGTTCTCGGTCGATGGCGCTTATCTTGGCGCAAACAAGAATGCCATTGAGTTCTTCCCGGAACTTTCGGATATGCGTGTCGATGCCCGCTTGAACGAAAAATCCGAATTGCAGAAGCACTTTATCACATGGATCGAACGGTTCAAGTCTTCCAGAATCTTGGCGGATTACAGCCAGGCAACGGAGTTCAATTATCAGGGACGCCACTACAAGTGCGACATGAAGGTGCTGAGGCAGGTTCACGGCAAGAACGTCTTCCTGTTCCGGATCGAGGACAACACTCAGGAACAGCGCTATATAGATGCCTTGGGACAGAGCAACTATATGCTGCAGCGCAACAAGGTGAAGTCCGAGAACGAGATGCTTTCGGTGCAAGAAAAGTGGATTGTCGGTATGGCCCAGATGGCGGAAAGCCGTGCTGGGAATATGGACGGGCATATCAAACGGACTAGCGAGGTCGTCAAGATTCTGGTTGCCTCGATGCGAAAGAAGGGTGTCGAAGACTTGTCGGACAAGTTCCTCGAGGTGATGATTGCCGCTGCCCCGATGTATGACTTGGGCAAGGTGGCCATTGACGATGCGGTGCTTCGCAAGCCGGGACGCTTCAATATTGATGATTACGAAATCATGAAGACCCATGCCGAAAAGGGTGCGAACATCATTGAAAAACTGCTTTCTGACGTGAAGGATAGTTACTTTGTCGGTGTTGCGAAGAATATGGCGCTTTACCATCATGAACGCTGGGACGGTACGGGGTATCCGGAACGCCGTTCGGGCGAAAACATCCCGATGGAAGCGCGCATCATGGCTCTGGCCGATGTCTATGATGCTTTGGTGAGCAAGCGCTGCTACAAGGAACGTATGTCGTTCCGCGAAGCACGCGATGTCATCTTGGCGTCGATGGGGAAACAGTTTGACCCGCAATTGAAGGACTGCTTCTTGGATTGTCAGGATCAGTTGATGGATTATTATTGTTCTGTTGATCATTGATGGACTTGAATTGAAGAGCGCTGTATGTTTGTTATCTACTACTTGATTGCGATGTGCATCTTTGCGGGCGTGAACGCTTGCCTGCTTTCTTGCTTTTACCGCAGACCGCTGAATTCGTATTTTACAGCGTTTTTCTTCTCGATTGTCCTTGCTGATTTTGGTCACCTTTTCTTGGCGCTTTCGACGACGATTGAAGGCGCTGTCGTTGCAAACAAGGTCTGTTACTTGGGATCGTGCTTCTTGCCGCTCTTCTTGTTCCTTTTGATTTGTCGCCTTTGCTCGTTCAAGGTTGCCAACTGGGTAAAGCTTTTGCTGTTCCTGTACAGCACGCTCGTGTTTGCACTTTCGTGTACGGTGGGCTTTAGCAGCATCTTCTATGAATCGGTGCGCTATGTTGTACTGAACGGTTTTGGCAGCTATATGCCGACGTATGGACCGGCGCATATGTTGTGGAATGCATTGTTGTATTCTTATGTTGTTGCAAATATTGTGGTGATTGTTGTCGCTGCAAAAAAGAAGCGTAATGTCAGCTACAAGACTTTGATTGCGATTGCCGCCTTGACGGTCGTTTCTATCGGTGCTTTTGTGATTGCCCGCTATATGGAAAACGATACGCTCATAATGCCTCTCGTCTATTTGATTGATGAATTTGTGTTGCTCTACATTTGTGCGCTTGTCAAGATGCACGATGTGATGAACAGTGTGCTTGAATCTCTCGAAGCCGAAAACACCGCTGCATATCTCGCTTTTTCGCCGAAGGGGCTTTATCTCGGATGCAACGATATTGCGACCAAGTTCTTCCCGGATTTGCTGGAATGCCGTGTCGATCACATTTTGCCGGAGAATGCCGAAATATCGAACATCTTTAACGAGGGCTTGAAGCAGCTGCAGAATGCGAATGGCGATAAGGTCTATCGATTTGTTTATAAGGATCGTTACTACAAGTCGGTCATGCGCAATGTTCTCCAGAACAAAAAGTCTCAGATTTTCTTGTTCCGCATAGAAGACGAAACCAGCATCCAGCGCTACATCGAACGTTTGGACGCCAATAACACGGAATTGGCGGCCCTCATCAAGAACAACAAGGACCAGATTCGCCTTTTCCAGAACCAGATGCTTGTGGGTATGGCCGAAATGGTCAACAACAAGGATGGCTTTACCGGGGAACACCTCAAGCGTACCAAGGAAGTGGTGAGCATCCTTGTTTCCAAGATGCAGAAAGACCCGAATCTGAATTACTCGAAGGAATTCTACGACGACATTATTGCTGCCGCTCCGATGCATGACATTGGAAAAATCGCCATTGACGATCACGTGCTTTGCAAGCCGGGCAAGTTTACGGACGAAGAATATACCGAGATGAAAACTCATGCCGAAAAGGGTGCTATCATCATCAAGAACCTGCTTTCGAATTTCCAGAGCGAGCTGTTCGTGGAAATTGCAAAGAACATGGCCGGTAGCCATCATGAGCGTTGGGATGGCAGTGGATACCCGTATGGGCTCAAGGGCGAGGCTATTCCGCTCGAAGCCCGTGTGATGGCTATAGCGGACGTGTATGACGCCCTTGTGAGTAAGCGTTGCTACAAGGAGGCGTTCTCCTTTGCAGATGCCTATGCCATCATTGAGGAATCCATGGGCAAGCACTTTGATCCTAGCCTGAAAAAGTATTTTGAACAGAGCCGTGCGGAACTGGAAGCTTATTACAAGCAGGAATGCGCCGCGGAAAATGCGGAAGCCGAAAAGGCTAATTAATTGTCGCTTTTGACTAGAACGACTATGGCTCAAATTTGGAAAAAATTCTAAATGGCGCCCCTGCAGGGCGCATTTAGTTTGGCTCAGCAATGTCAAAATAACAAGTTATTTTGCCACAGCATTCGCCTTTTACTAAATTTGTGCTATGCTAGATTTTACTACACTTCCGTATGTTGATGACCGTTTTAAGGCGGTTCGCAGGGAAACTGTTCAGGTTCGCGTAGGCGACGCTTTGATAGGGGGCAATGCCCCCATTTTAGTTCAATCTATGACGACGACCAAGCCGAAGGACGTCGAAAAGACGGTGGCGGAAACGCTTGCCCTCGCCAAGGTCGGTTGCGGTCTGGTGCGCATTACGGCACCGACGTTCGCCGATGCCGCTGGACTTGAAGAAGTCATGAAGCGTGTGCGCGCTGCCGGTTGCACGGTTCCTGTTTCTGCCGATATCCACTTCCAGCCGAAGGCAGCTTTCGAAGCGCTCAAGTGGGTGGAAAAGGTGCGCATCAACCCGGGTAACTTTGTAGATACGGGTATTTTGACGCTTGACCAGCAGACGGACAAGTCTTTTGATGAAGGCAAGGAAAAGGTTGCCGAAGCATTTACTCCGTTTGTGCAAGAAGCGAAGCGCCTTGGCCGTGCCATCCGCATTGGCGTGAACCACGGTTCCTTGAGCGCCCGTATGATTTATCGCTATGGCGACACCGTCGAAGGTATGGTGGAAAGCGCCATCGAATATTTGGCTGTTTGCGAAGCTGAACATTTTGATCAGGTGGTCTTGAGCCTCAAGTCGAGCAATCCGCGTGTGGCGATTTCTGCCTACCGCTTGCTTGCTGCTCGCCTGAAGCAGGAACACTTTAAACCGTATCCGTTCCACGTGGGCGTGACGGAAGCGGGTGCCGGTTCCGACGGACGTTTGAAGTCGGCTGCTGGCATTGGTGCGCTTTTGCTCGACGGCCTTGCCGATACGATTCGCGTGTCGCTGACTGAAGATCCGGTGGCAGAAGTCCCAGTCGCGCAGGAACTCATTAAGGCTTGCGAACTCAAGGCTGATGCTCCGAAGTTTGCTGTGCCGGTTTTGGAAAAGGACCCGTACCATTACGAACGCAGGGAAACGGTCCCGGTGACGCTCGCTGGCGTAAAGATTGGCGGTTCGGAACCGGTACGCGTCGGCATGAAGGCCGATGCCGTGAGCCTCACGGGCGAACGCCGCAACGCAGAATTTGCGCTAGCCGGTCTTGATGCAAAGCCGGTCGTGGAATTCAAGGATACGATGGATATCGCTGGCTTTGCCGCAAATCCGAACTCCGTTCCGGAAGGTTCGCTCTTCTGCTATACGGGCCCGGAAATGGTGATGGGCGTGCGCGCTCTCGCTTCGGCTTTGTATGCAGCAAACCGCAAGGATCCGATTCTTCTTTATGCAAAGATTACAGATAGTGAAAAGGATACACTCCGTGTATCGGCCGACATCGGAAGCCTCGTGACGGATGGCCTTGGCGATGCTGTCGTGATTGACGGTTACAAGAGCCCGAAGGATTCTGTAATTCTTGCATTCGATATTTTGCAGGCCGCTTATTGCCGCCGCAGCAAGACGAACTTTATCAGCTGTCCGAGCTGTGGCCGTACGCTTTACGACATCCAGCAGGTGATGGGCAAGATCAAGGCTCGCTTTGGACATTTGCAAGACATTTCCATTGGCATCATGGGCTGCATCGTGAATGGCCCTGGTGAAATGGCTGATGCCGACTTCGGCTATGTGGGCGGTGGCCCAGGCCGTATTACGCTTTTCGAAGGCAAGACTGCCGTCAAGAAGAACATCCCGGAAGAGGACGCCATCGAAGAACTGGTGAACTTGATTAAGGAAAGAGGACGCTGGCAGGAACCTTGATTTAGTAGACGGTAGACAGTAGGAAGTCGACAGGATAAATTTGGCAGCGAAGCTGCGATTATTCAACTTCCTACTTCTAACTTCCTACTTCTTACTTTTTAAACATTAACAAAGGAATGAAAAATGGCAACTATTAAGACAATGAACAACATTTCCAAGAAAGGCTTGGGCTTGTTTGGCCCGTTCTACCAGGT
>JBGVAT010000190.1:0-4473 GCA_045224895.1 Fibrobacter sp.
CTCCGCTCGTCTCGCTTGCTTCGTCGCTGACGAACTCGGCGTTTCCGTCGAAGACGTCAAGGCTCTCGTTATGGGCGGCCACGGCGACACGATGGTCTCCATTATGGAATGCGTCTCTGTCGGCGGTATCCCGGTTTCTCAGCTTATGAGCAAGGAAAAGTTTGCTGAACTTGCAAAGCGTACCGCTGGTGCAGGTGGCGAAATCGTGAACCTCCTCGGTCGCGGTTCTGCTTTCTACAGCCCGGCTACCTCTGCTATCCACATGGCTGAAGCTTACCTCCTCGACAAGAAGAGCGTGTTCTCCTGCGCTGCCAAGCTCAATGGCGAATACGGCGTGAACGGCCTCTACTGCGGCGTGCCGGTTGTCGTTGGTGCAAACGGTGTCGAAAAGATTCTCGAAGTCAAGATGAGCGCCGAAGAAAAGGCTGCTTTCGACAAGTCTGTCGAAGCTTGCAAGAAGAATGCTGAATGGGTCGACGCACATACCTAACCGTTCGCGTCTGAATCAAATAGAAATATGTGAGCGACGCTCACTCTCGCGAAAACGCCTGGCTAATGCCAGGCGTTTCTCGCTCACACGTAATTTAAGAAATGTCATTCCCGGCGCCTGTCCTCGCTTGACGGGGATGACCGGGAATCTCCTTCTTAACAAAACAGCCCGCGGGTAGTACCCGTGGGCGTTTTTGTTGTGTTCTTGTTGAACCCGTCACATGTCATGCCCGGCGCCTGTCCTCGCTTGACGGGGATGACCGGGCATCGCCTTTTCGTGCAGTTTTATCTCAGCACAATTTTCTTTGCGAAATTGACATTTTTTCCGTTTACGCGCACCATATAAATTCCAGCGTCGAACGATGCGAGATTAATCGTTGCGGCGTTACTTGTAGCGTTATTAATCACGCCCTTCATCACGACTTGCCCGAGAGAATTCATCACTTCGACGGTTGCGTAGGACTTGGTTCCCGTGAACTCGAGCGTGCGACCGTTCAAAGTAGCATTGACTGCGGATGTCCCGCGAGCCGTCTTGATGGATTCCGACGGGGTGGGGATGCCGCATTTTTCTGGGCAGGTTCCGTCTTTCGGACCAACCGCGCAAATGTTGAACTTGTATTTGCCGGGGGCTGCTTGAAGTTTAAAGTGTATGGCGGCGAGCTGTTTTGCAGCCGTCTCGCCGTCGATTTTAACGGCTCCGTCGTACCATGAAGGCTGTTTAAAGTCGGACCAGCTGACGACTACTTTGTTTCCGGCTTTTCCGTTGGGCAATAGAAAGTCTGTAGCTTTTGCCGCGGGAAGTGTTACTGCGGGATTTGCGTAATTGATTGTTGAATCGACAACAGGACCAAGGCCGAGTTCGAGTTGTATGTCTGCATCGGAAGTGTAAGTTACGCAGAGTCCGCCCCAGGTGGATACGTCACCTGCGGCTGGAATGGAGCTTGTTGCAGAAGTTTTACCGACAACATTGAAACCAACTCCCACGAAAGGAGTTATTGTGGATGCACCCTTGTCTAAAACGGCTGTTCCGCAAATTCCGTCGCAGTAATCTATGATGGGGTCAAAAAAGTGTTTGATACAGTCGGAACTGAATTCATAGCAAGCGTTAATTGCGAAACGGATTGTGGAGCTTCCGCCAAATGCCCAAGAATCGTCGTAATCGTACCATATTCCATAGGTGTTGGTTTCGTTGCCAAGTCCGGTTTCAACTTGATAGACGCCATCGGCTCCATTCCAAGTTTCGAATGTGCCTGCGTAAATGGCTGATGCAGTGCAAAATACCGCCAACGTAATCTTTTTCATAATTCAATCCCCTCGACTCCTGAGTCGTTCCCCTAACGGGGCTTGACTCTGCGGTTATCCAATACGAACGCAAGCGTTTGTGCTGTCTAACCTTGTATGTCATTCCCGCCTCCGAGCGGGAATCTCCTTTTCGTGTTGTTTTACCTCAATACGATCTTCTTTGCAAAATTTACGTTTTGCCCGCTCACGCGTACCATATAAATTCCGGCGTCGAGCGATGCTAGGTTGAGCGTAGTGGCGTTGCCAAGGGCTCCCTTTTTCACGACCTGCCCAAGCGAATTCAAAACTTCTACGGTTGCGGAGGACTTGATTCCAGTGAATCCAAGCGTACGACCGTTCAAAATGGCCTTGACTGCGGATGTTTCGCGGACGATCTGAATTCCTGCACTAGACATGCCGCATTTTTCCGGGCAGGTTCCGTCTTTCGGACCGACTGCGCAGATGTTGAACTTGTATTTGCCGGGGGCTGCTTGAAGTTTAAAGTGTATGGCGGCGAGCTGTTTTGCTGCCGTCTCGCCGTCGATTTTTACGGATCCATCGTACCATGAAGGCTGTTTAAAGTCGGACCAGCTGACGACTACTTTGTTTCCGTCCTTTCCGTTGGGCGATAGAACGTCTGTAGCTTTTGCTGCGGGAAGTGTTACTGCTGGATTTGCGTAATTGATCGTTGAATCGCCAACAGCGCCAAGGCCAAGTTCAAGTTGTATGTCCGCATCGGAAGTGTAGGTTACGCAGAGTCCGCCCCAAGAAGAGACATCGCCTGTGGCTAGGGAAAAATCTTCATATGAAATTTGACCGACAACATTGAAACCAAAACCTATGTAAGGCAGATCTGTTTGAGAGCCTTGGTAAAGTTCCGCTATTGAACAAAATCCTTTACAAGTGGGGAGTATTACATCGACGCAATAGATATATGGTGGGTCGATTCCATCGTCTGGGCATACTGTTGTTGAACCGAGGTTGTCTTCGTAGGTGTACCAGCGACCTTGGGTTTCTGTTTCGTTGCCTAATCCGGTTTTGACTATCGGATCTTCATCAGCTCCGTTCCATGTGATGAACGGCCCTGCGAAAGTAGCTGTTGCTGCGCAAAGTGCTGCCAATGTAATGTTTTTCATCATCGACTCCATTGTCGTTCCCGGCTTGACCGGGAATCTCCTTCTCGTATTGCGTTACCTCAGTACAATCTTCTTTGCGAAGTTGACATTTTTCCCGCTCACGCGTACCATATAAATTCCGGCGTCGAGCGATGCTAGGTTGAGCGTAGTGGCGTTGCTAAGGGCTCCCTTTTTCACGACCTGCCCAAGCGAATTCAAAACTTCGACGGTTGCGGAGGATTTTATTCCCGTGAATCCAAGCGTGCGTCCGTTCAAAAAGGCGTTGACTGCAGAAGCGCCACGAGCGACCTTGATGGATTCAGATGGGGTCGGAATGCCGCATTGTTCTGGGCATGTCCCGTCTTTCGGACCAACTGCGCAAATGTTAAAACGGTAATCGCCATCCTCTGCCTGTATCTTGAATTTGACCATGGCGAGTTGCTTTGCTGCGGCTTCACCTTCGATTTTGACGGCCCCGTCGTATGACGAAGGTTGCTTAAAATCGGACCAACTGAAAACCATTCTATTGCTGGTTTTGGAGGCGGGCAAAGAAACTGCTGGATTTGCGTAATTGATTGTGGAATCGGTTGCTTTACCAAGGCCGAGTTCAAGTTGTATGTCTGCGTCGGAAGTGTAGGTTACGCAGAGTCCGCCCCAAGAAGAAGCGTCGCCTGTGGCATAGGAAAAATCTTCATATGAAATTTGTCCGACAACACTGAAGCCTAAGCCTATGAAAGGTGTGTAGGTTAAAATGCCTTTACCGAGTCGGGCTGTTCCGCATATTCCTTTGCACTCCAAGACGACGGGTTCTAGTACATTTGGTGGCTCTGGGCTTGGTTCAACCTCCCAATAAATTCTGGACACGCCTCCATCACCATCGTCTCCGTAGGAGAACCAGAATCCGCTCGTTTCTGTTTCGTTGCCGAGTCCTGTTTGAACTTGGTCGTTAGCGTATTCGTCTGCTCCGTTCCATGTGATAAACTGTCCTGCATAAATGGCTGATGTTGCGCAAAGTGCTGCAAACAAAGTCTTTTTCAAAATTTGCCTCCTAAATCAAGTATATTCAACGTAAAATCTAATTTTTTTACTTGTTTGCTATGAGTTTTTTGTGATAAAAGAATGATTTTTTTTGGGGTGAATGTTGTTTGTTGTATCTTGATGATACATTTTGTGCTGTATCACGTTTTGCAACCATATTGTTTACTAACCACCGTCTACAGTCTACAGCCAACTTCCTACTGTCAACTTGTACTGTAAAATGTTGACTTTTAATTCGTAAAAATGTGGATAGTTTTTGTATTTTGCTATAAAATATGCGATGTCATAAATAAATATGTGGACTTTTTATAATTTTTGATATATATTTAAGAAAGTTGTTGGTGTGGATACGGAGATGTTTATGAGGACTAGGGGTTCTGGATTTTTTACGACGTTGGAATGGGCCTTTTTTGGCCTTTTTGGCCTGTTTGGGGCGCAATCGGCTTTGGCCGCAAATCCCTTGACGACGGACTTTTATTCTGCGGATGCCGCCGCCCTTGTGCATAACGACTCGCTCTTTATCTTTGCTGGACACGACGAACAGGGACCG
>JBGVAT010000191.1:0-23003 GCA_045224895.1 Fibrobacter sp.
CTAATTAGTGAACTTTTGTGCAAGTGCTTTTTTGGCTATTCAGCAAAAAAAGAAGCTTGCTCAATATCTTATACACGCTTTTTTCACGGATTTGTTCTCGATTTCCTGAAAAAATTTCGCAAAAAGCTTCATTTTGCAAACTATTGGCGACACACATCCATACGGTACCGACAGGTTTTCCCGGTTCTGCACCGGTGGGGCCTGCAATGCCTGAAGTGGCTACCGCCCATTCGCAGTTGAACTTTTTACGGGCGCCTTCAGCCATTGCCTTTACCGTTTGTTCGCTGACGGCACCGTATTTATCAAGAACATCCTCGCTCACTCCCAGCAAGTCGTGCTTGACTTCGTTCTGGTAAGCGACGATCCCGCCCATGAGAATGGCCGAAGAACCCGCTTCGTTGACGATGCTCGATGCGATAAGCCCGCCCGTGCAGGATTCCGCCGTCGCCATCATTTCACCGCGCTTGATCAGTTCTTCCTTGATTTTCAAGGCAAGTTCGTGAATTTCGAGTTTGATATTGATTGTTTCGTTCATCATTACGCCTATAAAGTTAAAAACTGTAAGTGTCAAAAAAAGACATTTTTATAAAAACTTGAAAAAATTTTTTCGCCACCCTGCTTGTCATCCCGGCCTTTTTGTCATCCCGGACTCCGTTCCGGGACGGGATCGCCTTACACATTTATCTCTCCTACATTGTCATTCCCGGCTCCGACCGGGAATCTCCATCAAGTGTCGCAAAATTAAATATCTTTTAGATTCCAGGTGCTATACGACTAAACTCTTTTTCTATATTCGCCTCAAAATGATAAAAAAATCCTTCATAATGGCTCTTTGGGTGTTTTGCGTGTCTCTGTTTGCTGAGACTCCGGCCCCGGCTGTTGCTGATTCTCTGCAAGGGAACGCTCCAGCTGCTACGCCCGCCGAAGCATCGACTATTGCCGAAGATGATTCGTCTGACGATGTAAGCCGGGATGAGCCTGCCGAGGAGGATTCCGAACCTGTCATGACGCCCTTGGTGAAGGGGAAGACGGGTATCGTGGCTATCGATACGCTCCCTGTGAACGAATGGGACATTCCGACAAAGCGTAATTCGCTTTTGCACGCGATGCTTTTTAGCCTTTTGCCCGGTGGTGGCCAGTACTATACGGAACACTATGTCCGTGGCGGCTTTTTGACGGGAATCGAAGGGCTCCTGATTTACGACATCTTTTTCAACAGGTCGTTCCAGCGGGATAGGCTTTTGGACCGTGCCCGTCCATTCCAGGATTCCGTGCGCTATTTTACGTCAAAGATCCTAAATTCGCCAACCCGCGATAGCATTGGAGCTTATCACGCCAAGCGCCTTGAATTCTTGGAACGCGTCCGTGCGCAGAGCGACAAGAAAATGGAACAAGAAGATGTCCGGAAGGCTGAATTGGCATGGCTTATCGGCATACATCTTTACGGAATGTTCGATACGTTTGGCATTTGGTACAACAATAACCACAGAAGTACCGAGTATCGCGATATGAAAACAGCCGTGCTTTGGGGCTTGTTGCCGGGTGGCGGGCAAATCTTTAACCGTGACTTTGGTAAGGCCGGTCTTGTCTATATGGGCATTCTTGGCGCTGCGGCGAGTGTCTCTACGTCGCAGAATATGGTCCGGTACTATCTCGACCGCAAGCACTTGATTGAAAAGGAAAGCCCGAATTCCGAGGAATACGAAAGGATCTCGGAACGTGTGACGTATTACCGAAAGAACCGCAATACCTACATTTGGGGCGGAGTCTTAATTTATCTATACTCCATTGCGGATGCCGCGGTCGATGCGCTGCTGAGCGATTTTGACAGTCCTCTGCACTTGGCGCTTCTTCCCAATTTTGATGGCGGCGCCCAGGCCGTTGCCACCTTCGACTTCTAACTCCTTGATTGTCATCCCAGCCTTTTTGTCACCCCGGATTTATTCCGGGGTCACCTTACACACTTGTCATCCCGGCCTTTTTGTCATCCCGGATTTATTCCGGGACGGGATCGCCATTCTCTTGTCTACGCTTTTTCCATATTCAGTGGCGGCATCTGGATGCCGTCATGAATCTTCGTGAACGTTCCCTGGAAGGCTCCGTTCTCGTTGCGTACAAACTCAAACTTTGTCACCATAGCGTAGCTGAACATCCCTTCGACAAAGATGTTGTCGGGCAGGCCGCAGCGTGAATGCTGGAGCGATGCAATGACGCCTGCATGCGTGATGCAGAGATATTCACCGTCATCAGAGAGTTTGTCCAAAAAATTTCCGACGCGCTTGTCGATGTCGTAAAAGTTTTCGCCTTGAGGGAACCTGTACCCGCGGAGGTCGCTGGTCCAGGCGTGCATCTCCGAACGGGGGACGGCGGTCAGCTTCTGTCCTTCCCACGTTCCAAAATTGAGTTCGATGATGGCGGGTTCCTTTTCGACGTGCAGGTCCAGCATCTTGGAGGCCTTGTCGGCGAACTTGGTGCAGCGGATGAGCGGACTTGAAAACAAACGAGTTGGCTTTGCGCCTGATTCTACAAGCGCTTTGAGCGCCTTGTCGGACTCTTCTTCAAAAGTAGGGGAGACGTCAAAGTCCAGTCTTCCGTAACAAACGTCTTTTGGGTTGTAAGGCTTGGTATGTCGAATGGTCCAAAGAATCATAATAGTAGTAGGCAGTAGACAGTGGTTAGTGGTTAGTAAACAGAGGTTCGCTAATGGCCCAAAAATAAAAAAGCCCCGGGAGGGGCATTTAAAAAAATCCTAGGCTACCTGAGCACATAAAGATTCGCAAGTCCGTTGCTGCTTTCGCCCTGGCGATTTGCCCGCAAATAATCATTGCGCAGGGCCTAGGAGCCTGAAATATAGAATGAAAATTTTGTTTTTTCAAGGGACTATCCGAACACAATTTGTGTGATATAATACACGCCCTTAAACCGGGGGTTCTGGATAGTGGTCAAAATGGCAGTTTTTTTCGTACTTTCTTCGTAACGAATGTTTTACCGTAAAAAATTTTATACTATATTCTATAGTAGGTGTTTAGGATTTACTGGCAAGACTTTTTTGTTGGGGTCTGTTATGGAAAAAAGGAAATTTGCAAGAAGAACCGTTTTGGGAACGGTGATGGTGGCGCTTGGTTTATCAGTGCCCGCGATGGCGCAGGAAGATGCGCCTGAAGTTGAACGTGTTGTTGTCAAGCTGGATCCGTTGAAGTTCTCCGGAGTGACGGACGAGGAACAAGGGCAGAAGCTCTGGACAGACCTCATGAAGTACAAACTCTGGGGTACTCAGACTATTATTTTCAATAAGCATGATTTTAAAATTGCCGAGACGAGTGGCTACACCGGAACGGCTGTTGGTGATGTTGTCTTCAATGACTATGGGCATACGCTTGGTGGTCCGATTGTTTCGGGCAAAGACCTTGTTTTTGCAAAGGGGGCGGCTACGGAAGATACTCTCATAGGGGGATCGATATACGCCAAGAAACTTTACTTGCCTGATAACTATAAAGTCGAAAATTCCCGGTATGATGGAAATATCTGTTTTGAAGACGATATCGTTTTTTCTGCGCCCAACAAAGATGGAGCCGATTGGGAATATTATGAATGGATAAATACCTTAAATCGTTTTATCGAAAATGCTCACAGAGAAATTCTTGATGACGACCGTCGAAAGGAAGGCAAGGTCTATGCGAACTGGGCCAAGGGGCTTACGGATCCGTCTGCTGTAAAGCTTGATGGTGTCTTTACTGATGATGAAGGCAATGTTAAATGTCCTTCTGATGTCCCGAGACCGGACGTGGGGCTGACCGTACCCGAACTCGATGAATCTGGTATTAGTTGGGAAAACTCTGTTAGTTTGGTCTCTAGTGATTATGGCGAAGTCCAGTATATTCACATTCCGCCCATTTCTGCAGACGATATCAAGAACGAACATACTTGGTTCGATAAGTATGTCGCGAATATTGAATTTAGTGGAAATTACGGAAAGAAGCTTTATATCTTGATGCCGTCCAGCCAGCAGAACGCCGATAAAAAGACGACTGGCCGTTTGACTCGTATCTTTACGCAAAAGGGTATCAACATTCAAAGCTCTGCAAATGATACCAAGATTCAGGTGGCTTACGTCGGTAGCGATGCTACGTGGGATTCTGACAACAAACGATGGAATTTTGACGAAAGCGAAATAACTGTTGTCCATGATACCGCTTATGCTGGTAATCTTATGTTCTATACGAACGCGGACATTGATTGGCCCGCAATGAATGGCAATAGGGAATCTGATTATCAGGGAACCTTCATTACTACGGGTAATTTTACAATCAACGATCACCTCAGTGTTGCCGGTCAGCTGATTGCCGGTGGTACTCTCTGGTTCGAATCTGAATTCAACGGTGAATTCCACTACGTTCCGTTCAATTCCCCCGAAGTCAAGACTGACATCTTTGTTGCAGACAAGTTTAAGGAGAACGATAAGGTCTGGTACGACATGAGCTTCTACCTGACCGATACGGCACATACCGAGGTTTCTCTCGATTACTGCTTTGCTTTCTTTGGCATCGATCTTGATACGACGGGTGGCAAGTATAATAAGTACAAGACGGCGGACGGTGAATTTGCTCAACCGGCTGATTTGGCTTTGGATGACAAGGCTCATCCGATGCCGCTCTGCAGCAAGGGTGAAACCGGACACGTTGTCATTAACAAGGGTTCTCGCAAGACGTCTGTCCCTGCGTACATAAAGGTCAAGGAAGACGGCAAGATTGAAGGCGATGAATATATGTTGTTCAAGATTACGAACTTGAACGGTGCCGTCATTTCCGGAAACAAGTTTGATGGTGGCCTTTTGGTCAAGTTGCTTGATTCCGACAACAAGCCGCCCAAGTTTATCGATCCGGACAAGGTTCAGCTTGCCGTTCCCGAAAACGCTACCGGTGCAAATGCTGGAAAAATTAGCGCCAAGGATGAAGAAGGTGATGCTTACACATTCGAAATCGTCGGTGGCAATGGCTCGAAGTATTTTACAATTGATCCGAACACTGGCGTTGTGAAGATGAAGCCTGGTGCAGATCCGTTTGATTACGAAGACTGGATCGTGAACGGTCCTAAATATTATATCGACGTTGAACTCTGCGATGCTTCGGCAACTGATTTTAGCTATCTCCTTTGTGTTGATGGTCGCTTTGCTGTTGAAATTACGGATGTCAACGAAAAGCCGTATTTCGATTATGCTGGCATCGCCAACCCCGAAATCAAGATTGCCGAAAACGCCCTTTATTCTAGCGACAAGATCAAGTTTGCCGATTACGATACGCAATACTCCGATGCCTCGTTTGTGAATGACGAAGTGGTTGCCATTGGCGGCGATACGGATATGTTCGAAGTGACGACGACCGGTATTATCAAGGTAAAGACGGGCAAGGTACTCGACTACGAATTAAAGAACAAGTATGAACTCAAGATCCGTGTCCGTGATGCCAATAAGGATGGCAATGGCGACTTGATTTATCCGGATCTTTATGAGGATATGACGATCACCATCACGGTGACCGATGTCGATGATGGTCCTAAGTTTGACTATGCTGCGTATAACGGCAACATTGACGAAAACTCTGTCGCCGGAACCGAAGTCAATATGGACGAAGCCATCTACGCCTCGACTTCGCAGGTGGGCGCTACGATTACTTACAGCTTGATTGATGAATCGGGTTCGTTCGTGATTGACCCAAGCACGGGTGTCATTTCTGTTGCTGAGGGTGCAGTCCTTGACTACGAAGCAAAGAGTACCTACAAGATGAAGGTGGTGGCATCTGATGCTTCCGGAGCTGCGGATCAAGTTGTACAGACTGCAACGGCCGATGTTATCATCAACGTGAACGACTTGAACGAAAAGCCGATCTTTGTTGAACCGACCACGGCTCTCAAGTTCCCGGAAAACGAAAAGGGCTACGAAATCGGTACGCTCGAATTTGACGATTACGATGTGGCTTCCAAGTTCCGCAACAACAGGTTTGACTGCCTCGAATGCGACGGCCTGGGCTTCTATCTTGATCCGATGACGGGTATCCTTACGACGACCCGCAAGTTTGACTACGAAACCGAAGCCAAGTCTTATGACCTCACCATTATCGTTTACGACGCTTCTGGCAAAAAGGACCTTACGGCATCGGGAACCATCACGGTTGAACTTACGAACGTGAATGAACCTCCGTATCTGACGGATATCGTGTTTACGGTTCCCGAAAGCGATCCTGTCGGTACGGAACTCAAGGAACATCTTGAAGCGACCGATATCGATGGCCCGGATATCGTGTTCACGTTCCACGTTCTCGATGGTACAAAGGAAGTCAGCTCGACTAAGGAATTCAAGGTGGATCCCAAGACGGGCGTCATTTCTGTGGCATCGACTCTGGATTACGAAAAGACGGAATCCTATTCCATCAGAATCCGCGTCAGGGATGAACATGACGGATATTCTGACACGACCATCACCATCAACGTGATTGACGTGAACGAAGCCCCGTCTGTCAAGGTGGATACCATCTATGTGAACGAAGACCAGGTGGTGAACAAGCCGTTCAGTACCGTAAAGACGGACAAGGATGATCCGGATACCAAGAATGCCGACTTCCGCAACAACGTTTACGAAAATACCGACGATAATGAATACTTCAGGGTTGATCCGAATGGTGATGTCGTGCTGTTGCAGTCGGTGGACTACGAATCTGATTCGCTCTATACGATCAAGGTTCGTGTTAGCGACAAGGACGACAGCAAGCTGACTTCGGAAAAGACCGTGATTGTCAAGGTGGTGGACGTCTTTGAACAGTCTGTCGTCGAAATTACCCGTGTCGAAACGCCGCAGTCCATCTACATCCGTCCGGACTCTGTCTGGGTGAATGTTCCGACTGTGGACATCGAATGGAAGCAGGATGACAAGACCAAGTCCAGCACGGACTCGCTTAAGCCGGGCTGCAATACTGTCATCAAGAAGTATAAGGATCCGTCCAAGAACGCTGCTGGTGCCGATACGGTTATCATCTGCTACAGCACGGCTGCTCCGATTGTGACGGTTTCTGCCAATGGCGATGATGTCGAGGCCGACAATATTTATACGGTCGTCGAAAAGGCTACCAAGAACGATACCGCTATCTATGTGAACGATACCAAGAACGATATCAAGGTGTCGATCAAGGATACGGCTGCAAATGTGTCCAAGTCGTTTACGGTTAAGCTGGATCTGGATACGGTCTCTATTCCGTCGAAGGAATTCAAGAACGTGACGAAGGTTGCCGAAGCCGAGGTCGCTCGCAAGAAGGAGCCTTCTTCTGAAGTCACGTCCACTCCTGAAAATGGGGACTACATCAAGTATTCCTATACCGAGACTGTCAATGGTATCGATGTTACTGTTTCGTACTATACGGACAAGAAGGGTAAAGATGTCAAGCGCTCCGTGATTACTTCGTCGGGCAAGACGAAGGAAATCGCTGTCATCGAAGTCTCGTACAAGACGACGATTAACGGTAAGGAAGTGACCATCTCGTACTATGCCGATGCCGAATCGGGTGAACGTGTGACGCTCAATACTGGATTGTACGATAGCGAATCCGTCCTCTCTGCTGATGGCGAAGAAGTGACGGGTGCCTATAAGGTCTCTTACCAGTATGTCGACAAGAACGGCAATACGGTCGATGTCTCTTACTACCTCGACGAAAAGGGCAAGATCGCCAAGAACAAGGAAGGCAACATCGGCTACAATGTCGGTTATACCTACGTGAACAAGTACGGCAACGCTTCGAGAAAGGATGTGTTCGTTGTGCTTGACCAGAAGGCTCCTGTTGTAAAGATCGAATCCCCGTCCGAAGACCAGGTTCTTACGTCTAGCTTTGCTGTCGTGAAGTGGACTGTCAACGGCGTCGAACAGGATACGCTGAGAATCCAGGGTCTTGAAAACGGCGTGCAGACGATTGTCCGCGTGTTCCGCGACAAGGCTGGTAACGAAGCCCGCGATTCCGTGAATGTCATGGTCAAGAACGTGAAGAACATCAATATCGATGTCGAAAAGCCGGTGACCAAGATCGACCGCGACTCTGTTGAAAAGTACTACAAGGGCAACAAGCCTAACAAGGACCAGACATACTCCGTGACGTTCTTCAACTACAGCAAGAACGCCGAGTCCGAAGCGATTGTAGGTATCAAGGGCAAGGCCAAGGATGGTTCTGGCGAAGAACCGTATCCGGGATTCGAAGGCGGTCACCTCGGACCGACACTCGAGGTCGAAGCTCGCGTGCCTGTGGTGAATGCTCTCGGTGGACTGGCTACGCTGGATGATATCGTAAGCGCTGGCGGCTTGGTTGCTCTGGAAGGCGTCGATGCCGCTAATAGCGAAAAGATTACAGTGAGCGAATACGTGGATAAGTATTGCACGGATGAGTTCAAGAAGTCCCTGACTTCGGACTATAGCCGGGCGAACCTCTACTGGACGAAGATCAAGGTGAATGTCTGGGTGTATTCGAACACGGGCGTCTTTACGGATCACCACAGCTTCACATATGATCTTGACGATCCGGATTATGTGAACGAAGCAGGTCTCTTGAAGTTCAACTTTGAACTCAAGCCGGACGAAAACGGTGACGTGAGAACGAAGGATGGACGCCTCTACGGTACGGGCGCCTACCTCTTCAAGACGGAAGTCAAGATGTCTTCGAAGTTGCGTTGCACGCTCCCGCCGATCGGTGAAGACCGTGCCGACCTCAAGAAGAACGCCGTCATCAAGTCGAGCGACGACCTCCTGAAGCCGTTCGGTTATCGCCGTCCTGTTGACAACTAAAGCGTTAATTGTTGATAAATTGAAATTTAAGCGTCTCCCCGGACTTTGGTCCGGGGGCGCTTTTTTTTCCTATAAAATACGATTGCTACAGAAAAGCCTTGAAATGCTACTCTTTTCTTACAATATTTCCAAAATTTAATTTTGCTTTAGCTTACCTCGTTACTATATTTCTAGACAGTGTTCGGGTGTTCTTTTGGATAAAACTGTGACAAGTTGTCAGAGGGATGATTTGTCGTGGAAAAGGAGCGATAAAAAAGTATGCGTTTTAGCAAGTTTAGCTTGAAAGCGGCTGCCCTGGTCTTGATGGGCGTGGTTTCGTCGATGGCCGCAACTACCGGTCTTTATCCGATGACTTTCGGTGACGAAAAAACTGATGATGATAACTGGGAATACTTGCTTCACTACAAACTGTGGGGACAGACTGGCATATCCTTTGCAAACCAGGATAATTTCCCTCGCGAAAAAGGATGGGTAGGTACATCAGCTGGTGGTGACCTGTATTCTACAGGTAACAACGGCGTTGTGGCTGGTGCCATTGTTGTTGGTGGTCGAATCCGTCCTGATGATAAGATGAATTTTACAACGGGACCGATCCGTCATAGGGATGGTTTTACCAGCGGTCAAAACTCAAGTGGAGCGCCTGAATGCCAAGGTACTACGACTTCTGGATCTTGCGCTGACGTTCCGTTATATAGTTCCTTGAGCGTCCCTACTGTAAAAAGCACTACCTATCAGTCTGGTTTTAAAATTGCTGACCGAGCCATAAAAGAAATACATGTACCTCAGAATGGCTCTTATGATGTCTTTATTGATCACATAGACTTTGGTTCATCCAGTGTCTTGAAGATTGTGATGGACGAAGGTGCCCATTCTACGCGCCTTTTTGTAAAGAACCTTAACTTAAGCGACCACCCCCATATTCTTGTCCAATATGCAGGAGAAAAGAATCCCCGTTGTAACTCCACTCAGTACACTTGCGGTGGTGCTTACGAAGGGAACTTGATGATTTATTCTGCCGGTGATATCGACTTCAGCAATATTGACAATTCTCCGATTGTGGGTACCATTGTCAGTGCCGGCGAAATTTCGATCATGAGTAATATGTCCTTTGCCGGTCAGTTGCTCGCGAAAAAACTGACTATTGGAAGTGATGTTAACGGTGAAAACTTTGAGTTCATTCCGTTCAAGAAAACGCCGACGCTTACTTTGAATACAACGGCTGCAACTTTCCCTGAAAATAACGACTGGACGACCATCGGTGTCAGTTTGGATGACGTTGGTGAAAAAGATGTCACCTTTGAATACTGCTTTGAATTTAATTCTTCTGCTGTTACGGGTCAATATGCGGCTGAAGCCGATGTCGGTGCTGCTACAACGGATCATCCGTTCCCGATATGCGGTAAAGATAGTCGTATCAAGGTGACGATCCCTGCCGGAAGCAAGGAATCCAAGCAAAAGATCAATATCAAGCCTTTGATTGATGGTCTCATCGAAACTCCTAAGAATAATCAACCGGGTGAAAAGCTTTGGCTTTATATTTATGACCTCCAGGGCGCCATTCCGTCTACCGAAAACTATGAATCCAAAAAAATCGGTGATATGGAGTGCGGTTCGTTTAACATCTACATCAAGGATGTCGATAAGCTGCCTCAGGGTAACAGCAGCCTCAAGGTGTCTGTCAAGGAAGATGCTGAATACACATTTGCAAAAGGTGACTTTAATTTCCAGCATTCTACAAGAACATTTGAATCTGTTAAGATAACTTCGTTGCCGACAAAGGGTTCTTTGCTTTTGAACGGCACTGCGGTGAAGAAGGATCAGGTCATCACGGTTGCTAACCTTGGCAAGCTGACTTACAAGGCCGTGGCAAATGATTTCAGCAAGACTAAAACCGAAGTCTATGCAACGTTCAAGTTCAGGGTTATTGGCTCTGGTACTGGTGATAATACGTCTGATGAATACACAGCTAGCGTTAATGTCATTCCGGTCAACGATAAGCCGACGACTGATGCAAGCTACACTTTCACAGTGAGTGAAAATCCGTCAAAGAATGAATCGTTGGGTAGCGTCACCGTTAGCGATGTTGCCAACGAACGTGATGTTGATTCCTATACATTCTCTTTGGTTTCTGGGGACAAGGATTGTTCTTCGTGCTTTACGTTGACTTCTTCGGGTGAAGTCAAGGTCAATGGCACACAAACATTTAATTACTATACAAAGTCCTCCTATACCCTTACGGCAAAGGTTTCGGATGATGCCAAGACCGAAAAGAATTATGGCTTGACCGGAAATCCTGAAACGTCCAAGAACTTTACCATTGTCATCAATGTCAAGAACCAGAACCACGCTCCGACCATTAGTAATCAGACCTTCGAGCTTCCGGAAAAGAACAAGACCTCTTCGGGTGTTATACTAGATTGGACTAGTGACAAGATCGTTGGTACGGTTTCTGCTAAGGATCCAGATGGTGATAACCTGACCTTTAAGGTTGTGGATTCTGGCATTCCGTTTAACTTCAAGAATGGAACGAGTTCGCTCGCCGTTTCTGACGGAAGTGTGCTGGATTACGAAACTAAGAAGAGCTGGTCTTTCAAGGTTTCCGTGACCGATAAGTCCGGTGCATCCGCTACGGCTACTATTACGGTCAACCTCCAAGATGTCAACGAAGATCCGGAGCCGAGTGGTGTAAAGTCCGAATATACGGTTAAGGAAAACACTGCAACAGGAACACCTTTCGGTACGTTCTACGTTACGGATAAAGATGCTGGTGATAAGTTGACTTATTCGTTGACGGGTGCTTTGACGGGTGCCGCAGCTGCTTCTGGAACATTGAAGGGCAAGACTTTGGCAGATATCTTCTATGTCGAAGAAACTGCAAATTCTAGCAATAAGAGAACCGTTGAAATCAAGGTGAAGAATGAAGCTTTGCTGGATTACGAAGCTCTTTACAAATCCAGTTCCAAGAATGCATCTTATCCGGTGACCATCACGATTAAGGATAAGGGGCCGAATTCTGTAGATGTTACGACCAAGATTACGGTAATTGACGTCAACGAACCGTTCACGGCTACGGGCGGAACGTTCTATATCCAGGAACATTCTCCGGGTTATTCTCACGTCTGCACCAAGTCGTACGATGAATATTGCGGCGAAGCGGACTATGGCCATGTTAAGGGTGAAGATCAGGATAAGTACAACAAGAGCTTTAGCACTTTGACTTATTCGATGTCCACGAAGAATACGGGATCCTATGCTTCTGATGCCAAGAGCTTTGTCGTGGATCCGGATGACGGTAGCATTACTACGTCCATGGATGCCGAATTCGAAGCGGATGGCGATGCTCCTAAGATCTCTTACACGTTCAAGGTCACCGTTTCTGATGGCGTGAATTCTAAGGATGTCGAGGTGACTGTAAAGGTCTTGGATATTGAAGAACCGCCCATTAATCTGGTTCTCGAAGGTAAGGGAAAGGTCAACGAGAACGAAGGCAAGGGCTTCAAGGTTCTGGATATGGTCTCGGCCGAAGAACTTTCTGGAAAGAGTCTGGATGATTTCAAGACCTTGTGCGGTTACAAGGATGATGATGATGGCGACCTTAATGGTGACGGCAAGGTTGATGGTGCCGATGTCGATGTTAAATGCAAGGGTAAACTTTCATTTGAGATTGACCAGACTGCAAGTGGTGTCGCTGATGGTATTTTCGAGATTGCAAACGAAGGAAAGGGTTCCGTTAAGGTCAAGGATCCGACCAAGCTGGACTTCGAAGCTCTGTATGCAAAGAATAAAACGATTCTTTCTGTCGTAATGACTGTCGAAAATGTTTACAACGCAACTACAACACTTAGCATTACCAGAAATATCGAAGTTGTTGACGTGAACGAAGCACCCACGGCAGAAGACTTGTCTGTTGAAGTGGACGAGAACATTGCTGGTGGTTCTTTGGTGGGGACTGTCAAGGCTACGGATCCTGATAAGTATGCTTCTTGCAAGGCTGGATCTCATTCTTGCGGGTTCAATACGCTCCAGTATTCGATTGTGAATTCTGCTGGCTTGCCGTTCGAAATTGAACAGAATACGGGTAAGATCAAGCTCAAGAAGAACGAAAGGCTCCGTTATATTGAAAAGAGCGAGTATACGTTCCAGGTGAAGGTGGTTGACTCGGATAAGAACAAGACTCCGCTGTCGGCTATTGCTAACGTCACTATTACGGTCAAGGATGTTAACGAAGCTTCCGAATTCAGGGTCTTGGCTGATCTTTACGAAGTCAAGGAGAATACTGCTGTTGGTACAAAGTTTGGCGAAAAGATCGTTGTCTATGACGAAGATGCCGCCGACGTCAGCAAGACCACCGATGCAAACCCTGCATTGAAGATTTCTATCAAGGATAATGGTACTTGCACGGCCGGTAAGACCTGTGCCGAAGACCTGTTCAATGTTGTCATTGTGAAGGGCACGGATGGCAACCATGAAACGCAGTTCCAGTTTGTTGTCAAGTCGGGCTTGAATTACGAAGCCCTTTACAGAGCGACAGAAAAGGATGCCATTTTTGATGTGACTTTGATTGTCGAGGATAAGGGCGGTAACGAGGTTTCTCAGGATACAAAGATTCGCATTATCGATGAAAACGAAGAACCTGAATTTGTGGGTGAACCCTATAAGTTTAAGGTCGACGAAAATGTTAAGACGGAAACCTTGCTGGGTACAGTTGATGCTACTGACCCGGATATCTACAACGTAAATTACGGTACGCTTTACTTCTCGCTTGATGCTAGCGATGACGATGCCGCTCTGTTCGATGTCGACCAGAAGACGGGTGAACTCTATGTCGTGAACAATGCCAAGCTCAATTATGAAGATAAGAGTGAGTACAAGTTCAAGGTTATCGCAACGGACAAGGAATTCACGATTTCGACTCTTGTTACGGTTACCGTCAATAACGTAGATGAAGGTCCTGTGTTCCCGACGGTTCCGGACTTGTATGTCGATGAAAATACGCCGAAGGGTACGGTGGCTACGCTTGAGGATGGAACAAAGCAGGCTATTGTTGCTAACGATGATGACTGCAGCAACAGGCATACTTGTGCAGCTCCGACCTACACGCTTGTAGCGGCCGATGGCGCTCCGAACGATTACAAGGCATTTAGCATTGATGCCAATGGCTTTATCTCGGTGGCCAAGGATAATGCTTTGGATTATGAAACGCAGAAAAAGTACGTTGTTCGAGTTGTCGCTACGGATGGTAAGGATCCTACGCTTACAGATGAAGTTGATGTGACCATCTATGTTAGAGACGTGAACGATGCACCGGTCTTCGATATGGCTAATTACCCGTTCGACGTGGATGAAAACAAGCCTGCTGGCGAAGTCGTTGGTGCTGTCTTTGCTAGCGACCAGGACACTTGGAGCGAATTGACCTTTAAGATTGAAGATCTCAAGGCGGGTTCTGGTGATAGCAAGAAGTTTACGATTAGCTCTTCGGGTAGAATCAGTACTACAGAAAAGTTGAATCACGAAGATCAGGAAACTTATGAACTCCTGGTTACTGTGACGGATAATGGTTCTTCCAGGGGCTTTGAAGACCTCAGCGCTACTGCCACGGTGATCATTACGGTCAATGACAGGCCTGATGATCCGGTGATTTACGATGACAAGAAGAGCTATGAGGTTGCTGAAAATACTGCAGAACATCCGATCAAGGATGCAACGATTGCATGCTATGAGGTCACGGACGAAGATCTTGGCCAGGTGGAAACACTTGCCGGCTATGTCGTCGATGTTGGTGGTACGGATGCTGATCGCCTGTTTGATGCCACGGTCAAGAAGGATGGATCGAAGTACAAGCTTTGCCTCTCTGTCAAGAATACTTCGAAGCTGAATTACGAAACTCTTGCTCATGAACACTCGATCAAGGTGGGCGTGATTGACGGCGACGAACGCACTACCGAAGTGGCCAAGACCATTACGATTGTCGACGTGAACGAAATGCCGATTATTTCGGGTAGCCTGGCCTTCTCGTTCTATGAAAACAAGGGCAAGGATTACGTCCTCGGTAAGCTCTATTCCGAAGATGTCGATACCTCCAAGGCCTTTATCCAGAACGTGTTTAGCGCAACCGGTGGTGATACGGACCTGTTTACGATTACCGAAGATGGCAAGATCAAGGCCAAGCGTAATTTTGACTACGAAACCGAAACCCGTCGTACGTTCGAATTGGATATTCAGCTTGCTGATAAGGATTCCAAGAAATATTCCGAACTGAAGACTTCGACTCGTATTACGATTACGCTCAAGAACGCTCCGGAAATTCCGCAGATCACGACCACGGAATTCGATGTCGACGAAAACTCCGAAGAGGGTACGTTCGTTGGACAGCTCGAAGCCGTTGACCAGGATGGCGATACCGATCTTCTCTTTGCCCTTGCCGAACCTAGCGACTATGTGACTGTTTCTAAGGATGGCAAGATTACCGTTAGCGGTGATAAAAAGATCGATTACGAAAAGATGCAGGAATTTACCATTGTGGTCAGCGTGAAGGACCCTGATGGCCTTGTTTCTGAAGCTGAAGTCCTCATTAAGGTGAATGACCTGAACGAACCTCCGACGATCAAACCGCAGGAATTCACGTTCCCGGAAGATTCTCCGATTGGCACCAAGAAGGGCCCGGTCGAAGCCTCTGATCCGGATACGAAGAACAAGAAGTTCAGCGAACTGACGTTCACGGCTGTTGAACCGAACGACATGTTTGAAATCTTGCCGAACGGTGACATTGAATTGAAGGGCGAACTCGACTACGAAAGCGAAAAGTCCTACACCATTAACGTGCGTGTGACGGACGGAACTTATGCGGATACCGCTGCTATCACGATTAAAGTGGGCAACGTCGTCGAAAAGTCCGAAGTCAAGATCACGCTCGTTGAAGCTGGCGATTCCATCTATCCGAATCCTGAAAAGGACATCTTCACGAACCAGGAACAGATTACTGTGGAATGGAAGCAGGATGGCAAGACCAAGTCCAGTGTCGAAACCTTGAAGGAAGGCAAGAACGTCATTATCAAGAAGTATAAGGATCCGACCAAGGATGTTGAAGGTGCTGATACTGTAATCGTCTACTTCAGCACGGCTGCTCCGATTGTCGAAGTCAGCGCTACCAAGACGAAGGTTGAAGCCGACAACATCTATACTGTCGTTGAAAGTGTCGATAAGAAGGACTCCTCGATCTATGTGAACAAGAAGTCCAAGGATGTCGATGTCGTTGTCAAGGATACCGTTTCTGGATATAAGGAAACCTTCACTGTCGAAGTGATTCTCGATACCATTGCGGTCTCGAAGAAGACTGTGACGACCCTCGTGGATGTCTCCAAGTCTCAGCCGTCTCTCGACAAAAATCCGGAGGGCGGTGTCTCTGAAACTCCGATTAACGGCAACAAGAAAAAGGTTTCTTATAGTGAAACTGTGAACGGAACCAAGGTCACGATTTCTTACGAAGTCAACGACAAGGGCGAAATCATCAAGGTTCCGGTCTTCGACGAAGATGGCAAGAAGTCGATGGTTGAAGTCATCGAAGTTTCTACCGTTGTCGAAGTCAGTGGCAAGGAAGTGGTTGTCTCTTACAAGGCTGATGCCGAAACGGGTAAGATCTTGTACGGCGACTCCGAAGGCAACTTGATTGTCGATGTCCCGAGCAGCTCTGGCACCAAGGATCCGACGTCCAAGGTGAACAAGGATCCGGATGAAATGGACCTCAAGACGGGTGTTGGCGCCTTCACGGTCACATACGACTCTAAGGGTGTTCAGGGCAACAAGGCTACGGTCTCTTACGTCATCGACGAAAAGGGCAAGATTGTTGCTAACGAAGAAGGCGACAGAGGTTACCTCGTGACCTACACCTACACGAACAAGTATGGCAACACTGCCGAAAAGTCCGTGTTCATGGTGCTTGACAAGTTGGCTCCGCTCGTGATCATCAACTCGCCGAGCGATGGTGACGTGGTCTACGCTAACTTTATCGATGTCGACTGGTGCATTGCCATCGATGGCGACAAGGATAACTGCGTCAAGCAGGATACGTTGAACTTCCAGAGCCTCAACAAGGGCGTGACGACCATCAAGCGTATCTACCGCGACAAGGCTGGTAACGAAACGGTTGCCGAAGTCAACGTTATGTTGAAGAAGGCCAAGGATGTCGATATCAACCTCGAAAAGCCGATGGTTATCGTTTCTAGGGATTCTGTTGAAAAGTACTATGCAGAAAATCCGCCTGAGAAGGACCAGACTTATGCAGTGTCTGTCTTGAATCCGACGACCCAGACCGAAAAGGAAGTGGTGAAGGGTAATGCAAGCAAGTCCAAGAAGGGTTCTGGCGAAGAACCGTATCCGGGACTTGAAGGCCACCTTGGCCCGACGATCAAGGTCGATATGAAGGTGCCTCTCGTAAGCCCGGTGGGTGGTCTTTCTACCTTGGACGATATCATTATCAACGGCGATATGATCCCGCTGGATGGTGTTGATGCCGAGAACAGTAAGAAGATGAACGTCAAGGACTACGTCGACAGCCTTTGCTCTGACGAATTCAAGGAAGAGCTGAACAAGGTTAAGGACTACAGCAAGATGACGCTCTATGCCTCCAAGGCTCGTGTGGCGCTCTGGTTCTACACGACCGCAGGTCAGTTCATTGACACGTACCATTTCGATTACGACGTCGATGATCCTGATTACGTTGACAAGGCCGGTCTCGTGAAGTTCTTCTTCGAAATGAAGCTTGACGAAAATGGCGAACTGAGGGATTCTCATGGCCGTCTCTACGGTACGGGTCCGTTCATCGTGAAGACGAAGGTCGATATCCGTTCTAAGCTCCGTTGCACGGTTCCGCCGTTGGATGGCAAGACTAAGTACGGTGACGTGATCAAGTCTAGCGACGAAATGCTGAAGCGCTTCGGTTACAGACGTCCGGTGCTTCGCGGAAACGAAAAGTCTTCCTCGAAGTCCTCCAAGAAGTCTTCTAGCAAATCCTCTAGCAAGTCTTCCAAGAAGTAATCGAAATCGTTAGATTCTATAATCCCGAGCGAACCGATCGCCCGGGATTTTTTGTATGCTCCATCTGCTAAAATTCTATTATTGCAAAAAAAAGAGGTTTTATATGGGTATCGAAGAACGTTCTACATTGGTATTTGCAAGTGGTGTCGGTCGTATTAAAGAAGAAAAACCGAAGGCCGTGCGCCCGCAGGGCGATGGCGTAGTCCGTATCACGCTAAAACGTCTCGGAGGCGGCAAAATGGCTAGTGTCGTTTCGGGAGTGCCGCTGGACGAAGATGAACTCAAGGACTTGGCCCGTGTGTTAAAGCAGAAGTGCGGGGTGGGTGGATCCGTCAAGGATTTCAATATCGAGATCCAGGGCGACAAGCGCAATGTGCTAAAAGCTGAACTCGAAAAGAAGGGATATACCGTGAAGCTCGCCGGGGGCTAGTGGAATGTGTTTGTCTTCACGTTTTTTTTAATCGTCTCTCAAAATTTGACAAAAAAAAGTAAATTTATCGTAAGGTATTTTGTAGAGAGGTCTTATGTTTAGACATCTGTCTTTATGGTGCTTTTTGGTGGCGATTTTTGTTCCTTCGGCTATTTATGCCGCTCCAAAGGTTGGTAAAATCCGAGATCCTTATAATGCGGATATGGGGGTTGCGGCTGAGGGGGCTGCAAGTTGTGATGGCATCCAATGGGCACCTGCAGAACAGGACAATGCCTTTAGAACCAATCATTGTTTTAAGACGGGCAAGGGTGGTTCCGTTCGATTGGAGCTGAAGGGTTCCGGAAACGTTTTGTCGATCGATGAAAATTCACTTGTCAAGGTCGATGAATGGATTGCTCCCGATGAAAATAACAAGGGCTCTTATTCCATCAAGACCAGTATCAAGAATGGTTTTATGGGCTTTAAGGCCGCGAAGGGCGAAGGGCACAAGGCTAGCTTCAGGACCGGTACCGCAGCGGCATCGATTCGCGGAACAGAAGGTGTTATTGGCGGTGACGGCAATGTGACGATGTTTGCCGGTTTGAAGGACGGAACGCTGGCTGTTAGCGATACGGTGACGGGGGATTCCCTTTTCATCAATGATGGTGAAACCGTTATTGGCCGAAAGCAGTTTGTCGTTCTCAAACTCAAGTCTTCGGGCGATACTGTCTTTGCACGAATTTTGATGACGATCATTGCGGATACGACAAAGTCCCTGGAAGAATTGGCGGCCGCAGCCCAGGCGGCGGACAAGGCCTATCAGGATTCTTTACAGGCGCTGTCTGCTAACTCGCAGAAGGATTCGGAACAAGAAAAGGATGAGGCGAATCTGACTGTTCCGCAGATCAAGTATTCTTCATACGATTCGTTGCGCTGTGTGGCTAACGTTTCTGTTTCCAACGTGCAGAAGGGCTCCGAAGCACGTTTATCTGCGATGATGGATGGGACGACCATTTCTGAGGTGAACGTCAAGCGCAACATGCCTAAACGCTTTAAATTGCAGAGTGGCGTTCACGACTACGAGTTCGTTGTCGAAAATGCAGTAGGCCACAATAGCGTCAAGAAGACGCTGGGCTGCTATCCGTTGAAGTCGTTCTCTGTGAAAGTCTTTGGCGACAAGTATGTTCCTCTCCAGGTTCCACCTGCGCCTCCGAGCGATCCTGACGCCGGAGATTGGATCTTGCAGACTTTGCAGTTCCAGATCCGTTTGCCCGAAAACGATCCGAGCTTCTTGAATAGAGTTACTGTTCGCCAGAATGGCAAGGTCATTTTGCAGGAACGTCTCTCACAGATCCAGAACCTGGATTATCAGATCCCTGTTGAATTGAAGCGTGGTCAAAAGACTCGTTTTGTTATCGAAGTTGTTCACAAGAGTGGCTATGTTGTCAAGACGAACAAGACCTATGGGGTTAGAAAATGAGTATTCGTAGATTAGCTCTTGCTTCTGTCCTTGCAATTCCCGCTATGGCTTTGGCGGCTGTTGACGATGTGTCGGCCGATTCCGTATGGACTGTCGGCGGATCTGTCGGTGTCGAATTTGGATTTCATTCTGTCGCTACCGAGAAGAATAAAACCAATGAAGTTTTTGTGAATGGAAAGGATTCTGTTTATCCGGGCAAAAAGTACAGGAACTATTTCCGGGTTCCTGGTGTTTATGGTGCCTGGAATGCCTTTGTTCAGGTGCAGTCTCCGACTGGGCAGAAAATTGAATTCTCCATGGATGCCTCGCACGATGAGTGGAATCACTTTGATCTCAAGTATGTGCAGGCGTTGTACGAAGACCGTTTCCAAAAGCTCATCTTGGGCGATACCTATGTGTCGTCCGGCGAACTGTATATGTCTGGCTTCGAACTCTTTGGTGCGAGTTATGACTTTAACCTGAATTTGAACAATAACGAAAAGCCGTTGCTTACACTGAGTGTCTTCGGTGGTGAAAACCGCGCTCCGAAACTGCCGGGTGACAGGGATCCGGATCAATACCACAAGTACATTGGTCTTGACGAAGTCGAGGCGCAAAAAATGGTTGTGGGTGGCAAGGCGCTCTGGAATGCTACGAAGAATTTTGATGCTTCCATCGGTTTCATTGGCAGCAAGGACTATTTGGAAGATCCGTATTTGCGTGATGGAACGACCAGGAACGTGAACCTTTCGAATCCGATGTTTTCTTCCAAGACGTTCTTTGGAGACATCAACGGCAATGTCAATGTTCTTGGCGGTCGTGGAACGTATAACGTGCAACTTGGCTTTGGCGGTGCCGATACGCTCAATGTCGCAGTGCATCGCGCTGTGAACGAAGTCTTTGAAGATGCCGGTCTTGACGTTTCGACATTTGCGCAACTCCGTCGCTTGATGAACAACACTTCGCTTGTGAACCGTATGAACCGCGAAGATCTGGAGCTTATCTTTGGGGACGGTATGGATATGTCCGTTGCTGAGATGCGGAGTGAATTGAAGGAAATTCTGCAACTCGCCAATGAAGCTTTGAAAAAGTACAAGGCCGACAACAATGATGATCCGACGGAATGGACGGCTCAGAACTTGGCATTGTCTGGTGCTTACAACTGGAAATTCAAATCGACGGTTGTCGATGCGTACTTCCGCTTTGTCGGTCGTAACTATTACAGTGCGGGTTCTCCAGACTTGTTGCAGAATTCTCGCCAGTTGGGAGCCAAGCTCGATCAGAAGGTGAGCGACGTTTGGCAGTTGAACTCCGGCTACGAATTGAACATCGAAAATGCCTCAGGTAGTGGCGATGCGTACAACGTATTCGGATTTGCCGAAGGCTCCAAGCTTGGTCTTTTGCCTGGTGCAGAAGACGATTGGCTCAAGAAGCATGAACAGGATCCCTCGAGAACCCTTTACATCCATGACTTTAACGTGAAGAATACTTTCAAGGTTCTCGATTCTGTGGAGATTACGGCCCGTTATGCGCTCAACTACCGTACTCGCAGTACTCCGCAGAGACTTTACGGGAATTACTTTGCTTCTTCGGGCATTTACTCTGATGACTGGTTTGCAAGCCGTAAGGGCAAGCCCACAGTTGAAGTCAATGCCGAAGACGGCTCGTTCGAAATTGATTCTGCGCGTTGGGCCAAGTATGCGAATTTGCAAAACAAGGAATATCTGGCAACGCAGTTCGATGAACGCTTGTTAAAGCAGACGCTTGAACTCGGAGTTGCGATTAGACTCCCGAAGAATGTTTTGAAGTTCGGTGGCGTTTGGACGTTCCGCAGGGATATGTCGAGGTTCAACCAGGATGACTTGCTGGACGGTTTTAATTTCTCTAACCGTACTTATGGCATTTTGGGATACTACTTCCACGGAAGTGATTTCTTTGAAATGCGTTATCCGATTTCGCTTACGACAACGCTGGATCGCGTACGCAACACGGCTTCGTTCACGCCCCGTTACAGATCGTATAATCGTAACGATATGAGTGAGTTTGAATGGACTCTCACGGAAAATGCGACCATTCAGCTGAAGCCGGACTTCCTGGATTTGATGTTGTTGGGTTGCGTCCGTCAGAACTTCATGAGTCGTGAAGAAGATGGCAAGAATGTCGATGAAATGGAACTGGATTTGGATCTTTCGGCTGGGTTAAGATTCCAGCTGACCGAAAATCTCAGTACGGAATGGACTCTTGGAATGTACCTGAATTCTCGTCCGGACTTTGCTTCCGAAGAGTACAGGGACATTTACGGATCGGCTTCGCTTACTTACGATTTTTAAATATGCATATAGGTTGTCATCTTTCGTCTTCGGGCGGCTTTTTGGCGATGGGCGAGACGGCTGTCTCCATTGGTGCCGATACGTTCCAGTTTTTTACTCGTAATCCGCGTGGCGGTGCTGCAAAGCCTTTTGACAAGGCCGATGCCGCAGCGTTGAATACGTTGATGGATGCGCATCATTTTGCGCCTATCCTTGCGCATGCGCCTTATACGCTGAATGCCTGTGCCGCAGATCCGTCGCTTAGGCAGTATGCCCAGGACGTCATGAAGGATGACCTGTTCCGTATGGATCATTTTCCGCGGGCTATGTACAACTTTCATCCCGGAAGCCATGTCAAGCAGGGTGTCGAAGTCGGGATCCAGTACATCTCGGAGCATCTGAACAACATTCTGCATAAGGACTTGAAGACTAAAGTTCTTTTGGAAACGATGGCGGGGAAGGGAAGCGAAGTTGGTCGGACGTTCGAAGAACTGCGCCAGATTCTTGACCGAGTGGAGCTTGGGGAAAAGATGGGCGTGTGTTTGGACACCTGCCACGTTTTTGATGGCGGTTACGATATCGTGAACCGTCTGGATGACGTCCTTGAAGAATTTGACAAGGTCATTGGACTTAAGCGCCTGTGTGCCATCCATCTGAACGACAGCAAGAATCCGCTGGGAAGCCATAAGGACCGTCACGAGGTCATCGGTGGCGGGTTCATTGGCTTGGAAGCGCTTGTGAATGTGGTGAACCATCCGGCGCTGAAGGGGCTTCCGTTTTATTTGGAAACGCCGAATGAGTTGCCGGGGTACGCTGCAGAAATTGCCTTGATGCGTAGCCGTGAACGCTAAAATGAAAATTTTTTAGCCTTCATACCTTGACAACGGAATAGAAAACATCTATATTTGAGCGCGTCGATTGGAATCCCCAAAAAGATTCTTGAATTGATATGATGCTTCATAGCTCAGTTGGTAGAGC
>JBGVAT010000192.1:0-18410 GCA_045224895.1 Fibrobacter sp.
CGAGGTAAAGCTCAAGTTGCCACGGCCGTAAGAGATTTCGCGGCTCGGGTCGTAATGGTTGCCAATCACGCGGGTACGGCAGCCCATATACGAAATTTCGGTTTCCGGATGCCCCGGCTTATAGTACTGCAGGTTGTACGGAGCGTCCTGGAAGCTGAAATTCGGGAACAAGCGCTTTGCACTCACGCGGCAAGCGAGCTTGAAAAGGTCGTAGTTCGGTTCGCCCGGATTGAGGTTGATGCCGTCCTTGACGCGGAAAATCTGGATCGGGAAGATAGCCGTTTCACCACCGCCGAGGCCTTCTTCAGTCGTGAGGAGCAAGTTCTTCATGACCATGCGGGCTTCGGGTTCGGTACACATACCGTAGTTGATGCTAGAGAACGGAGTCTGGGCACCGGCGCGGCTGTGCATGGAGTTCAAGTTGTGGACAAAAGCTTCCATGGCCTGGAATGTAGCCTTGTCGGTTTCTTCGTAGGCCTGCTTTTCGGCAAATTTCTGAGCCTTCTTCACGATTTCGGCATCGAAAGACTTGGAAAGTTCATGAGCTTCAGTATCGACAAACTTTTCGTTCGGAACGAGCGTTGCGACCATGCCCATTTCAGCCATTTCGGCGTGGAGCTTCTTGACGATCGGCAAGAGTTCTTCTTCTTCCTTGCCCGTAAAGAGGATGAGAGCCTTTACGATATTAGAGAGGTAAGCCTTGCGGTACGTGATGCGTACACCGTCGGCCATGGCGTAATCGAAGTTCGGCACGGACTGACCGCCATGCTGGTCGTTCTGGTTACTCTGAATGGCGATAGCGGCCAAAGCGGCGTAACTGCGGATATCCTTCGGTTCGCGAAGATGGCCGTGACCCGTGTTGAAGCCGTTCTTGAACAACTTAATGAGGTCAATCTGGCAGCAGGTCATCGTCAAAGAATAGAAGTCAAGGTCATGGATGTGAATGTCGCCATCCATGTGGGCGCGGCTGTGTTCCGGCTTGAGCATCATCATCGTGTAGAAGTGCTTAGCGGATTCGGAACCGTACTTGAGCATGGTGCCCATGGCGGTATCGCCGTCAATGTTTGCATTTTCGCGCTTGAGGTCGGATTCCTTGGCAGAGCTGAACGTGATGTCGTGAAGCGTCTGCATGAGGCGAGTGTTGACTTCGCGCACGCGAGTACGTTCGGCACGATACAAGATATAGCTCTTTGCGGTATCACCATAACCGCCTTCGGTCAAAGCCTTTTCGACGGCATCCTGGATTTCTTCGATGTCCGGCTTCGTCTTGTTTTCGGCTTCCAAGTGACCAACAGCATCGGCAGCAACCTTGAGAGCAACGTTTGTAAGGAGGTCGTCGTTACCAAGCAAATTTATCTGTGCTTGAGCGGCCTTGATCTGTTCATCCAATTCGCCAGAGGCTCTAAAAGCCTTGATGACAGCGTCTGCAATCTTTTCGATGTTGAACGGCATCTCGCGGCCGTCGCGCTTTTTAACAGTAAAAATCATCTAAAAGAACCTTATAATCCCGTTTCCTCAAATATAGTCAAAATCCTCAGATTTTACTATATCTTGTGTTTGAAATCGAACCACACCCACAAGATGTAGGTCAACCGCATCTACAAGATAATAAATACTAGTCCATTTTGGAATACCTTTTCCAAGAAAGTTGTAATTTTTTTATAATATTTTCTCAACTTATCAACAGGCTCAAAACAATGAACAATCAAATCACAATTCTTCTATCGCATCCGAACATCAGTAACTCGATGTTCAACAAGCACTTAGTGGATATCAACAGAAAAAATCCCAATTTTGTGTTTCATCACCTTGACAAAAACCGGATTAATGGCTACTTCGACCTGGAGGCCGAAAAAAAATTGTTGAGGGAGTCCAAGGCGATTGTGTGGCAGTTCCCTATATATTGGTATAACTCCCCCGCCAGCCTGCGCGACTGGCAAGACCAGGTTATGAGCCCAATCGTCTATAGCGCCGACAACTTCTTGAAGGGTATGCCCGTGCGCGTGGTATTTACCGCAGGCGCCGCCGCAGAACACTACAGCCACGAAGGACTCAACCGCTACACCGCCGAAGAAATGCTCATCCCGTTCGAGATGACCGCAAACGCAGCAGGCATGAAGTGGTTCAAGCCGCTTGGATTCTACGGCTGCAGCCCAGACATGACAAAGGCCGCCCTCGAAAAGGCGGCCAAGGAATATGAAGAAAGCCTGTTAGAACTACTTTAGTTCGTAAACGACGCGGACAGAAGCGCTCACCTCGACGGAGTCGGCAATCGCAGTTTCGTCGGGAGCGGCCGCGCCATCCATCATGGCGTTACCGGCAAGCATGACAGCCTTGGCGCGATAGACACGGTTGTACTGGTTGTACATAATTCCGCCTCCTTCGCCATTGATTTGCAGCACGCGGCCAAGCTTGGCGCCAACACCTTCGGCGTAATCGTTAGCCTTGGCCGTCGCCTTTTTACCCGCCGCCTTGATGACCTTCGACTGCACGGCGTCCACATCCTTGAGCTGGGCGGACGTGCGCTGGATTTCGACATCCGGTTCCGCAGAAAGCGCCTGCACCAGAGCGGCGGCATCAATCTTGCGGCTCACCGTAATAACAAAGCTCTGCGTGGCCACGTAACCAACGAGTTCACGTTTGCTGTTGCGGTAAGACCATTCCTTGCGAATGTCGATGCTATTCTGTTCCACGTCCGATTGCGGAATGTCAAGCGCCTTGACGTTTTCAAAAATCACGGAACGGCGTTCTGCGATAAGCTTAGAAACGGCAGCCTTGTCCTTGCCGCGGATTTCGAGGCTAAAGCCCATCTCGAACTTGTCGGCGGCAAACTTCTTGGTTTCAGAAGCCGAAACTTCGATGCGAGGCACTTCGAGCATCGCCATTCCATTGGACGTTGCCACCGGAACAGCAGCCGGTTCACTTTTAACGATGCGGATCAGGATGCACACGCAAACGATCAGCAGCACCAGATAGACGATATTCAGCAGTTTTGAAATCATCGCAAAGCCCTCTTTTAAATGTTTTTATCCATTCTGTCACCCCGGACACAGTGCCGGGGTCAACTATTATGTGTTTTAAAATAGTCTTTTTTGCGTCGAAAGACCAATACAGAAATATCAATTAGTCCATTACGCAACGGAGATATGTAAATATTGATGTTTTGCTCTCCGCTTCGACCTTTATCGGTTTAGAAGGATCATCACAATAAAGCACAACCGCATAATTTTTAGTTGAAGAAGCTTCATCAAGCGCCAAGAACTCAGGAAGATTTTCTTCATCTTCATTAGCGGCATTCAACGACAACCCATAATCATCCGTTCCAACAAAATACCGCATTTTCCAGTCAGTCGAAAGGAGTTCTGTTAACGGAGCTGCATTAAAAAGTTCTTGCCATTCATCAATTGAGGGCACATGCCATCCAGTCGGGCAAAGTCCTTGATGGGGTTGTTGAATTTCAGATTTAGCCAACTGTTCTTCGTACTTGCATGATATCTGCATTGCGGTCATCCAACCATAGTGATGGCCGTACTTTTGCAAAACAGATTCATCTTTTATTGTGTAATCGTAATAGTTGCTAGAACAATCATCTAAAGTATTGGGATTTTCCAAACGCAAATTCTGAGCCATCCAAATCTGGTTTCCAACCTTGGCGGTTTTATAAACATTACCATCGCGTTCGTCGGTCAATAAGCCTGTCGCTGGATCGTAGTTGGAAGCCGTTGTTTTCGAGCCGCTGGACGCAACAGAAGAACTGCTGACAACATTATTATCGGCAGAACTCGACTGTCCATTATCTGCAACAGACGAACTGGAGACAACAGAATCATTGCCATTATCAGAACTTGAAAGCGGGGCAACCGCAGAAGAACTCGGAGTATTTTCAGAATTAGGTCCCGAAGAACTTTCATCACCACAAGCAGCAAAAAGAACAGCAGTCCCCAAAAGCAGGTATTTGCACTTCATATAAAATCCTTTTATTTTGTTACATTCCGAATATAACAAAAAAAAAGGTTTCCATCGCAAATGTAGATACGCGAAATAATGGTTCCCCTACGCTTCGCTCCGAGGATGACAGCTCAGGACGACGCAATTTATCAAATCTTATTTACGTTTCGTGCAAACAGCATTTGTCACAAGCTTCAATACAACCGCAACAACAACAGTCGTGGTCATACTGATGAAGGGCATCCACGGCCAGCTAAAAACGCCATCGAAAACGGCTTTCACGCCAAACGCAGGGATTCCCTGAATCAAGACGAGGCTCACCATACCGCAAAGCACGGCGGAGATCACTTGCCAGCTTTTGAGCCCCTTCACAAAAAAGGCGAGGAGGAACATACCAAGAAGCGGGCCCGTGAAAAGTCCTGTAAAGAAGATGGCGTTCTTGAGGAGGCTCCCCTGCTGCGTTGCCGCGAAAAGCGCAAAGAACACGCCGAGTACGCCCCAGACAACCGTCCAAATTTTAGCGCGCTTGAGCCCGCCCATTCCCGTAAATTCATCCCAACCGAGAAAGTCGTGTTCCGACGTATTGCTGAGCGAGTTGATGGAGCTCGAAAGGCTACTCATGGCAGCCGCACAAATGGCAGCAACAATCAAACCCGTCACGCCGACCGGAAGGCCGTTCACGATAAAGTACGGGAATACGTCATTTTGCCCGACGCTGGCAGGCACTGGTGCCACCTTCGAAACGTTGTAATAAACGTAAAGTGCAGCACCCACCCAGTAAAAGAGAATCGAGACCGCGCAACCCAGCACCATCGAAAGCACGCTCGAACGGTTCGCCGCCTTCACGTCCTTGCAGCTGAGGTAACGCTGCACGAACTGCTGATCGCAACCGCGAATCGCAATTTCCAAGACCGCATAAGCAAAACCCGCCGAGATAAGCGTACGCGCATTAGAAATATCCAGCGACGGATTCCACCAACGCGTCTTGCCCGCTTCGCTCGCGAGCGTAGCCATTTCGCCAAAGCCGCCCACAGCATTAGCAATAATCAAAAGCACGAGAATACCGCCGCCAAAGAACACGCAGAACTGCATCACGTCCGTCCAGATGACCGCCTTGATGCCGCCAAACCACGTGTAGAAAATCGCAACCGCCGCCGAGACAACAATAGCCACCTTCAAGTCAATGTGCAGAATCTGCGCAAGCACAAGCGAGGGCGCATAAAGCAAAATGCCCGTGCGGAGGAGCAGATGCAAGCAGTAAAAGATGGCGGCCAGGCGGCGCACCGACTTGCTTCCAAAGCGAACCTCGAAAAGTTCATAAGCGCTCGAAATGCCCGACGTGCGAAACCGCGGGATAAAGACATAACCTACCACAAAAATGCTGAGCAAAGCGCCGATCTGGAACATCAAAAACGTCATGTCGTCGCCGTAGACATCGGCAGGTGCGCCCAGGAACGTCGTCGCGCTCACGGAAGTCGCAATGAGGCTGATGCCCACGGCCACCCACGGCATCGAACCGCCGCCAAACATGTATTCCTTGAGGTTCTTGTTTCCGCGCGAAACCCACAGCCCGATGAACAGCGACACGAGCAAGTAGGCGACCAAGACAATCCAATCAATAGCAGTGAACATAGGTTAGTGATTAGTGGTTAGTGGTTGGTGATTAGGTGTTTGGCAGTAACTGTGTAACGGCGTTTTTGCGTCTAAATTCACCAAGTACGAAAAGACTTTTCATTTTGCAATCCTTCCTACTGTCTACTGCCTACCGTCTACTAATCTCCCACCGCCTCGGTTTCAACGGTTTCAAAGCGGACCACCTGGTTACGGCCACCTTCCTTCGCCTTGTAAAGTGCCTGGTCTGCGTTGTTGACCGCCTTCTTCATGTCCGTAAAGTCCGGTTCCACGAGGAATGCACCAATGCTGACCGTCACACGGAGCGGTTCCGGCTTGAGAACGTTAAACTCGAGCTTGCCCACGGCCTTGCGAATACGTTCAGCCGTTTCGATCATGCCTTCAGGCGTCGTATCGACAAGACCCACCACAAATTCTTCGCCGCCGTAACGGCCCACGATATCGATTTCCTTGCGGATTTCGCCGCTAATTGCATTGGCGATACCCTTGATGACTTCGTCACCGACCGGATGGCCATAAGTATCGTTCACGCTCTTGAAGTGGTCAATGTCCATCATCAAGACGCCGATATTCGTCTTCTGGCGGTTCGCACGGATCTTTTCCGTCCTCATCGATTCTTGCAGGGCGCCACGGTTCATGAGCTTGGTCAGCGGATCCTTGGCAGCCATGTCCTTGCCCTTTTCGAACTGGCAAGCGCGAGCGTACGCAAATCCAGCCACACCGGCAAACGCCTTGAGCAAAGTCTTTTCATGTTCCTGGTAGCGGTTGTCAAAACGGCTTTCGAGGCAGATGGCAAGCTCGGCCACCTTGGCATCGGGTTCCGACGCGACCGGCATTACAAACAACTGGCGCAGTTCCATGTTGCGCTTTTCGGAATCGGTCAAGCGGGGCACATAATCGGTGTAACCCGTAAACGAACGGACAACCGGACGGTTCCTGATCAAAGCCAACACAAAGATGCCCTTGTCGTTGAGCGTAAACTTCTTATCGACAAACTGGTCCGAATCCATGCCAACGCTGTAAATCACGTGGCCAAGCCCCTTCTGGGGATCGTCCAGCACAAGAATCGTCAAGCGGTCAAACGGCATATTTTCCTTGACGTATTCGAACATCTGCTTGTAAATGTCCTTCACCGACATCGTCTGGAAGAACTTGCGTTGGTAATGGTAAAGCGTACTGAACTGCTGCTGTTCGATGTAGTTCTGGGCCGAGATAAAGCACTTGAAGCTGACCGTGTACATAGCGCGGGCAATGTAGGTCAGGGCCTGAGCCTCGGCAGCCGTAAACGCATTCGGGTGCAACGAGTCCACAAGCAAAACGCCCAGGCGGCGTTCGTTGCGGTCAAACAGGGGAACGCCCATCAAGGAGCGGATCTTTCTGTTTTCAATGTAATACGTGAGGCGCTTGCCCACCAAAAGGTCGCCTTCCAGAATGCGCGAAACTTCCGGACGCAAAAGCTGGCTCAAGATGCCCATGTTCTCGGTAATCTTGGCACTAGCATCGATGCAGTTCGGGATATCGCTCTGGAACGTCCTGAGCGAAAGTTCGTTCGAACGGCCGCCGTTCGTAAAAATGGTAAGCGTATTCGCCTGCGGCAAAAGCACCTTGAGACAACGCAGAATGTCACCAAAAGCCTTGTCGACATCGGCATTGGCGCGGCCCCAGATCTGGTTCACGCGGAGCGAAGAATTCGGTTCGTTCGTTTCGGTCTTGGTATTGACAAATTCATTGCGCAAGTCCGGGGACACCACAGGAGTCAGTGCGGTAGAACGCTTGTCGTGCTTGATCACCGGGAGTACAGTTGTTCCGTTCGGCAAAGTCGGACGGTTCATGAAAGCAAGTGAAAATGCGACCACGGCAAACGGAATCAGGAAAAGGAACATTCCCCCCTGAAATGCCAAACCGAGCAAAGCCCCGGCAACCGCAAACAATATTTCAGACACGGACATTTAAACCCTCTACAAGCGAAACGATCGATATAACATGACTAACGCGAGACTGCCATAAATGAAGTGACTGTTCCACGCCGCCCAGAACGGCGACAGCGCTCCGTTTTCACCCATTTTCAGTCCAATTCTCTCAAGGATATAATAGCTAAATACAAGCAACAGGCCAACACCGAACTTCTGGGAAAGCCCTCCAGAACGGCTATATCGGTGGCATAGCGCGGCCCCGATCAAAAGGACAATCAGGTTCATCCAGTGCGCCGAATACTTGAACTGAAGCGCCGTCTCCATGGCACGGGTTTCTTCGCCCGAGCGTCTAAGCACGTCGATACGCGCCTTGACCATCTTGGAATCCATTTCGTCGGCAAGCTGGCGCTCGTTGATCAAGTCGTTCGGGTGCGTCGAGACTTTTCCATTCATGTTCTTGTTGCGCACGGGGAACACTTCGACCGAGCCATCCTTGCGGAACACGCGGCGGTAACCGTTATCGAACACCCAGTACCCCGTCAAGGAATCGGGTTCATGCCAACGGATAGAACGAACATCGTAACGTTCGACCAGGCGTCCATGATCGCGGATCAAAAGGACAACGTTTCGCCCAGCCTTGTTCGTACCGGAATAATACTTAAAGAACCAGCTGCACCTATCGCTGTCGATAAACGTGAAGTCCTGCTTTTCCTTGATGCGCGGATTCTTACGCTTCTGGGCGTTGGTTTCCATGATTTCAAAACGCCTGTGGTTCGCATCCGGGAGCCAGTGTTCGCTCATTTCGTACGAGCCGATCGACATGAGGATACCCAAGAAGAATATCGGGAGGAGCGTCTTGAACGGACTCTGGCCAGAACTCTGCATGGCACTCATTTCGAGGTGACGCGCCATATTGCCCACCGAGGCAAGCACCGAGATAAACAAGGCCACCGGAGTGATCAGATAAATGATATACGGGAGGTAGCTCAGGTAGTAGTCACCCACAAGCTTCATGTCACGGGCAAGCCAGGTCTTGATGTTACCGACAAAGTCAATGACGACAAAAATAAGGATGGCGCCACAGACCACGATGAGGAACATCTTCAAGAAATTCCAGATAAGGTATCGAGAGAACTTCATCCGAACCTCTTTTTGACTTTACCAAACAACCAACCGAAAAATCTGAGACATTGGGTAATGCCAGTATACCGTCCCACGATTCTAAAGAAGCGCAAAAGCTTGGAATTGCCCGAGAACCGGTCGCGCACCATCGCACGCGTGATGAGGATCCCGAACACACCGATGATGATGTTCGAAACCCACATGGCAAGTTCCGGAGAAATGATCAGACGGTCAGCGAGGTTTTCGCCACCGATAAGGCAAATCCAGTAAATGACAAAGAAGGCAAGACTGTAAAGGATACCCGTACCGATACCGCCCTTGCGCGCCATGATGCCAAGCGGAGCTCCGATCAGCACAAAGACAAAGCACGCAAACGCCGTACTGAACTTTTTATGGATTTCGACCATATACTGGGCGGCACGCTTGAGTTCGCCTTCCATACGACCCCAGACACGTTCCGTCGTGCGCATGGACGCGACTTCCTGCACACGGATTTTACGGAGACCCTGGATAAACTGGAGCGAATCCGCCATCGGGACGCCATTTGCATTTGCGGGGAGGGTGCTATCGCTTAGCACAAGGTCGCGGATGCGCATGAGCGTCGGCAAGCGACGGTTCTTTGCCTGAATCGCCGCCGTATCGTACTTAGCACGGGCATCCGTCACCACGTCCCACATCATCTCGACCGGCATTTCGCGGTCACTGCGATAGCTACGGCTACGGCGTTCCAGACGGTCGTCCACATTCTGCATCGCGAGATCCTGCGAGAAGAAGCGGATACGGAAATAATTATCCACATCGTCCGGATCGACTAGGTGCGTCTCGCCACTGCGGAGGCGGAGCATGAGCGTCGCCCCGTTATCCACGTAATCCATCGAAGCGCTATCGGCATACACGATTCGCGGGGCGCCCTTCTTTTCCATTTCAAAAATCTGGATGCCGTAGAGCGTTCCCGTCACGGGATCAATGCGGTTCACCCAGAGCTGCACGCCCGGAAACTGCGTAATGAGGCGGCCCGCATCAACGAACACGTGGGGCTTTTTGCGCGAAACGGCATTCATCAGCTCCACAGACCTGTGGTTAGCTTCGGGAAGCACCCAATTGTTGAACACGACCATCAAGACCGAAAGCAAAAGCGCCACAAGAAGCACCGGACGCATGAGGGACAAGGGCGAAACACCAGCCGCCTTGACCGCCGTGATTTCCTGGTCCCCCGACATACGACCAAACGCCATGAGACTTGCCACAAGCACGGCCATCGGAATCGAGAGCGAAAGCATCCAGGCTAGGTTCAGCACAAAAATTTCGATCACTGTAGATGCAGGCAATCCCTTGGACAGCACATTGTCCAAGATTTTGACCAAAAAGTCAACTACAAACAAAAAAGTAATGCCAAAGAGCGACGCCAAAAACGGACCAATCAGCTCTTTCAAGACATAGCGGACTAAAATCATTTTTCTCTAGAGTCGTTTTTTTCTACTTTACGGTGTGAAAGTTAGAATTAACCAAAGAAAAAAAATGAGAAATATTTTCAAGTGCACCCTGTTCGTTCCACTTTTCTTTTATATGGCAACTACGACAGGTTGTTCGTCCACATCGAACGAAAAAATGACCCACACCGACTGGTGCAAAAAGCGCTACGACGTCGCCGAAGAGCTCTTCAAGTCTAAAAAGTACGGAAGGACCATCGAAAAGCTCGAAGCCATCCTTTCGACGTGCGCAGGGTCGGGCTACATGGAACAGGCCCAGTTCTTGCTGGCCGAAAGCCACTTCAACCTGGAGCAGTGGATTGAAGCCCGTGGCGAATACGGCAGCTTTGTCGTGAACTTCCCGGGTTCGCCGTTTGCAGAAACCGCCGAATACCGCAAGGCCGTATCTTCGTTCAACATCGAATACAGGGTCGACCGTGACGAATCGAACACGACGACCGCCATGAAGGACTTTGAACGCTACCTCGCGAACCACCCGAACACCCCGCTCCGTGATTCGGTCAACTACTATTACAACCTCCTTATCGACCGCGTTGCCGAAAAGGAATTCCAGACGGGGCGCCTCTACATGCGCATGGAAAAGCCGCAGGCAGCCGTGATCTACTTCAAGGAATTCCTCGAAACGTACCCGAACGCCAAGCGCCGCCAAGAAGTCCTCTTCATGATTTCGGACGCCTACACGGAACTTGACCAGTTTGAAACCGCAAGGCAGTACCTCGCCATCGCCGAAAGCGAAGCCGGCGAAAACAAGACCGTCTTGAAGAACGTCGAAAAGGCACGCAAAGACATCGAAAAAGCCGAAGCCTCCTACGAAAAGCGCTTAAAGAAGGAAGCCGAAAAGAAGCGCCTCCAGAAAGAAGAAAAGAACTTGGTAAACCAGGAATAGGATGACGTCCAGAAAAAAGATTCTTACGCTTTTGGCGGCACTGCTGTTTTCGGCAAGTGCCTTTGCCGAGAGTGAAGAAAAACTGGACCACGACAACTCCATCTTTTCCGTATTTGTCCAGCCGTCGATTTCGTTCATCGGATTTTCCGAGCGAGAATACTTCCAGAACGCGATCGATACCATTTATTATGGGTTCAAGGGGGCGGCCATCAATAGCGCCGAATCCCTGAACGTCGCAAAACAGGACTTTCAGAAAGTCAACTTCTGCTTCCCGATCACGGCGGGCATCCAGTTCCAGGTTCTCGAAGACCAGTTCCTGAGTGCAGGCATCGGATTCATCTACGACAACGAATCCGTCGTCTTGACGGACCGCAAAAGCAGCACCCACAGCTACGAATATACGCTGCAGGGGGTTCCGTTTTACCTGGAATACCGGCTTGCCCTCCCCAAAAACTTCATCACGCTCAGCACGGGCGGACTTTTTAGCTTGGCCGTGCGCTGGTACTGGGTATTGCCGGGAACCGAAATCTATACGACCTGGGGCTATCTCGGGGCAAAGACTCCGCTGTACGGGGCTGGCTTTGGCGTAAGCCTCGGCTACCTTTTTGCAAGCTGGAAGAGCTTCAAACTTTACGGCGACATCGGGTTCAATTCCATCTCGGTGACGTCGAACAAAAAGTTCTCGGACATCGTCCCGAACGGTCCAGACGAAAAGGCGAAGTGGAACCTGGGCGGCATCCAGCTGCAGATCAGGGCATCGTTTGGCATCTGGAACAAACCTAAGCCGGTAGACGATGACGACGATGATGATGACGACTCGCCCAAGAAGCCGAAGAAGAAAAAGAAAAAACTTGATGCAGTCAAGGACACGGCAAAAGTCGCCAACGACACATTGAACATCGCGAAAGATTCTGCAACAGTCGACACCGCGAAAGTCGATACGACAAACGCACCATTAGACAGCACGAAAGCTGCAAGCGACACGTCGAACGTAGTCAAGGATTCTGCGAACGCAGCTCTGGATTCTGTAAAGACTGAGCCACCCGCGAAAGTGGATACCGCTAGCGTTCCAGAAACGCCCGCGAACAAGCCTGCTGAAAAAGTTCCGGCACAAGAAATCAAGACCAAAGGGGACTGATGAGTTTACTGCCAGGGGAAAAATTGCGTTACGCCGAAACGCATTTTAAATTCAGGCTACCCTGGTCGCTCCTTTACAAGCCGTGGCCCGAAATCATTGTCGACACCCCGTTCCAGTTTGTACCGGGAGTCAAGCCCACGCTATGGATAGTCGTGCGCGACGCCGACCACTTCCCGACAACGATAAAAAATGCGAAAATCGTCTTGAATCGCATCGTCGACGAATGCGAGGGAACGTATTTTGCAAAAGCGCCGGCACAAGATGCACAGTCACAAAAAGCATCGCCATCGGACATTTCCATTTGCAAGGACTTGAACATCGAAGTCCAGGATCAGATGCGATTCATACCGCTCCCGCTCGGAGAAATCCCGGCAGGAACGTACAACGTCGACTGCACGCTCACGGTCGAACGTGACGGCAAGTCGCAAACGTTTACGCGCTGGAACTTGCCCCGCCTAAAGCCCGAACCGCTCCGCTTTAAAGTTCTCGAAGAACATCCGCCCATCGCCCCCGGCTATGCCGCTGGCGAAATGCACTGCCACACGCACTACTCGGCAGACCATGTGGAATACGGCGCCACGCCCGAAGTCTTGCAGCAGGCGGCAAAGGCAGTCGGGCTCGACTTTGTGAGCTGTACCGACCACGCCTACGACTTTGCGTTCACGCAAGAAGACTACACCAAAGAAGCAGAATCGCCCGTTCCGAGATTCCAGAAGTTGCGCGAAGAAATTGCAGCACTCCCAGCAAAGGACGAAAACGGGAACGACATGCCGCTAATGCTTGCAGGCGAAGAAGTCTCTGCCGGCAACAGCAAGGGCGAGAACGTCCATATGACAGTCCTTGCGCCCGACGGCTACCTCCCCGGTCTTGGCGACTGCGGACGTTACTGGCTCGACAACAAGCCAACGCGCACCATCAAGCAGATTCTGGGAATGACCGAAGCGCACTGCTTTGCCGCACACCCGTTCCAACAAATGGGGCTCCTGGAAAAGTTCGTATTCCGTCGCGGTTACTGGAAGCCCGAAGATTTGAACATTACAGGCAAGCACCCCGTTCGCGGTTTCCAGTTCTGGAATGGATGCCGGGACGAAGGCTTCAAGCTTGGTCGAGAATTTTGGATAAACGAGTTGGGCAAGGGGAATTTCTTGCTCCCCATCGGTGGAAACGACGCACACGGAGACTTGAACAGTATGACGGCAGTCCACTTGCCACTCATTTCGCTCAAGCACACCCGCGCCCATATCTTCGGCAACGTCCGCACGGTGATTAAAGTAGGAAGTAGGAAGTCGGAAGTAGGAAGTAATAAGCAGGAAGCAAGCGAGCCCCACTCTGTCACCCCGGACTCGTTGCGGGGTCACCTTACACAGTCCCTCACCCTCGCCGCCATAAACGCAGCCTTCACCGCCGACAACTGCTACATCACCGACGGTCCTGCCCTCTGGTGGGAGCGCAACGGCAAGGACGTCATCTTCCACGCCCGCAGCAACAAAGAAACCGGCGGCGGTTTCCGCTACATCCGCATTTTCGGACGCAGGCTCCTCCCCAACGGCAAATCCGCCCCCACCGAAGAAGTCATGCTCGGAAGCCTGATTGCCACCCCCGACCACGCCGACATCCCCGTCGCCACAACCGGCTTTGCCTACGTACGAGCCGAATGCGAAACCGCCACAGGCAAATTCGCACTCACATCCGCGGCTCCGTTGATCTGACAGCGTTTCAAAAAAAAGCTATTACCCTTTGCGTTTGAAACATTTGCATATTATTTTTGAATAAGTGGGGAACCTATCGTTTTTAGTTTTTAATGAATTTTTACTTTTTTGATTGATTTCCCTTTTTGGCACGCGGTTTGCTTTTAATTTCAAAAGCGAGAATAAAACATACGATTTAACCATTGATGCAGGAGAAAGGTCCCTATGCCACGCTTTATGTCGCCAATGATCCGCCGCAGGCCTTCTACAGACAAATTCGACACAGAGCCACGCACAGAGAATCCAAGCGAACCACGCACGGACCAAGAAGCCGCGCAGTCCTACGCTGAACAACTCGCATTCGAGCAACAGACTCCGCCCGACATCCGCGTAAGCGAAGGCGGTTTCAAACAAATTCGTGACGAAAGCCTAGTCCTCCTGTCGCAAGGGATACCACACCGCATCGAACGTTCCGAAGACGGTCCCTTCCAAATTTTCGTCGATCCCGAAAAGCGCCGTACCGCTCAATTCCAGATCCGCCTTTACCACCGCGAGAATCCGCCCCGCGACGAGAACCCGCCTCTCCCGCTCAAGTTCAGCCTCCAGCCGCTCTGGGTACTGCTCGTACCCATCATCTGCACGCTGATCGACTTCTCGGACGCCTACCCGCAGTTGCACAACATGGGCATCTCCGATGCCGGCAAAATCCTGCGCGGAGAATGGTGGCGCACCATCACCGCCATAACGCTCCACGGGGACGAGCGTCACCTCGCCAGCAACCTCGTCTCGGGCTACCTCGCGTTAAGTCTCTTGCATTACCGCATCCCTCTTGCTAAGCTCGTGCCGTTCCTCGCCGTCGGTGCCGCAGTCGCAAACTTTTTTGTCGCTCTCACGGTACAGACAAACTTCCGTGCGCTCGGATTTTCAGGTTTCGTCTTTGCGGTGATCGGTTGCCTCGCCGTCATCGAGTTCCGCCTCATGCCACGCGAAACGCACGGAATGCTGCGCCGTTTCGCTCCGCTCTGTGGCGCCGCCTCGCTCGCCGTATTCCTCGGTCTCGGCGAAAACGCCGACATCCTCGGCCACCTGTACGGCTTTATCGCAGGCCTGCTCTGCGGATTCATCCCGAAAAAAAAGACGCTCCGCTGGGGAGCGCCTTCAGATACGACAGATATTTTATGGATAATCGCCTACTTCGCCCTGTTCGCCATAGGCTGGGCGTTTGCGCTATCTAATTTTTAAGTTTCTTCAAGTCGTCACGCTTCTTGAGTTCGGCCAAGAACCTCCCCAGCGTTTCGCGTTCGATCCACTTCTGCTCGTCTTTCGGAAAGCTCGCCTTGCGGACACGGTATTCCGTATCCAGCTTATCGCATTCCGTCTTGTCCAGTTCATGCGTTCCGCACTTGACGGCATCGCGTACCATTTCATCTACGAGCTTTTCCGGGGAGTCCCCACAAGCCGTAAACGCAAGCGAAAACGTTGCAACAACGACAGCCAAGAAAATACTTTTCATGGTTACCCTCCAGAATATTTTAGTGATGTAAGAAAAATATATCTTATTTTGGAGCCACGAAAGATAAATTAACGTAAAAAAAGCTCGTTTCCACCTGGGAAACGAGCCGTAAACTCAATAAATCAGCGATTAGAGGCTGGCGAGGAACTTGCGAGCCTTGTCAGCAAAGGCGCGGTTGTCACCGTAGACCACCAGGAGACGTTCGGCAGTAGCCTTGGCCTTGTCGCTTGCACCGAGCTGCTGGTACACGAGCGTGAGCTTCCACATGGCGTCAGCAACCATCGGGACTTCGTCAGCCGGTTCGTCCTTCTGGTAGCGGTCTTCCTTGTCGCCAGTGCGCTTGCCGAATTCGGCAATGTACTTTTCGAGGAAGTTTGCTGCAGCAGAGAAGTCACCCTTTTCCATCTTCACAGCGGCAAGACCGTGCATGGCAGCAGAACGCACAAGAGCGACGGAACCTGCATTGTCGAGAGAGTTCTGGAAGTGGATGGCGGCACCATCGAAGTCCTTCTTTTCGAACTTGATGTTAGCGGCAAAGAGCGAAGCCTTGGCAAGAGCAAGACCTTCGAGCTTGCCCGAAGCGATCTTGGATTCGAATTCAACGAGGGCGCTGTCCTTTTCGCCTGCATAGAGGTAAGTAAGACCCATACCGATGAGTTCGCTCTGTTCGGCAGCGGCAGCCTTGCGGGCATCTCTGTACTGGACGATACCGGCAATGATTGCGACGATGACGACGAACACCACGGCGATCTTCGTACCATGGTTGACAAAGAACGCCTTCAATTCAGAATTATTGTTATTAGATTCGTTAGCCATATTTAAGCTTCCATGTTAAAAATTTTTCTGTAGGACAATTTTAGAAAAAAAAATAAAGGTTGTCAGGAAATCTTGACAAATAATATTCGTTTTACTATCTTTGTCTTCGCTCGCCGCTCTAGCTCAGCTGGTAGAGCAGCTGATTCGTAATCAGCAGGTCGGCAGTTCAAATCTGCTGGGCGGCTCGAAAGACTCCTCGGACTTAAATCCGGGGAGTTTTTCTTTTATGTCACCCCGGCCACCTCTTTGTCATTCCCGCCACCGAGCGGGAATCTCCTTTTCTATATACAAGAGCCTTTTTGTAAGATTTTCAGCAAAAACGCTAGGCTTGCGAAACCTATTATAAATAACTAAATTTGTCGCCCTATGAATCCGAATGGCGCAATCATTGTACAAAGTAACCTCGAAATCATGGTCGAGGTCGATAATCCGAACTATACCACCGCACGTGATGCAATCGCTCCCTTTACTGAACTTGTCAAAAGTCCGGAGCATCTGCACACTTATAAGATTTCTCATTTGAGCCTCTGGAACGCCGCCGCTACAGGACTCCGCGCTCCCGATGTCATCGAAAGACTCGAATCCCAGAGCCGCTACCCCATCCCTCCGACCGTCATCACCGAAGTCGAAGACTACATGGCCCGCTACGGCCTCCTCCGCCTCAAAAAGGAAGACGGCCGCTTGATTATGGAATCCGACGACAAGATTATGTTCGTCGAAATCTGCAAGCTCAAGGACGTTGAACCGTTCGTCATCGAATACATCGACGACACGCACGTCGTCGTGGATCCGGAACGCCGTGGCCATCTCAAGATGGTGCTTACAAACGCTGGCTTCCCGGTCGAAGACTTGGCAGGCTATACCGTCGGCGACCCGCTCCCGATTAGACTTCGCGAAACGACCGTTTCAGGAAAGCCGTTCAACCTCCGCGATTACCAGAAGGACGCCGCACAGGTGTTCTACGCCAGCGGTAGCGAAAAGGGCGGTTCCGGCGTGATCGTTCTCCCCTGCGGTTCCGGTAAGACCGTGATTGGCCTCGCCACGATGGCTTTGGTACAAACTAAGACTTTGATTTTGACACCGAACATTTCGTCTTCCCGTCAGTGGATCCGCGAAATCTGCGACAAGACAAACCTCACGCTCGACCAGGTCAAGGAATACTCCGGCGAAGTCAAGGAAATCGGCCCGGTGACCGTTGCCACCTACCAGATTCTGACGCAGCGCAAGCGCGCCAAGAAGGGCGACGAGAACAAGGAAGTCAAGGAACTGGAAATGACCGAAGAAGAGGTCAAGAAGGAACTCGCCAACTTCCCGCTTTTCAGTGAGGAAAAGTGGGGCCTCATGATTTACGACGAAGTCCACTTGCTCCCCGCTCCGGTGTTCCGCCTCAGTACCGAAATGCAGGCCACGCGCCGCCTGGGCCTTACGGCAACGCTCGTCCGTGAAGACCATAAGGAAACTGAAGTGTTCAGCTTGATCGGACCGAAGAAGTTCGACATCCCGTGGCGCATCCTCGAAGCTCAAGGCTGGATTGCCACCGCTGACTGTAACGAAATCCGTATCCCGATGGATCCGGAACTTAAGATGAAGTACGCCCTCGCCCCCGTGCGCGACAAGATCACGCTTGCAAGCACGAACCCCGAAAAGACGGACATCGTCGAGCGCCTGCTCAAGTACTTTAGCAAGCCGGACGACCGCGTGCTCATCATCGGCCAGTACATCGACCAGCTCGAAGCGCTCTCCGAAGACTTGCAGATTCCGCTGATTACCGGTAAGACGCCGAACAAGGAACGCGAAAAACTTTACGGAGCCTTCCGCTCTGGCGCTCAGAAGAACCTTATGGTTTCGAAGGTCGGTAACTTCGCCATCGACTTGCCGGACGCCAACGTGCTCATCCAGATTTCGGGTACGTTCGGAAGCCGCCAGGAAGAAGCCCAGCGCCTTGGCCGCGTGTTGCGCCCCAAGAGCGACGGCGGCGCCGCCCACTTCTACAGCATCGTGACGCAGGACTCCAAGGAACAGGAATTTGCGATGAACCGTCAGCTGTTCCTTACGGAACAGGGCTACGCCTACAAGATCATCAAGCGTGGCGACTGGGATATTCTGTCAAGGACTCCTGAAGAGCTCGCCGCACGCCCGTAGCATTCAATTTGTCTTCCCGGATTTATTCCGGAATTACCTTTAGACCCCATTCCGGGGTCTTTTTTTTGGCATTGTCACCCCGGACTCCGTTCCGGGGTCACCTTACACGGTCACCTTTAGCA
>JBGVAT010000193.1:0-9178 GCA_045224895.1 Fibrobacter sp.
GGCCTTGAGCTGCGGCACCGAGGCAGAAATGTTCGGGAGCTTGATGATGTTTGCATCCGGTTCAAGCGTGAGCTTGCCGAGGAATGCGAGGTCATCCGTCACCGGCTTGCCTGCAAACGTCGTACCAGCCGGGAGCGTGTCCGCGAAAGCGGCAAGAATGCGGCCCGGCAAGGAGATGTTCTTGGTTTCGACATCGATATCTGCGGTCTTTGCGAAAGCAGATACGATAGGAAGCAAAGACTGAGTCGCCAAGAACGGCGACTCGTCCGTAAGGGTGTAATAGATTTTAGTATTCATACACCCCTAAGATAGAAAAAGTATGCTTAATCAAGATCTGGCCATGGCATAATGTCCCCATACCTCCGAGTCCATTCCGTATGCGGCTTGACCTGTTCAAGGCTCTCGGCATCATCACAATTCCAGGCAGGACTTACAAAGGATTTTCTGGCAACTGGCTTTTCGGCAATTTTCCATTCGGGCGAACCTTTCAACAAGAATGCCGTGTAATAAGCCGTCGTATCTTCCGGGCATGATTCACCGCTTTTCACGATATCCACCACATTAATCACGTCCTTGCTGAAATCCGTCAACATATGACCTTTTACGCCGACATCCTTCAAAACGAGCATATAATAAACCACGCTCTCCGAAGATTGCAGCCCCTTTGGACTACTTGCTATCGTAGGGAAGAATACCGCAACCAACGAATCCGGCAAACGATAAACGCCTTCTTCACGATAAGAATCCAGGCCCTCGACATCCGGGAACACGTTATATGCTTCACCAGTCGTATTAAGGAAATCAAATTCTTTGTATACACTGTCCAAATATTCATCGCTAGAATCAGGAATGAACTGATACAAATATTCTTCAGGCGTGTACAAACTATAATGCCATTCCCTATATGCCGTGTAAGCCTCACGAACGCTATCCTTATTCAGAACAGGTTGTTCAGGTTCTTCATAGACATAGTTTTCATCATCAAAGGGCGCATAGCTTATAGAATCGGCCACACAGCTGTTCTTATAATCTTCGACATAAGAGTTTTTCAAATCGGCCACGCCAGCATCTTCTGGAGCAAACGAGGCACAAGCCACACTCAACTTTAAATCACGGCATCCATCAGCAAAATCCCTGAAGATACCGTTTGATTCAGTACAAGCTTGTTTAAACTGGTCAAGGTATTCGGTGCAGGATACACCATAACCCCAATAGCTTTTTCCAAAATCATTTCCGACCGTTTGCATGACAACGAGGTTTCCGTCAACCTCAATAAATTTCGTAGCAACAAGAGTTGCGGCCCCACCCTTTGTAAACTTGGAGGCATCTTTAGGGTCATTAAGAACCTGTTCACTAACATACTTTCTTGCATCGTACGTTAAAGCCTGAATAACTCCAGGACGAGTCTTTCCATATTCTTCCGAGAAAGTCACCACCTCGCAAGTTCTACGACCATCCTTACTGTTGTTCGTATAATCAAATCCTTGATCCAGGATAACCTTGAACGGATACGTTTCAAAATCGACCTGGTCCAAATGGTTCGAATCAGGTATTCCCTTTGACGAATCAACTAATGAATAGAACGATTTTGCCAAGACCGCAACCTGCTGCGGAGTCAGCTGTGCCGTCGGCGAAGCATTCGGTTCAGTCGTTGCCCCTGTAACATCAGGAGACGCCGACTCACTCGAACAGGACATCAAGAAAGCGGCAAGTCCACTCATGATTATTTTATTTGCGGTTTTCATCTCATTCCTCCTTCCCTTTAGTCAAAGGGAACAGTTGTAAATTCAGTCGATAAACTTTATCGTATTCTTTTTCTTTAGCAGCCATGGCAACCACCTGCTGCCTGAGCGTTTCGAGCTTTTGCACGAGCCACTGGTAAGTCTCTTCAGAGATGCCAAGCGTCACGCCTGCGATGTGGCGTTTTTCGGGCGGAATCTCGTCAATGGCTTCGGTCGCAAACTTTGACATTTGGCGGTTCATGGAACGCAGAGCCAAAGGAATCGCCTCAGATGACCCGGTCACGACCTTTTCGGTCTGCTCGTAGGTATCTTCGCCAACCTTCTTGAGGAATTCCGCGCGGCACATAAAGTCGAGCGAATGGCGAACTTCGGCGGCACTCACGACCGGAATGCACCGGTGCGCCAGTTCCAGCGGTTTTGCACCCGGCATGATCGGGGCAAGTTCGCGCAGCACCGGGTTCACCCACGTTTCAAAGTACTTGAACGCCTCGGCATCGACGACTCGCAAGCGGTTTTCCTTCGCAATTTTCTGCATTTCGTTAAATGCTTGGATTTTCTTAGCATCGCTTTTGGCATCGCCAAAACGTTCCATCGCAAAGAAATAGTCGCGGTCAGCACCTTCAAGCCCCATGGCATCGGCCACTTTCCCGACGCCCGTTTTGCTCAAACGGCTTTTGCCTTCGCACACGAGCTGCATAAAGTTGGGTGAGGTAAAACCAGCCAGTTTGGAAAATTCGCGCCACGAGAACAAGGAACAGCGTTTGCGTTCTTCGTAAAAGTCGCGCATGTACATTCGGTAGTCTTGATATTCTGTTATCGGTTTCATACCTATAAATTAGATTTTGCGGTATGCACCTGCAATAGATTTTGCTATACAAAATTAAGATTTTTAAAGAAAATTTGAAGATTTTTAGGATTTTTAAAATTTTTACAAAAAGTATTATACAGAGCGTATTATAGAATCAAAAGGTGATCCCGGAACGGAGTCCGGGATGACAGAATGCGGAGGCGGGAATGACAAATGAAAAAGGTGATCCCGGAACGGGGTCCGGGATGACAGCGCGACCGCCCCATTGTCCATAGACAACACTTAAAAGAAATTCTTAACAAAAATCGGCCTATTATAATGTAGATTATAGAGGTGGTGTGGGTTTAAAAACTCTTCTATAGGTTTTTTATGAAGAATTTTGGGTTTGGTAACTACAAGTTTTTTGTAGCGGCGATGTCTGCCGCGTCTTTTTCCTTTGCGGCAAGCTATGCTCCTCCGTCAACGGCTGTTTCTAAAATCAACAGCTACCGAGGCTATTCGGAACTCACCGATGCAGCCAAGGGCATGGATATCGACCAGTACACCTACAATATGACCACGTGGCAAATCGCTAACGGCGGTTTTGACAAGGCCCACGCCGACAAGTACAAAAGCGCATACACCGGCGGCGCAAAATCTTCCTGGACAGCAAAAGGCGGCGGCGACCTCGGCACCATCGACAACAACGCTACCGTGCAAGAAATGCGCTTGCTCGCCATACGCTACAAAGAAACGACCAACAGCACCTACAAATCAGCCTTCAAGACAAGTTTCAACAAGGCGGTCAATTTTCTTTTGACTATGCAGCGTTCCAAAGGCGGACTCCCGCAGGTTTGGCCCAAACGCGGCAACTATTCCGACCAAATCACGCTCAACGACAACGCGATGATCCGTGCGATGGTCACGATGATGGACATTGCCAACAAGACAAGTCCGTTTGACTCGGACATCATCGATGACGCCACCCGCAGCAAGATGAAATCGGCACTCGACAAAGCCGTCGATTACCTGCTCAAGGCTCAAATCGTGAATGACGGGAAGCTCACCGTATGGTGCGCCCAGCATGACACCAACAGCCTCGCCCCCGTCGGCGCACGCGCTTACGAACTCGCGAGCAAGTCGGGCAGCGAATCCGCCGGTGCAGTATGGTTCTTGATGAACTGGCCCGAACAAACCGAAACCATCCAGAATTCCATCAAGGGCGCTATTGAATGGTACAAAAAGACTCGCGTGACCGGGCTTTACTTCAACAAGAAAGCAGGAACATTCGAAAAGCGCGACGGCAACGTTCTTTGGTACCGCTTTTACGAAGTGAACAACGACAACTATTTCTTCTGTGACCGCGACGGTGCAAGCACCAAGACGCAGGACTTCACCAAGATTAGCGAAGAACGCCGCACGGGCTACCAGTGGGCCGGCGATTACGGCACAGCCCTCATCAGCACCGAAAAGGCCTACCTCGAAGCGCTTGCCAAGATGGACGACAACTACGTTCCGCCTCCGCCAGCTCCGGCCATGTGCGGGAGCGACACTTGCAGAACGTACATTGACGGAGTGAACTTCATCGAAATTCAGGGCGTCAAGGAAGCGAGCAACGTAGGATTCGTCGGTGAAGGCTACGCCAACGTCGAAAACTCCACCGGCAGCTTTGTCACTTACGGAGTGACCGCGGCCAAGGAAGGCAAATACACGTTGTTCATCTGCTTTGCAAACGGAGGCGGCTCCGCCCGCGGCTTCAGCGTTTCTGCAGGCGACAAGACACTCCTTGCCGACGGCAGCATGGAATCGACTTCTGCGTGGACCACCTGGAAGGTGCAGGCCATCGAAGTGGAACTCCCCAAGGGTTACAGCGAACTCAAATTCACGAGCCTTTCGAAAGACGGGATGGCAAACATCGATTACATCGGTTGGATGAGCGAAGATTTGCAGGCTGGCGAAGTCGAACTTCCGCCGACTTCCATTGAGGCGATGCGCGCTATGCGCAAAGCGCAGCAGGGCAACCGTTACTTTGTGGACTTTGGTCGCAACGTCAATGGCGCAGGAGTTTACTTCATGCGTGGAAACGGGAAAACGTACCGCGTGAATGGGAAGACTGCTAAATAGGAGATCGGGGAAAGGTGATCCCGGAACGGGGTGCGGGATGACAAGCAAAGAAGAGGTTTTATGTTGAATAGTTGGGTTTACAGGTTTGCAGTTTGTATGCCGCTTGCAATGGCGGCGAGTGCGTCCGCGATCACGAAGCACGGATTTGACTTTGTGCTAGGCGTCGATGGCGACTTCAAGGCAGCCATTGCCAAGGCATCATCTTCGGGAGCAAGCGAATCCAATCGCTTTATCCTTTTTGTGCCAAATGGCGAATACAACATCACCAAGGTCACCGGCGACGAACACGGCAAATCGACATTCAGCGGATCGAACATTTCCATCATCGGAGAGTCCGCTGACAAAACCATCATCTGGAACACAACAGATACCGAAGGCATCAGCACAACTGCAACACTGTACTTTCCCAGCAACAAAAATATGTACATGCAGGACATCACCCTGCAAAACAGGAGTTCCGTCAGTTCCACCAGCGCAGCCCGACAAGTTGCCTTGCAGCAAAACGCTGGCGACAAGTTCATCTACAAGAACGTGCGACTCCTGAGCGGTCAAGACACATACTACACAAAGAAAGGCCGCACCTATTGGGAAGGCGGAGAAATTGATGGCACCGTCGACTTTATCTGCGGTGGCGGCGACGTATTCTTCGAAGGCACCAAGCTCGTGATGACGCGTAACGGCGGCTACATTACAGCCTCGCAAAACCCAGACACCTGGGGTTACGTTTTCAACAACGCCATCATCGAAGTCAGCAACTCCAGTTTCAACAAAACATTCTACCTCGGGCGTTCCTGGGGACGCGCAAAAGTCGTCTGGTTGAACACCATCATGCGCGCAGAACCCAAAGCCGAAGGCTGGGGCCCCGACATGAATTCCGCTCCTGTAATTTTCGGCGAATACAACAGCAAAAACGGGAACGGCGGCGCCATAAACACGAGCCAACGCAAAACGTACTTTAACGGCGGCAAGGACGCCTCAACAGCAACAACGCTCAAGACCGTCTGGAACGCAAGCGACGCCGCTAAATACACTCTCAAGAACGTTCTTGGCGGCAGCGACAACTGGGATCCGACCAAGTTCACGGCACAAGTATCTGCACCGAAAATTTCACAGGAAGGCGCCAACATCATTTGGAACGATGACGACAACGCCATTTGCTGGGCCATCTTTGTGAACGGCAAATACCACAGCAACACCACCACAAATTCTATTGACGTCGGAAGCATCGCCGCAGGCTCCAAAGTTACGGTACGTGCAGCAAATTCCATGGGCGGTCTCGGCGCAACCTCCAACGAAATCACCGTCCTCGAAGCGAACATCACCTACTACAGCGCCACGCTGACGCAATCCATCGGCGGAACCGTCACGATTTCTCCGAACCGCGAAAAGATTGCCGAAGGTACCTCCATCACCATCACAGCAGAACCTGCCGCCGGCTGGAATTTTGCAGGCTGGACAGGCAAGGATGCCGAAGCCGCAGGCACCGCCAACACCTGGAAAACGACGATGACCAAGGACATCGAACTCGGTGCCCTCTTTGACGCCAAGGGAACCACAACATTCCAGGCCGAATCCGGCATTGTGGACAACGCCATCATCGAAAGCTCCAACGCAGGCTTCGCAGGCACAGGCTACATCAACTTCGGCACAGGGAAATCGACCGTCCAAGTCCCGGTCTATGTAGAATACCCCGGCACTTACACGATGGTTCTGACATACACAAACGGCAGCGGCAAAACACGCAACCTCGCCTTCGCCGCACCGGGAACATGCACCGCAGGCGTTGACGGATGCAAAGGCGCCGAAACCCGCTCGTACGCAGCGACTGACAACTGGACCAGTTGGAAAACCGACACCACCACCATCACACTCCCCAAAGGCGCAAACTACATCACGTTCTCCATCGTTGACGGAAACGATGGGCCCAACCTGGACCAGATTGAACTCATCGAAAAAGACGTCGAAAAGCCGACAGACCCGTCCGTCGCCTTGCCAAAAATATCTCGTGTGAATACAGCTAGTAGCGAATTCCGCATTTACGACACCCGCGGAAAACTCGTACGCCACGCCAAAGGGACGACCAGCACAAACGGGCTCACTCCCGGGATTTACATCGTAAGAACCGCATCACAAGGTTATCACAAACAAAAAATTGTCCAAGTCCACTAGAATTTGTTAATTTTAGAACATGCTTGGTATTGAACAAAAAAAAGGAACTGACGAAAAACTGTGCGGGAGAATGATTGCCTACGCAAGGATCCTCCCCTCCCCGGACGCCGAACCCAACGAAACACCGTTTGACGACATGATCAAAAACGGTCTCTTGACATTGGAAGGCGATTTTCGGCAATTCAATGACAGGCCAAGCAAGCGCGAAATGAACCGCGTCGTCGATGCAAAGTTCAACAACTTCCTCAAGACAATGGAAGAGAACGGCGTGGAACTCCCCGAGAACGTGAACGTCGAAGCTATGCGCGAACGGCTCCACGAACTTTCGAACATGGAAGTGATCCCTATACCGGCACGCATCGGCAACTTCAACAACGAAGAGGACATCCTCAAGGAAGAAGCCGACATCTACTACATCGGCGAATTCATCGGTGCAAACCAGGCACATTACTGCCTCACGACGCTCCCCATCTACTACCAGGCAAAATACCGTGAGCAGACAAAGCGCAACGAAATGGACATGCTGAACGAAATGCTTTTGCAGTTCGAAGAAGGCGACTTTGTGGACACCGAAGAAATCCAGAAGGATACCGAAGAACTTTTCCCGAAGGGGCTCACGCTCAACACGTTCATGGGCGACCTCTCGAAGCTCCTCAATGTGCGCGTGATTCCGTTTTTGCTTGCGTGCGAATCTGACAGCGATTACGACGCACAAATTAAGTTTTTCTACGCCTTCATGAAGGGCTACCCCGACCAGAAGGACATCGAAAGGATTGACAGGGCCCTGCGCGCACTCCGCAAGCAGAGCGATTCCATCGAAGCCCGCAACCTGCTCGAACTCAGCAGCAAGAGGATCAACGCCGTTTACAACGAAGATTCCCAAATGGCAAGCGAACTCCTAAAGCAGATTGAAGCCATCGAAGGGGTGTAGGAGTTTTTCTAACAATTTGCGCTTTTATGTCATTCCCGCGAAAGCGGGAATCTCCTTTTTTATGGTTATTAGTTGTGCAACAATAACTACAACATTTTCACTGTAAAAACTTGATACTGCCACCGTCCTGTTCCACCAGGTCGGAAACACCTCCGTTTGCGCGGAGAAAACAGCTTGCACAGGGCTACGACCTGCTTGGGGTTGGAAACACCTTCGCTAGCACGAAGAATACGACACATCGCCAATAAGCAGCACCTTCTGGATGGAAACACCTCCGCTTGCGCGGAGAAAACGGCTTGTAGTCGTCCATATCCGAAGCCTGGATAGAAACACCTCCACTTATGTGGAGAAAACCCGAGATGCTCCTCGACGACCATCTCGATTTCAGAAACACCTCCGTTTGCGCGGAGAAAAATGCAATCGACAAGTGAACGCATTACACACCGATGGAAACACCTCCACTAGTGTGAAGAAATATATCTCAAAATTTAGATATATTTCAATTTATAAGAGACACCTCCAAGAACCTTGTTCACGAAAGACTTCATCTTGGAAACACCTCCGCTTGCGCGGAGAAAACTCACCAAAAATGAGAAATACGACTGGGAAGAAAGAAACACCTCCGCTTGCGCAGAGAAAACTCATCGTCTTAGTTATCTGTGTGACTACTGGGAGAAACACCTCCGCTTGCGCGGAGAAAACTGGAATGCGTGGATCTTTCGACGGGCGAAATCGGAAACACCTCCGCTTGCGCGGAGAAAACCTCCATCGCGGCGGCAATTGTCCGTCTTGATGAGAAACACCTCCGCTTGCGCGGAGAAAACGTTTTTGCGGGCGAGAAAAGGTCTAACTGTCCGGAAACACCTCCGCTTGCGCGGAGAAAACACACTTCGAACAAAGCAAAAGCCCGTTCCAGTAGAAACACCTCCGCTTGCGCGGAGAAAACTAGTTGGAACTTTCAGGGCGATACTAAAAAGGAGAAACACCTCCGCTTGCGCGGAGAAAACGCGGTTTGCGGGTCGCCGCCTCCCGTCCCGGCGGAAACACCTCCGCTTGCGCGGAGAAAACTTTCCAGGATGTCCGACGAGTACGAAGAGTCCAGAAACACCTCCGCTTGCGCGGAGAAAACAATGCAGAGGACGCCCAGCGTAATGCGCCTTTGGAAACACCTCCGCTTGCGCGGAGAAAACGTCCTTCGCACACGGCGATACCACCAGGCAATAGAAACACCTCCGCTTGCGCGGAGAAAACCGGACTTGAAATCGGGATGCAGAACTTGGCGGAGAAACACCTCCGCTTGCGCGGAGAAAACCCTGTCGCACATCGGACAGACCTTGACTTTCTGGAAACACCTCCGCTTGCGCGGAGAAAACGCGGACAAGTTAAAGGAGGCGTGATGTATAATGGAAACACCTCCGCTTGCGC
>JBGVAT010000194.1:0-11742 GCA_045224895.1 Fibrobacter sp.
TTAGTTGATATTATGCGGTTTATTGCGTTTTAATTTATTTCATTACGTTAATAGCGCCATGAGTCCCTTTGGCACTATAAAAAGCAAGAAAACGGCTTCAATCCCTTTATTTAAGCGGGTTGGAGCCGTTTCTGTTTTTATGTAAAAATGTGTACGCGTGACCAAAACGTGACCAAATTCCGAAAAAAAGGCCCTGACATAACAAAAAAGACGCTTTTTAGCGTCTTTTGAAATTGGTCACTTGTCTTGGTCTGAGGGCCAAATAGTCTCGATCAACGTGATTTGCTTTTGGAAACTTTTTAAAATCGTTCAGAATTTCATTTGCGGCTTTTCTGACAGACGGTTTTATTCCTTCCATCAAATATCCTTCCATTACGGCTAATTCGGCTTCTCTTACTATATCGTGCATGATTTTAATCCTGGAAATGGTTGATTAAAGGCTCGAAATCTTCTTCAATTTCAATTGTGCGTTCGTCGCTGACGCTGGCAAGAGCTTGAATCGTCTTTGCAGTTTCTTCGCTAAATCCGCGAAGCTGCATTAATCGACTTTCAATTTTCTCTTCATCAAAGATTTTCATTTCTTGCTCTCTGTAATCGGCGGCAGAAATGCCACCTGCTATAAATAACTCGTAGAGGTCTTTAAGTCTTTGGGCAGTGTTCATGATTTGGAATATAGTTAAAAGTTTTTATTTTTTTCCCGGATGACCGTCGAAAATTTTTCCGTATTCGCGGCCGAGGATGTCGTTGAATGCGTTGGCGAGGATCGTCGCTGTATCGAATTCGCCTTTGTAGCAGCCTTTCTGCTTGCGAATTTCAATCGATTCGTTTATTCCCCTGGCTAACCACAAAAGACGCTCCTGGAGCCGATTCTGAATGATTTCTGCGATTTCTTTCCGGACGTCCTGGAAAGCGCTGTTTTCGTCGATGCTTATCAAAGAATGGTTGACAAGGTAGTCCTGGATCCCTTTGAGATCGTTGAATCGGTCGCGGGTGTAGTGCAGCTGTGTTGACGCAAATCCGGCTTCGTCTTTTTGAAGGCTTTCGAGAATGGCATTATAGCTTCTGTTTAGGTGTTCAAAGTGTTCGTTCATTTTCGTCCTTATAGTGGTTTTGTTCGCCGCCTTTGAATCCGGCGATATAGTACGATTGTCGCCAAGTCCCATAAGATCAACCCCTTCTCCGCATACGACGCAATTTCTTCCTATCCTTACCGGGCTTACTTCCTCCAAGGCGATGACCTGCCACGCTCCGCATTTTCCGCAACGGCCATCCTTATTCGTTGGTGTAGGGTCTTGACCGCACTTAGGGCATGGCGTGAATAATTTTACAAACGGCTTTTCGCTCATTTCGCCTCCTTGATTACATTACCACAATGATAACAGCGGTGGCGACAATCACGGCGGCGGCCATGATTCCGAACGCCTTTGCGTCCTGGCGCAGCTCGTACATGATGTGGTCTACATGTTTTTTCATTTCACCTCCGGTGCTTCCGGCAGCGGCAGCCAAAACTTATATTCGTCTACATCATAAAAGACTTCGTCAACATTCCAAGTATAGTCGTACATTAGAGCGCCTACCATTCTAACAAAACCGTCACTAATAAGGACGCTTGCTCCAACGGCAGGAAATCCCTTGCTTACATTGATCCACCTAGTAGCCTCGCGGAGTTCGGCGTTGTTCTTACGCAGCAAGGCGTTATCGTCTTCAAGCTGGGCGATTCTTGCTTTGAGTTCCGATATTTCGTCATACATCGCATTAACTTTTCCCCATGCGATGTCTGTTTGCTTTTGAATTTCCTCGTTCTTGTCCTTGAGCTCCCCGATGGCATCGTCAACATCTTCCTTAATGTAGACTCTAGTGCATGACGTCACTTGCCCATGCTTCGCATTCTTAACGCGTTCATCGTCTATTGCTTCAATGTCTTTAATGTCGTAGTGTTTCAGTTCTACCATTATTTTTCTCCAAACGGGTCGAGGAATTCCTTGGCAAGCCATTTCCCGGTTCTTGCGCGGTGGATGTAGTTTTCTGCCTTCATTAGGTCAAGCTCGATAGGAGTGTCGGCTTTTGCACCAAGACGAGGGGATGGGTACTTTAGGGCTGCAACGACATCGTATGCCGTTTTTGGGGCAACCCCGTTCTTTATGAGCGATTCGGTCATAAATTCGAGATAATCGATAGTTTCGATTTTACCGTCGTAATATTCGCCGGTTGCTGTTTTGTTGTTCGGTTGACTCATTTCCCTCTTGTGTTTTAAAATACTTGTTTATGTTCTCGCATTTTTTACAGAGCCAGCGGTGATGACCGTCAACAGATGTCTGTAAAACCTTCTTCTGTTTATCACAGAGCCAGCATATCCCCAGCTTCATCGGGTTGCCTCCGTTTCAGCCATTTCCTCGTCGATTTCCTTCATGCAACGTTCACAGAATACTCCGAAGCTGTTGTCTGCGGCGGAATACGGGTAGTGACGGACGATTTTAAGACTGCGGCAATGGTTGCATACGCCCTTAAACGGAGACGTTGGGGCTATGATAATGCCTTTGCCTAGACGGCCTCCCTGTTTTGAATGGTCGCGGCGCGTAATGAACATGTAGTCGTCATTCCAGTAAATAAATGTCATAGTTTGTGTCTCAGTGCCTTTTGGTCTTGGCATGCAATATTGTTGCTTAAGGCATATTATTTGTCCTTAGCCATTTTTAATCCAATGAGAAGTCCGCTGCAGAAGTTATACAGGGTTTCTGATCCGAATTCTTTGCGCATTTCGCGCTCTTTTTCGGATTCGGAAACAATGATTGTTCGGCTATCTTTATAAATATTTAATACTCTGGAAAGTTCGTTTTTGAGGCTAAATTCTGGTATTACGGGTCTAGCGAATGAATTAGCCATTGCGTCTATAAACGGATCTTGAATGTGTTCGTTTGAATCTGATTTATGCATTTCAATTCTCCCATGTGATAACGAAATAAATTATGCCAGGTACCGCGCCCCATTCGGGCTTGCCGAAATCGTAGCGGGCTCTTGGATTCTTGAATCTTATCTTTGGCGCGTTCTTGGCGTAACCGTTTCGGAATTCAACAAAGTCGTATCGACGCATCTTTTGAATAGCCAGGTGGTTGACGCCTCCGATGATGTTACCGCCGTAAATCAGGTCGTAAGAGTCTTTTTCCTGATCTTCGGTCTGGCAAATAAGTCGTGACTGATAATAAGGTGTATCGTCGCGGTATTCTTCCGTCTTGATGCCAGCTTTTATTAAATCAAACCATTGCTTTTTAATCGGTAAACAAAGTGTCTTAGGCATTTGCGACGGCCTCCACCAAATACCATACAATTGCGGCGAGAATTGCCATTATTACAAAGACTTTCACGAATGCCTTTATAGCGTTCCAAAGCAGGCTGCAGATGACGATCAAATCAAAGCTGTTGAAAGTTTTGCTCATTGGCCATTCTCCGGGTTACCGGTTGTTTGCAGCGCTTTCGAGCTCTGCAGAGCTGCTGACGCGGTGCTGGAAAAGGTAGTTGTCAAGGTCTGCTTTCAAGAACTTCGGTTCCTTGCCGAAACGGACATGCGGGATTTCCTTGGCGCGGACAAGGTCGCCCAGCTTGCGCGGCTTTACGCCGATATAATCGGCAGCGGCTTTCAGCGTGAACGTTTGCTTTTCGGCCTTTGCGGATTGCGGTGCCTTGAGCTTTGCAAGAAGGCGCTGCTCGAATTCGGAGAACATTTGGGCTAAGTCTCCTTTAGTTGCGAGTTCTACGGTCATGGAGGTCTCCTTTACCAGATCCAAATGATGGTTATGATAGCTGCGAAAAGAACGTCTAGCGTTGACGCTGCGGTCACGGCGATGTCGCGTTCGGTAGGCTTGAGCTTTTCGATGGTGGTATCGTCGCGGGTCCAGGCGAAAATCTGGGTGACGGCGATGAAAACAACGATGATTGCGAGCGGTAAAACTGCGGATTCTGTCATTGTTCCTCCAGTTCGGTTTCGATGATTTCCATCACGCGCATGATTGCGGCTCCGCTTTCGGCGAATTCCTTAAGCGCTTGGTTTTTGCTGCCGATTTTGTAATTGTTCATGGCGCTTGCAATTTTTCCGAAAAGAATGTTTTCGGCATAAACCGGCTGCATCTCACTGCTTTTCATGATGGGAACAATTTTTTCCCAGCTTGTCGCAGTGTTCACGATTTTGTCGCAGAATCGCGGGTCCTTTTCTTCAGATTCCCTGGCGGCATTCAGGAATCTGTCGATGATTTTGAATTTGTGAATGTCGGTCATTGTTTACCTCTTTTTAAATTCGTTGATGTGGCGAATGATTCGTTTAATCTTGTTGTGGAAAAGCTGTTTATCTCGTTGATAGAGTTCTGCGATTCTGATGCATTCCTTTTGACAGATGTCGAGCTTTCGCTTGAGCGCGTCATATTCTGCTTTGGGTACTGTTGCATAGAGCGGTGCGGGGTGGTGGTTGGGTAGAAGGTGCTGTTTATCGATTGCCATAGGTGTTTGAATCTCGGGAAATTGCCGTGGTCGCAGGCGTAGCAGATGAACTTTTTGCCGTCCTCCCTGCAGAACTTCGTGAGCTTGCAGGTCGAACAGATGACGTATTCTTTATACTCCTTATGAAACAACGCCATTTTTCTTTTTCCATTCGTTCAGGATCTTCTTGAATCTTTCCGGAACGTCTTCAGGCTTAACCTTGCCGCTGTTTAAACGAGTGAGCCAGTAAAGCCAAGAATTCAGCTTGCATCCGTATTTTGTTTCAAATTTTTCCTTGTACCTTGCGACATATCCCTTGGCCCGTTCTGGGTGATTTTGGTAGTATTGTCGGCAGCTCTTGCGGTTGTTGGCCTTTCCCTTTTCGGTGTGATAGTAACGGTTGACGGCTTCGCGATTCCTTTTCCTGGTGTTTTCGCTAGTCTTGAATTCGCCAGCTTCGCGGTCCAACTTTTTCGGCATCTGGCGCTCGATAGCCTCGTCTGCAAGCCTGGCCATCTTTTCGCGCAAGAGTTCGTTAAAGCTTTTCTTTTTCGGTCTGCCACGTTTTGCCATGTTGTTCTCCGTTAAAAGTTTGCCCTCCGGCGGCGGTTTTGCTTGTTTACGGTTTAGAAGAAGAAAGTTTTGGGGTTTCACTTTCAGTTTATGCTGCCATCGGGCTAAAGGGTTGCCTGCGCACGGTTGTTATCATAGGGGAGTATTTACCGTTGTGTTGTGGTAAAATGCGGCCGTGCACGGGCTTAAGGTCTATTCGTTTGTTTCGTTGATTTTGGCAAGATGCCTTCTAAACTTATTTCTTGCGATTCCGCGTGGGAAACTGTATTGTTCAGACAGCTCTTTCATTGTTTCTTCCATAGCCAAAGCGATATTATCTATTGGCGTAGAGTCTTCCAGGTTGTACAGGCTTTTTGCGCATGTGGGATTCATTTTATTTTTCTCCTTTTGCAGATTCTTCTTTAAGAACTTTGTCAATCCAATTGGACGCTGCTGCAACTCCGTGAATAAGAATTCCGGTTTGGTCTTTCCCGAGTAAAAAAGGACCGACAGCGTTGAAAACATCTTTTGCGTTTTTAAGACATTCAATAACGTCTTCTTGGTGGTTTGTTGGCAATGGCATGGTTTAGTCCTCGTTTTTGTCTTCGGTGGATTCGTTGTCTTCGGGCTCTTCGATGTGCGTTTCGGTTACTTCCGGACCGCTTTCGTGCTCTTCAGGATCCTTGTCCGGGGCGAAGCGAATTGCGTTGTAGTAATCGGTGTTAGTCGGCATTTCTTCGAGGTTTTCTTCCGGGATATGCAGCGGAACGAGGCCGACGATCAGGCGGCTGTAAAATGCGAGGTGAAGTCCTGGGCGTCCCTTCTTGTCCTTCTTGCCGTAAAGGCGGATTGCGACAGAGTTGCTTGTGTTTTGCTCCATTGCAGTGACTACCTTGTCGATGGCGTTGAGCCCGCTGGGGATAAATACGGCTCCGGTTTCGGATACGTGCTGCAAGCCTTCTGCTTTTGGCAAAATGTTTTCTACGTTCGGATAATCAAAAGTCTGATTCGGATCCAACGTGTCGAGCATTCCCTGGCCACAATTTTTGATGAAGAATTCCTTTTTCTTTGCTGAAATTAATGCAAAACCGTTGGCGTATTCGATCGCCTGCATGTCGGCATAGAAAGCGAGTTCTTCGATTTCCTTATGTTCCATGTGGCCGTTCAGGTCGAGAATTGCGAGCCGGTGACCGTCACAAGCGTAAGCCAGCTGAGTCTTGAAGCTTACGAAAATTGCGGTGAGTGCAGCGCGGCCGAACTTGACCTTGGCGGTGCATTGTTTGTTCATTGCCTTCAAAGTGTTAGCAAGAATTTCGAATTCAGTTTTTTCTTTAGCCATTTTTAGCTCTCCTTGAGTTCCACATTTTTTCCATTCTTTTCTTTTTGAGTTCTGGGTCGATTGTTTCGTTGATTTGAGTGTTTAGCCTCCCGAGCGCGAGTGCTGCGAGGCATTGCGCACGGTAAAGCGGGTCTTCGGCATAGCGCTTGCGGCTTTGCTCATTCGGCGTCATGCACACCAGGTTTTCGACGTCGAGATTGTACTTGTTGCCGTCCTTGAACGTCACAATCATGCGGCCGTTGATTGGCCCGTGTGCGCGTTCGTAGATCAACCGTGCGAGACTCTCGCGTTTTCCGGTCGTGCATCTCCAGTAGTAACCGGAATCATGCCAGGCGTAGTTCCTACCTTCAAACACTATGGTTTCGTTGCGTTTTGCGACGGAATCTGGGTTCACCTGGATGCCGGCTTTCCTTGCGATATCCATTACCGTGGTGTAGGATATACCGTACATCCTGGCGGTAGCCCGCACCTTACCCGTCTTCTGCAGTTCCCTGATGACGGAGCCCGTGACGTAGGCGGCCTGGGCACGCTGCGCCTTGAAGGACTTCTTCGTGACCGGGCAAAAGCTGATTCCGAGGCGGAATGCCTTGTTGTTGGCGCTGTAAAGCGTCCTTCCTTCCGGAAGGATGTTGTTGCGCAACATGGCGATTTCAGCATCTGTCCACTTGTTAATCATCAGAATTCTCCGCTTGCGCGATTGGAGGGAAGAAGCGTACATCCTTTAGCTTCCAGGCGGACTTTCTGCTCTGCAAGAGCTTCGCGGGTTACCTTCGGTTCGATGTCGCGGAAAGTGGATCCAAAAGCGCTGTCTGTCGGAATCATTCCAGTTGCACGGACGAAGTTCGTGGCTTCGCGGGCCATGTCGGTGATGCCCTTGCCGAGCAAGGCAATGGAATTCGCCTCCTGCGGGGTGATCTTCTTTTCCTTGAGGTCGCGCATGGCTTCGAGCATCATCGAGGTTGCCTGGAACATGGGGGAGCTGGATTTCTCGTTACTCATCATCGTCCTCCTTGTTTTCGGAATCTTCGTTGCTGCTTTGGTTGTTTTCTTCGTTTTTCTTTTCGTGAATGCGCTTGATTTCGTCTTCGACCTCATCGTCTACGGGTTCCGCGTCTTTCGGATTTCCATACGTGATGATGGAGTACATTTTCCTGAGGGTGCCTATTTCGTACATTCTTTTGAGAATGTGTTCGACACTTCCGAGAATGGCGTCGTGGATATCGCAAGGCCTTACTTGGTCGTCAATGTCGGAAAAGCCTATGCATTCATCTATGTTTTTCTTGATTCCCAAAACATCGAATTGCGATTCGTGAATGGTGTCGTCGAGGTCGTAAACGCAGAATAAAAGCAGTGCAATGATGTCGTCCTTATCTCCGTCTTTTTCAATCTTTGCCTTGATAGCTTTGCGGATGCGTGACTTCGTCATGTCTTCTTTGGTGCTTCGGAATTGAAAATCCTTTCTTTCTTTTTCTTCTTCGGCCTTCCGTTCTTCCTCAGTTTCTTCGTGGTAATCGGGCAGGTCGCGCTTGTCGTAATACTTAAGGACTTTTGCAGTCTTGCTGTCAACGATGGCACGCTGATTGATCCCGGATTCCTTAGCTTTTTCAAGTTCTTTTTTTTGCCAACTCTCGATTCTATAATTGTATGCTTCGTCATCGTAAGTAATGTGGCCGTTTTCCATCTTTCCGATTCTAGCATTCATGCCTTCGGCCTGCAATTCCTTAACCTTGCCGTTTGCTGCTGCCCTTGTCTTTTTAGCCCAGCAATTCGGATCCAGACAGTAGGCTTTCGGTTCGTCCTCGAAAAGGTCTTTCTGGCAAGCACTGCACTTTGCACACTTGAGACATTCTTCGTGTGCGAAAGGGGCACGGCTTAAATCCTTGTGGTAACGTTCCAAAACTCCGTCAACAAAGTATTTGTCGGTGCGGTAGCAGCTGGTCATTTCCTTCTTGAAGACGTCATCGGGCAAGTCTGCAAGCCTTGCAGCTGCAGCGAGTTCAATTGTGCCTTCCTTGACTTTATTCAAAACCTTATCGCCGGCGTCCGCGAGCTTCTTGCGTACCAAAACCCAGCGGAGAGTGCGGCCAAACTTGCGGGCGATCTGCTGCACCGTATTCTTCTTGTTTACCAGGTTCTTGACTGCCTTGCATTCTTCGTAAGGCGTCATGTTGATGCGGTTCACGTTTTCGCTCAGGGCGATTTCCGGGGTTTCGTCGTTGCCTTCGATTACGTGGCAGGGAATCTTTTCGATTCCGAGCTTCTGGGCTGCGGCAAAACGGCGGAAGCCTGCGACGATGTGGAATACGCTGGGCATTCCGGGCTGAGGCGTGACGGTAATCGGGTTGATGATGCCGAGAGCCTCGATGCTTGCGACCAGGTCAGAAATATCGTTGACGGCCCTGATGTTGTTGCCGTTCAGGATCTTGTCGGCAGAGATAGTGCGGAAGCTGTAGGAGCGTTCCTTGCCCTGTTTCGGTTTTTCAGGCTTTGCATCCTTGATGCTCGCCGTGATGGTTTTGTTTTCCTTTTTCATTTCGATGCCTTTGGATTGGGGTGAATAGCGTTCGTCGAGCCTTTCGATGAGTTTGTTGTTTTCGTCGATGACTTTCTTGCCAGGGAAATCGATTCCGTTGCGCGTGCAAAAAACTCGGCAAGCCCTGACGGATCTGTTCTGCGGGAGAATGCCCATCTTGATAAACTTGATGTCAATCGTTTTCCAGGGCTTATACATCGGCGGTCAACTCCTCTAAATTCGGTTTTCGACCATCTTGTAAAATGCCCGGAGCCCGCGCATCTGAGCCTTGGCGTCTTCTAGCGCGGTGTGCTTCAGGGTGTTGCCTTCTTCGTTCTTGATGATAGGGAACACGTTCTTGATGGTACGGTAATCGTACTGGTCCCAGAATTTCCAGGGGAATGCAAATCCATAGACGCGCATGAATTCCTGGAGGATGGGGAAATCGAAATCAAGGCCACAACACCATACGCGGAATCCGCTGAACCTGTCGGTGTTAAAATTGTCGTAGAACCACTTTTTAAAGTTGCAAAGACCTTCTTTAGGGTCCACGGTGCCGCCAAAAGCTTCGGTGTATGCGGCGTTGCTTTGCTTGTGCCACCATGCCATCGTGGACGGATCGTCGGTGAATCCTGTTTCGCCCATCTTCTTTTCGTCGAAGCGCACGTAGAATTCTACCTGGTTGCCGTTCTTGTCGAAGCCAAATGCTCCAAGAGTGAGTACTTTGCATCCGGGCTTCTGTCCTGTGGTTTCGATGTCTATCATGAGTTCGTTAATCATTGGTGTAACCTCTATATTCGTTATGCTTGGCCATCGTGAGCTTGATTGCCTTGATGGATTCGTCGATGAGTTTCGTGTGGGAATTGGCAAGAGTGTTGCAGATTTCGGTGACGCTCGGGTGCGGCTTGCCGCTGACATCGATTTTGTAAATCTTGCCGAGCATCTCGGTAACGCTCACCACGTAGGTCCCGAAGCTGGTTGCTCCTTTCAGTCTTGTGACGCTCATTTTTCTTCCTTCTTCCATTCGGGTGGGTATCTTAAATCTTCGGCTCCCTGCTTGTCGGAGGGCTTCAGCCTTGCGTTGAAAATCGGGTTAGGGCAGCGGTGGACATCGTAATTGAATGCCAGGAGTCTGACCATCTTTTTCTTGAAATCGGCGATCTGGCTGATGGTCGCGTCGGGATTGCGACGGCGGATATACCAGAAAAACTCCCTGGTTTTTCCGACCTTGGCACAGAGCATTTCGAGTGCCAGGTTGAAGTTCTGTCGTTTCACAATCTTGTCGGCGTCCATCGTTGGCCTCTTCTATGCCTTCGCCTTGTGGGCTTGCTTGGGCGATACGCGCTGCATCTGGAGCGCGGGGTGGCCATGGTCCCACGCCCAGCAGATAGCGTCGGTGCGAGTCATGATGCCGAGCGGTTCCCATTCGCCACGGTTGTTCTTGAATTCCACGAAATACTTGTTGGCCATATTTCCTCCTTAGAACGGCAAGTCTTCGTCGACTGCGGTGTTTGATTCCGGATTGGTAGCGGCGGCACCTTCCTGTGCAGCCTGGTTCTTGTCGGTGGTACGGTGGCCCGTGAGTTCGATGCCGGTGCAGTTCAGGGCTCCCGTCGTGCGCGGAATGCCGTCGTTGTCGGTCCAGTTGTTGATTTCCCAGCGGCCCGTGACACACACCTTGTCTCCCTTGCCCAGGTGGACCTTGCGGGCGTAATTTGCGGAACCCCAAATGACGACCGGGATCCAGTCGGTGGGGCGGCTGCCGTCTTCGCGCTTGTAGTTGCGATCCACGGCGATGGAAAAACGCACGCGTTCCTTGCCGTTCGGCATGGTAGTGATTTCCGGGTTGTCGCCGAGGCGGCCGACAAAAGTGCATACATTCGTTGACATAAAACTCCTATGCGGTGATTGCGTTAGAAACTTGGTTGATGATTGCCTGGGCCTCGCTCATGACGGCCTTGCGGTCGACTGGAGGGAGTATTTTCTTGCCGGCCTGGATAAGCGGCGCGTAAATTTGCGCGAGCTGCTTGAATGCGGGGAGTCTGCGCAAATCTTCGTCTTCCTTGTACGGGATCCACGAATGCGCAATGCGCTGTTCGCACTGGAAGCCGATGCAGCGCTGCTTCATGCAGAATTCAAGGTCGGCGATGGTGGCAGCGTGCGGCATCATTCCGATGTCTTCGTGGTACTGGTGCGCGTCGGCGAATAGCGACCGCAGCTTGCGGGTGCAGCATGGAATCTTGTCGATGAACATGACGGTCATTGCGAGGTCGGCGTCGTTCAGACGCTCGCCGCGATACTTGAACACGTCTTCCTTGACAAGGAATTCTATGACTTGCATCCTGAGCAGTTTGGAAAACTTGTTTACCTGTTCTTGGGTGTTCATTGAACGTCTCCGTTGTCAAAGATGGAGTGGCTGAAGAATTCGGTGCGTGCGTCAAGGTCCTGCTGCTTGAAGCTCTTGGCGTTCTTTGGTGCGTTCGCGTTTTCGAGTCGCTTGGCGGTGAGCTTGTTCTCTTGCACCTTTTGCCAAACCCAGTTGCCCTTGCGGAGCACGGCCGCGTGGTTCTTGTATTTCTTGAGCGCCTTCGGATTGTTTTCGAGGTAGGCGTCAAGGATTTCGATGGCGAGTGCCAGGTCCTGGCCGTAGACTTCGCGCAAGTGGTGGCCGTCGGCATCGGTAAGCATCACGTGCTTGCAGGTGCCGTAAGGTTTCTTGGCGGTATCTTCGGGGAAAAGGTCGGCAGGGGAATCTGCACCGGGCTGTGCTACTTTCGCCAACCCTCTTACGGTTGAGCCCGATGCAGACCCTTGGTTTACCAGAGCCTCTCCGGAAGGAGAATCTTGGTGGCTTTGCCGAGCCTCGTCTAAA
>JBGVAT010000195.1:0-9606 GCA_045224895.1 Fibrobacter sp.
TGGAAAGAATTATTTTTACAGCCGAAAGTAACGAAATATGGTTTTTAGTAGTTGGTCATTGGTTATTAGATATAATTGCGCCTTTGGCGCCTAAATAAAACTAATGACTATTGACCAATGACTGTGGACCTGTCCTTTAACTATCAACTGCGCCTCTGGCGCCCAAACTACTATGGCATTTAAATACGAAGCTACCGTCCAGCACGGTGAAGATACTACCGAATACGTGAATCTCGGTAAAGATGGCGTTTCTGTCGCCGAATTCGAAGGCAAGAAGATTCTCAAGGTTTCCAAGGAAGCTTTGACAAAGATTGCCCAGGCTGCTTTTGAAGAAGTTGAATTCTGCCTCCGTCCGGCACACACGGCCAAGGTCGCAAAGATTCTCCAGGATCCGGAAGCTTCGGATAACGACAAGTTTGTCGCCCTCACTATGCTCAAGAACGCTTGCGTTGCCGCCAAGGGCATCCTTCCGTTCTGCCAGGACACCGGTACGGCTATCTGCGTTGCCCACAAGGGCCAGCAGGTCTGGACGGGCTTTGATGACGCCGAAGCGATTTCTGAAGGTGTCTACAACGCTTACACCACCAAGAACCTCCGCTACAGCCAGATTGCTCCGCTTACGATGTACGAAGAAAAGAACACGGGTTGCAACCTCCCGGCCCAGATCGACATCCACGCCGAAGAAGGCGCCGAAATGAAGTTCTTGTTCGTCGCCAAGGGCGGTGGTTCTGCTAACAAGACTTATTACTGGCCGATGACCAAGGCGCTCCTCAACCCGAAGTCCTTGGAAAAGTTCCTCGCCGAAAAGGTGAAGACACTCGGTACAGCCGCTTGCCCTCCGTACCACCTCGCCATCGTGATTGGCGGAACCTCTGCCGAAATGAACACGCACATGGTGAAGCTCGCTAGCTGCGGCTACCTCGACGATATTCCGACGAGCGGTTCTGAAGGCGGTCGTATTTTCCGCGACCTCGAAATGGAAGAAAAGGTTCTCCACATTTGCCAGAAGACAGGCATTGGCGCCCAGTTCGGCGGCAAGTACCTCGTACACGATGTCCGCGTGATTCGCGCTCCACGTCATGCTGCTAGCTGCCCGGTTTCTATCGGCGTGAGCTGCTCTGCTGACCGTAACATCAAGGCTAAGATTGACGAAAACGGCCTCTGGCTCGAAAAGATGGAACACCATCCGGAAAACTACATCCCGGCTGGCAACGCCGTGAACCTCGCTCCGGCTATCGAAATTGACCTCGACCGTCCGATGAAGGAAGTGCTCGCCGACCTCACCAAGTATCCGGTGAAGACGCGCCTCTCCCTCAAGGGCACGATGATCGTGGCCCGCGACATGGCTCACGCCAAGATTGCAGAAATCTTTGACAAGCAGGAACGTGGTGAAGAACTCACGGACGAAGAAAAGACCGTGCTCAAGGTCGTGTCTGACCACCCGATCTATTACGCTGGCCCGGCCAAGACTCCGGCAGGCATGCCGACGGGTAGCTTCGGCCCGACGACGGCTAACCGTATGGACCCGTACGTGATGCGTTTCCAGAGCAAGGGTGCTTCGATGATCATGGTCGCTAAGGGCAACCGCTCTCAGGACGTGACCGACGCCTGCAAGAAGTACGGTGGATTCTTCCTCGGCTCTATCGGTGGTCCGGCTGCCATCCTCGCTGAACAGAACATCCTTTCGAACGATATCGTGGCCTTCCCGGAACTTGGCATGGAAGCCATCCGCAAGATCACGATCAAGGACTTCCCGGCATTCATCCTCGTTGATGACAAGGGCAACAACTTCTTCGAAGGATTGATCTAAAGGTTGTTGCCCTTGCGCCAAGCGGATGCGGCTCGTCTTAACGAGCCGTAGAAGCGCGGAGTATTTGGCGTCGCAAGTTCTTTTCTGCATTAGCCAAATACGGAGTCTCATTGGGGCAACAACTTCTTCGAAGGACTCATTTAGTTAGAAGTAGGAAGTAGACAGTAGGCAGAGACTTATATCTGATGCTGTCATTCCTGGCCTCGACCGGGAATCTCCCTTTCAATAGAAACGTCCCGCAGGTTTGTGCTTGCGGGGCGTTCTTGTATGTGCAAATTTGAGGATTATCTAGTCTTTGAATTCTATGCTTTCAATGGCATCAAAAAGTTCTGTCTTGACATTTGTGTCAAACGTTAAACTACGCATGAAAACAAGAGCGATGTTTCCTTTTGGGGTTAATCTTGATGCGAGGCAAATGTCCTCTGGCGTTCCGTTATCATGTGTTATTTTGTAGCATCTGTGTGTATACTTTTTTTCGGAATTATAGCCAGCATCGATAAGGTTTTCATTTGTACAATCTTTGAAAAATTCATCGTAAGCGGTGAAAATTCTAGTCGTCTTTAATGAATCGCTTATATTGTTCTGGAAAACTTCAGGATTGTTTTGTACAGCTTTGCTGTATGAAGCGAGTATGAAACCCATTTCTAAATCATTGTTATTTAACGTAACGGAGGCGATTCCTTTAGTGGTGTCATGAACAGCGTTTTTGTAATTGAATGGAAAGTTGACGTTGAATGGGGTATCAATTTCAAGTTTCTCAGGCATTTCTGTTGCGATGAAAGCCTTTGCTGTTGATACACGGACGTAGATGAGCATTTGCCCAAGAACGATGGGACGCATCCTTGTGCCCGTCAGAATGGCGCAGCCAGAAAGTACAAGTACTGCGAAAATAAGTGAAATAGACAAAATCTTTTTCATTGAATCACCTTTTTAGATTGTACAGGAATAATAATAAATTTTATATGAAAAAAAACAGGCTTCTTTCGAAACCTGCTTGAATGAGCTTGGTTGAGAGGTGTGTGCTATTTTGGGGGTCCAAATGACACTTTAGTCAAATTTGTATATATTAAAGGTATGCTTAAGGCTTTGCGTATCGCGATACTTTTTTTGATGTGCTACGGCTCGGTAGCGGTGGCTCAGCTTATGTCGGATACTTTGAAAACTCAAAACAATGAAAAAATTTGGGTTCCTGAATCTGTATTATATGTGTCTCCAAATTTACCCAAATGTATGGACTTGGGAAGCGGATGCCTTGGTGAAAATCTTAATTATGATAAAGTAAAAGATGGGATAGAGTGGGACAAGTGCCGTAATGGAGACAAGGATTGCTATTTGACAAAAAATGTGAAGAATGCGGAACCTTTTGTTAAAGCTCTAGTACAGCCGTTTATCTATAATCACGAAAAACGTGAACGCCAGTCAAAAGAAAACTCGAAATAAAAAATCTTCCGTCGGAACGACCGGCGGATTTTTAAATAACATTGTCTGTAACAATGCGCCACTCGCCGGGCTTTAATTTGCCAAGCGGGATGTTTCCGATTTGCACACGGACAAGGCGGAGCGTGGGGAAGCCGACGGCGGCAGTCATATGACGGACTTGACGGTTCTTGCCTTCGATGAGTGTGAGCTTTACCCAGCTGGTGGGAATATTTGCTCGGAAACGTACCGGCGGATTGCGTTCCCAAATCCAGTCCGGGGCTTCGACGATTTCAGCCTTGCAGGGCTTGGTATGGTAGCCTTTGATGTCTACGCCTTTTGCGAGCTTGCGGACTGCTTCATCCGTGATTTGACCGTCCACTTGTGCTAAGTATGTGCGTGGATGCTCGTATTTCGGGTCCAACAGTTTTTTGATGAGCTTGCCGTTATCGGTGAGGAGCAAAGCGCCTTCGCTGTCGTGGTCGAGACGGCCTGCGGCGTACACTCCCGGCGGAAATCCGAAGCTGTCGAGGGCGGGGTGGCCCGCTTCGGGGGTAAACTGGCTCAAAACGCCAAATGGCTTGTTGAAAATAATAACGGTAGACATGCGCCCAAATGATAAAAAAATTTATATTAAAGCCATGATTGATATTTATACTTTGGCGAAAAATCCGCTCGTGTTCCAAAAGCCGAGAACGATTACTTCGGCTTATATCGATGTTTCTGGAAAGATGGGCCTTGCTCAGACGGTGCTTATGGTCCAGGACAATATTACTGAAAATTTTGGCGCCATGAAAATGGACAATTTCGTGGTAAAAGAAAAGGGCGGCTTCTGGGTCGTTTACAAGGCGAAGTTCAAGTTCCTCAAGCGTCCGTATTGGCGCGATAAGGTCGTGACAACGTCTTTCCCGGCTGATAACCAGTTGATTCGTTTGAACGAAAATACGGCAATCACCACGGTGGAAGGCGAACCGATTATTTTTGCAAAGCAGGAAATGTGTTGCTTGAGCCTCGATCGCCATCGCCCGATGCGTCTCTCGGATGTGGACTTTCCGTCGGAAGGATTCCCGGATGCGTTCATGACGGATGAATTCGACCGCTTTAACGTGAAGCCTGAAGAATACGAAGAAGTTTATCAGCAAAAGGTGCTGCCGCAGCATATCGATATGTCGCACCACATGAACAACATCGAGTATGTGAAGCTTGCGCTCAATGTGTTCAGCGCTTCGGATTTGGAACTCTGCATTCCGTCAGAGCTCGAAGTCCATTACTTGGGCGAATCCGAAGAAGGGCAGACGATGAGAATCTTCCGAGCTGATCACAATGGGGCTACATACATGCGAATCCTTGACGAAAACGATCGCGCCGTCTTCGAGATGAAACTCCGTATGATGTAGCTGTGTCTGTCATTCCGGCCTCCGAGCCGGAATCGCCTTCTTGTTTTATTAAAGGAGATGCCCTCCCCATACGCGGATCATGCTCACATAAGTGCTAAAGCACTAAGTGATCAAAGAGCTCAGTGGCGGGCATGACAAGGTTCTCTAGTTTGTATTACAAAACATCAAAGAACTCCGGACGATGAAAGTCCGGTTTTTCTGTTTCTATGCGGAATGCGCTCAGGTAATGCGGTGCTTTTGCTTTATCTCCACACTTGTAGAGGTTTCCGCGGAGCGGTGCCTCGAATGCTTTAATTCCAAAAATCTCGGCAGGAATTTCAACCGTCATTGTCCAGTAGACGGAATCGTCCTGAATGCTTGGCGCAGCGCCTGAACGTTTGATTTTTGAAATCTCGTCAAGCGTGAGCGTTTGTCTGTTATTGCGGTCGGTGCCGCGGGCGGCAAGCACAAAGCCTCGACTTGTTGTTTCGAAATTGAAATATTCTGCAGGGTTCGCCGGGTTCTGCAAAAAGATTTCCACGCAGGAATCTTCCCAGCTGCGTCCGTTGTCTTCTTGAACGGCGGCGCGGTAGCAGTCCACAGGCTCTTCGACGGTAAACTTGACAATGACGCTAGTGGGCGTTTGCGAAAACTCGGCAGTGACCATCGGGAGTATGATTCCCTGGTTTGCAGTCCATTTCATATTCGGTTTTAAAAGCATAGCTATAAAGTAGCAAAAGAAAAAAGTGATTAAAATGATTAATCAGTGATTAAAGTGATTAATCACTTTTTTTGACCCGCAAAACTGTTGAAATTTGTTTAAAAAAGCCGTTTCCGTTTTTGGCATATGTTTTGCAATAGGGGACGTGATTCCGCAGAGATGTTGATGCATCGGCTTGCGGCGAAACATCATTGAACCAAAATCAGGAGGTCTATATGGCTGAACAGAATGAAAACAAAGTCGAAAAAAAGTATGCAAAGGCGGCTATGCCGTTCGATTGCCTGGCGGTGACTAACGTGCAGGTTTTCCCGTTCAAGGAAGGCGCTAATCTGGGGCATATGAAAGGTCTTGCGACAATCGTGTTGAACGATCAGATGCAGATTCGCGGGCTCCGTGTGATGGACGGCGAAAACGGTCTTTTTGTGGGCTATCCGAACGATCCGTTCTACAAGGGTGAAGATTACCGCAGCATTTGTTTGCCGATTACGCGCCAGCTGCGTGAACACATCGAAAATTGCGTACTCGAAAAGTATCAAGCCGCTGTAGCATAAGGTAGGTTGACTTGTTTCGCAGAATCCGTTCTTATTGTTTGTTTGGGATAAAGGCTGTTCCAGTCAGTATAGAAGTTGATGCCTCTCAAGGGTTGCCTGGTTTTACGCTGGTAGGGCTTCCGGACAATGCAGTGAGGGAATCCCGTGAACGTGTTGTTTCTGCCATTCGTTCTATCGGGAAAGTGGTGACAGGCTACCGCACGACGGTAAACTTGTCGCCAGCGGATTTGCGAAAGGAGGGGAGTGCATTAGACCTTCCACTGGCAATTGGCTTGCTCGTTTCGACCGGAGAAATCGAAGTCGAGCAGCTGAATCGTTACGTGTTTGTGGGCGAACTTTCGTTGGATGGTTTATTGAAGCCAGTTAGAGGAGTGTTGTCCATCGCAATGAATTTGGTCGCAGAGCGTAACAGCATTCTTGTGGTTCCGCGAGGGAATGTGCAAGAAGCGTCGCTGGTGGAAGGTCTTCGTTATGTCTGTGCGGATTCGCTCAGGGAATGTGTCGAAATTCTGGAGCGGAATTCGAATCACGACGTGATTGTGGCTACGGGAATTTCGTCGAACCTCGAAAAGGTGGATGACGGAATTCCTGATTTTAAGAATGTGATTGGGATGGATGGCGTTAAGCGGGCGCTTGAAATTGCTGCCGCGGGAGCGCATAATTTTTTGTTGGTCGGTTCACCAGGTGCTGGGAAAACACTTTGTGCTAAATGCCTGCTCGGAATCTTGCCCGAAATGACGGAACTTGAAATTTTGGAGACGACGCGCATTCATTCGTGTGCGAGGCGTTCCGGGGATTCCGAGGAATTCAAGCCTGTGATGTCGCGGCCGTTCCGTTCTCCGCACCATTCGGCGTCTATGGTTTCGCTGGTGGGCGGTGGCACCCGGCTTTTGCCGGGGGAGGCGAGCCTTGCGCATAACGGGGTGCTGTTTTTGGATGAGTTGCCGGAGTTCAACCGTAGTGTTTTGGAGGCGTTGCGCGAGCCGATGGAAGAAGGTAAAATTTCGGTGAGCAGGGCTAGTGGAACTGTGGTGTGGCCTGCGCGGTTTATGATGGGGGCTGCTATGAATCCGTGCCCGTGCGGTTATGCGATGGATCCTAAGCATGAATGCACTTGCTTGCCCGAGGCGAAAAAACGCTATCGCGAAAAGATTTCAGGACCGTTGCTGGACCGTATCGACATCCAGGTGTGTGTGCCGCCGGTGGATGCTTCCTTGTTTGCTGCAAAAGGTGTTGCTGAGGCTTCGGCTGAAATCCGCAAGCGTGTGTGTGCGGCTCGAGCGGTTCAGCGAAAACGGTTCAACAGCTTGCCGTTTAAATCCAATGCCGAAATGACTTCGGAATATGCTCGGATGTTTGCGAATATGACTGCGGATGTGGAGCGTTTTGCGGTGTCTGCGGCGTCGAAAATGGATTTGAGCGCTCGCGGCTACTTTAGGCTTTTGAAGGTGGCTCGAACGATAGCAGACCTTCGCGGAGCCTCCGCTGTCGATGTCATGGACCTCTCCGAAGCCTTGCGGTATAGAGCATTTAGAGGATGATAGGCCGCTGCTTGATTTATGCTGTTCGTCATCCTCGACCCTTGAGCGCATAGCGCGATGGGGGAGGGGATCCAGAAAAAAATGTATGTCAATGAATATGCAAAGGAAAGGTTTTACATATATTTTATTCAATAAAAGAAACGGAACTCTTTATGTCGGGGTGACTTCTGATTTAAAAAGGCGCGTTTTAGAGCATAAGTCCAAAATTATTCCAGGATTTACGAAAAAATATAATGTGGATAAATTGGGGTATTTTGAAGAATGTTCATCAATTCGCTTTGCTATAGAGAGGGAGAAAAAATTAAAACGATTGTATCGGTGCGACAAAATACGATTAATTGAATCTGTTAATTCCGAATGGAAAGACCTTTTTGAATCCTTGATTTAAGAACATAAAGCTCTGGATCCCCTACGCTGCGCTTCGAGGATGACTGGTTCAGGATGACTCGCTAATGTGAGCTACTTCTTGCTTCCAACTTCCAACTTCCTACAAATCTTCACGCTTGCTTCGGCGCCTAAGCAACCGGGGACTGCCTTGGGCTTGACGATGGAGACTTCGACCGCGTCAGCCTTGGGATAATGTTTCAGGACGTATTCGGCAGTCTTGACGACAAGTGTCTCGACAAGCTTGAAACAAGAAAGGCGGATGAACGCTTTCAGTTCTTCCGCCAGTTTTGCATAGTCTATAGATTCGTTTAAATCTTCAGTCTTAGCAGCCTGGGCAAAGTCCAACCAAAGAGTCAGGTTCAAGATGACGGGCTGTTCGTTTTCGCGCTCGAACGGGAGTACGCCAACGATGCAATCAAATTGAACGTCTTTGAGGCGGATCTGCCCTTGTGACATTACCATGCGAACAGTACGATTGCCGTGGTCAAAGAAACTGCCGTGACGCCGAACCAGAGGTTACGTGCCATAGCGTAAGAATCCTTGGTGTCCTTGTCAGTCTTGATTCTGCTCTGAAGGTTCTGATAGGTCCAGCCCGGAGCCGTGTAAGCGTTGGGCTGGGTCTTGTAGTATTCGATGCACTTTGCGGTGTTGGGCTTGTCGCTGCAAGCGATGTTGATCTTGTCGTCAACAGCCTTGGACACGCTCTGGAGTTTCTTGAGGGCGTCGTTGGCTTCGCTGGACTTCATCTGCTGGACAACACCCATAACGGCACTGCCTGCGGCAACGGCGGAAAGAGCAACTGCGCTCCAGAAGCGGACTTCGTCAGCAATACCGAAACGGTCGGTCACGTCCTGTGCTGCTGCGGATGCGGAGTAGTCACGAGCATCGGCGCGGGCGTTCGTGCTGTTCAAGTCGCCGGAAACATCATAGTTGTTGTTCTTTGCGGCAAGGATGTCTTCGTCGCAAGAAACATCGAATTCGTCACAGTCCGTTTTCGGAGCTGCTGCAGCCTTGGTGGAGGCTTTTTCTTCGCCAGTCAGGTCAACAGGGGCGCCGTTGACGTATGCGACTGCAGAGGAAAGACCCGGAACGTAAACGTACTTGCCGTCGAAGTATACCTTTTCGACGTCGTCGCCCGGCATTGTGCCGCGACGCTTGTAAAGCTTGGCCTTGACCACTTCGCTGTAAGACATACTTGTCGGAATGCTCAATGCGGTCATGGAAGAAATGTCGTTTGCCTGACCCTTGTAAAGCTGGTAGACGTTGATGCCGGATTCGGCGAACTTCTGACGGAGGACGATGCTGCCTGCCGGAACGGAGGTGGCGTCGTCGAGTGTTGCTGTGCTCAGGTTTGTTGCATAGTTGTCTGTCGAGACTTCATCTTTGGCAGTAAAATCGCTAATATCATATGCTCCAGCGAATGCTGCGGCGGCGGAAAGGCAAATAGCCAATAAAATAGAACGCTTCATCTGTTACTACTCCGAGTATACCAATTTTTCAGGAAATATATAAAAATATTTAGCCATATTGAATTATATATTTTTTTTACAAGAAGTAAATCTGTGATGAAAAAAACATTTATTTCTTTATACATAGTCTTTGTAAAATGACGTTTACAAAAAGAGCGTCTGGAAGGGCGTTTTTTTGCCTTGAACCTATAACACTTGGCGTTTCTCATTTACTATATTTCCCCGTGTAAATTTTTAACCCTAAAAAGAAGGTGCTATAATGGCAAAGCTTTCTATCGAAGATCTCGAACTCGCCGGCAAGCGCGTGTTCATCCGTGTTGACTTCAACGTTCCGC
>JBGVAT010000196.1:0-12806 GCA_045224895.1 Fibrobacter sp.
GAAATTATCCTCGGCAGAATAATTCTTGGGCTTCTTAAACACGATGGTCGTAAAATCATCGTCGTATTCGATACGGGAAAGTTCGTCGGAGTCGAATGCAGATGCAATCGTATGTTCGGTAATTTCATATTCCTTAACAAGAACGCTACGCTGTTCCTGGCTTAGAGAACCCATCATTACAATATCAGCAGCTTCCTCGCTCGGAGCTACAGAGAGACGACCGGATTCGATCTTGTAATACTTGAGCATAGCGCCCCCTTTATCGAACGAAGTCAAATATAGCAAAAGAGTGCTAGGCAGACAAAGCACAAAAAACTGTTTTTATATTTTTGTCCCGCATAATTTTTTTTCGATTTCGGTTCGTAGAAGCAAAAAACAAAGACGCATTGCAAAAAAAAATTTATATTCGTGGTATGACCTCAACGTCAATGTCTGCTACCATAGAAAAGATCCGCGAAGAAGCCGCAACCTTTGAAAATAGAGACCTTTTGCTTTGCTTCTCGCAAAAAAAACAGTTCCAGTCCCCACTTCTTTTAGGGAATGCCGACCTGTTTTTTGAAACGTGGCAAGACGAGAAAACCCCACGCCCCCTCGCCTCCTTTTTCCCAGTTTCGGAAAAGTACGACGAAGAACGTCAGAACGCCGACTTGGCGAAATTCCGCAAGGTACTCAAGGCAAAATCCGAAGACTTTTGCAACCAGGACCTGTACATAGCCATGGGGTTCATCAAGTGGGGCGAAAAGTCCTTAGCGCCAGCACTCCTCATTCCGCTGGCCTACGATGAAAAGAGCGACACAGTGGCAATTTCCACTCGTGCCCCTATCGAAAACATAGCTCTTCCGACGCTCGACGAGAGCATCCGCTTCCCTGTCGCAGCAGACTTATACAAGAACGGGAACTTCGCCATTAAAAAGTTCCTCGACACGCTCGAAAAAAAGATAGCCCCCAAAAGCGACTGGAAGTTCACGCGCAACGGCTACTGCATCACGTTCTACAGCACAAACCGCATTCTACTCAAGAAGAACCTTGCCTACGGCAACTGGAGTACCGCCAAAGTCGCGAACAACGAGTTTTTCACAGCGACCATCGGAAATGACGGATTCGCAACACAGCCTTCGCTTTTTGAAGAAGCTCCGTACGACCACATCTTTAATCCGGCAGACCATTACTTCCCCTACGTCACGGATTCACAAACGAACAAGGCGACAGTCGATGCCCTGAACTGCACAACCGCATACGCAATCCAGACGCTTCCCGGAGCCGAAAAAGCCAAGGTAGCCGTAAACATCGTTGCCGACTTGCTCCAGCAAAAGAAAAAGGTCTGCGTCATTAGCCGCCGAGCCATCACCAAGCAGAACTTCGAAAACGCCTGGAAACCGGAATTCCGCTCTTTCCAGGGTCCCGACCGCAGTGAGCTTTTGCCGAAGCTGAACGAGACCCGCGAAAAGCTCGTTTCGTATTACGATTCCGTGAACCTTCCGCTCAAGCCGAGCGGAGTGAAGCTTACGGAACTCCTGGACGAAATCGCCAAGCTGAAGCACATCAAGACCAAGTTTTCGAGCGACCTGTTCAAGAACGTCGAACAATTACGTTTTACAAAGTTCAAATCCATTCATGCTAGCCTTGAACAGATAGCCCACCTGTTCTTCAACGAGAACGGGATCGAAATTTACAACGCCTTCCAAGGCGTCAAGCTGCCCGCCATTTCGATGGAACGAAAGAACACGATTGGCGAAGATCTGGAGCGCGCCAAGAGCCTGATCGAAATCATCAAGCCCATCGTCGAAAGCGCCCGCAAGTCCAAGCTTTTCCCAGAAGGATTCAAGCTGTCTGACATTCTCGATTTGACGAATACCTTCAAGAAGTATTTCGACAACGACATGCCCGGCTTTGAAGAATGGGATCTCCACTCCAACGGCTGGATTGCCTATCAGGACGACTTGATGGACTTGCCCAGTTCGGGCGAACGCTGGTCTAGCTACCGTCGCAAAGGTTCCGATGTATTCACCGACGATGCCATCGAGACCAACGTCCTTGCAGCACGAAATGAATTTGTAGAAAGTCTCGGTTCTGCCCTCAAGGGGCTTTCGGACCGTTACCGCAGACCCAAGCGTCTGATGCTCTCCGTGTTCAGGAATCCAAAGAGCATCACCTCCGACGAAATGCTTGTCGAAAAGATCAACGAGCTGATCGAAATTCAGGACCACAGGCGCAAATACAAGGATTCTTCGGTACTTGCCACAAGACTTTTTGGCAGGGACTGGAAGTTCGAAAAAACGGACTGGAAAGAACTGGCAAACAAGATCCAGCACTACTATGCCTTCCGTTCGCGTAACAAGAACAATGACCAGATAGACCATCTGATCCACATCCTTGGGCAATGGCACCTGTTCAAGCCCTTGGCTGCCAAGCAGGACGTTTTGCAGTCCAGCATCAAGCAGTTGCAACAGGATCTTGAGAGCATCGGCAAGTCGCTCAACCTGAGCGAACCACTCGAATCGCTCGACATGGACTTATGGATAAAGAAGATTGACGGTTGGGCTAAGCACTGGAAGGAACAGGACATCTATCTGGAACTTTGCGAACAGATGGACAATGTCAGCGACTCGCCCTGCGAAAGCCTTGCGCAATTTATCAGAGACGCCAAGAACGCCAATCAGGAAATCGCAACGGCTTTTGCACGAGCCTGGACAAACAGCCAGATGCAGACGGCAACGGCCAACTGTCCGGAATTGTTCAGCAGTTCCGCAAAACAGCGCAAGCAAAAAGGCAGTCAATACAAGACGCTTTTGGACCAGTTCTGCAACGCCAACTTTCGTGCAGCCCATGAACTCGTCGAAAAAAAGCCAGCCTTGTTGCAAAGCATTACTTTGTCGCAATCCTACGAATTGGAGCCGAGCGCCTTTGACGTGACGCTCTTTTTGGACGCCGATTGCACAAGCATAGCCGAAGCCATGCCAGGAATCATCAACACCAAAAGGACAATCTTGTTTGGCAATTCCTGCGCCCCTTCGCTCGAAAAGATCTCGACTGACGCCTGCAATATGGACATTTCTTCGCAGTCCATTTTCTTCAAGGACAGCGTCCTCGCGGCTGCGCTCCGCAAGGGTATTGGCACAAAGCTCATCGGCTTTACGACTCAATATGCCGACCCTGCACTTTTCAGTTTTGCGAACAGCAAGATTTACGACAACGAAATTGCGCAGTACCCCAACTCGACAACTTTAAAAGAGAACCCGCAAACCGTCAAGATTGTCTACGACAAAATTCTGACCATTGCCGAAAAAGCGGTACAGCACGCCATCAAGAATCCAAGCCAGACGCTTGGCATCGTTGCGTTCAACCCGGCGCATTGCGCTGAAATCGAAAACGAAATCCAGAAGCTTCTCCAGAAGTATCCGGCATCGTCAAAGTTCTTTACACAAGGAAACTTGCAAAACAAGTTCTATGTCAAGACCATTGAACGCGCCGTCGACCTGTTCCGCGATGTCATCTTTGTTTGCGGCGACGTCGAATTCGCCACCGGATCCGCCGGGCATCGCAAGCTATCGATCTGCACAACGCTTGCAAAGCAAAAGCTCGTTTTGTATATCGACAATGAAGATTCCCGAAAGCTTTCAGAAGCCAAGGCAGGACCTCTCGTCGACTGGTTCAAGGCTCTGAAGGCCAAGGAAACAGAATCCACAAGCGGCTCCAACAGCGAAATTGCAGACGAGTCCGTTTTTGGCAGACAAATTAAAGAAGTCCTTGAAAAAGAAAACATCCCGTTCAGGGATTACACTTTGCCAAACGGCATTGCTCTTGGACCGGTCGTCGTAGACGCCAACAATTCCAAGCGTTCTCTCGCTGTCATCGAATGCGACTGCAACTACGGAAAATACAACGAGTCTGTCGAAGACCGTGAATACGTCCGTCCGAACGCGCTTTCAAGGGCCGGCTGGAAGATTCTAAATATGTGGTTCCCGCTTTGGAGCATCGCAAATACCGATGAAAAAGAGAACCTCATCACGACAATCGCCATCGAACAAAGTGTCGCACCACCACCGGAAGAAGACACGCCTCTCGACGAAATTGCCATAAGCAACGCACCCGAAATTGAGCCGTACACCGTAGAACATCCCACTGTAGACCCGGCAAACGATTTGCCGATCCAGGAGATTCCGGCAGAAGTCCTGATGGAACAGATGAAATTTTATGTAGACAACGAGTCCCCGCTCCATGGAGAACTGTTGTTACAGAGGATTTGGGAATTGCACCACGTCGATAACGCCGATGCCGAAACAAAGGTGCTTTTGACAGGAGCCATCAAGCAGGCGCTGCATAAAAAGTTGTTCATCAAGACGGGACCGTTCTTCTATTCGCTCGAAAACAAGCAGGTGAAGGCGAGAGACCGTTCGATGCGCCCAGATGACGAACGTAAAATGTGTTTCGTCTCGCCCGAAGAACGCGCACTTTTAAAGCAGGACGAACACGGCATTAAGCAGACACTAGGACTGCTGTAAGTAAACCGTGTAAGGTGACCCCGGAAAGGCTCACGAGGCGAACGATGCGTCAAAGAATTCATTCTTTGACATAGCTGAGCCAAAGGGCATTGCGCTTGCGCAACAAATCCGGGGTGACAGCAAGAGCAAGCGAGTAAGAAGATCCCGGCACAAGGCCGGGATGACAAACCAGGGTGACAGCTGGAGGGGATGACAGTGTGTGCGGCACAAAGGTCCGCGAAATGCACTTTAGCGGAGCTTTACGACAAATGCGTTGATGTTATAAGCCGAGAGTTCGCGGGCCTTGTCTTCAGCGACCTTGCGCTTGGTCCATCCACCGCCACGAAGCTTGTAGAACGGCGTATCAAAGACAACCTGAATGGAATAACCCGTGCTTGCAGAAAGCTGGGCCTTGCGTCTTTGAGCGGCATCGAAATCACCCACAGCTTCGAACTGGAGCACATAGTAACCGTCAGCCTTGTCATTCTTATTCGACACCTTGGCCGGTACAGACGAATTGCTCGTCGTATCGCGAAGCGAAGCGCTGAGTGCGGGCTTGTACTCATTACCGCGGAAAAGAGAATCCAAGTCGGTGGGCGATCCGGCATAAGCCAAAGCGCATAAAGAAGCTGCAATTAAAATCTTTCGCATACCCTAAATATAGTAAAAGGCATTGAACAACGTACAAAAAAGCCTCCCTTTCGGGAGGCCTTTAAGCTTTATGAAAGCGGTTGGTTATTTGCCAACGTTGATCTTGACGGCGCTCTTGCCATCACCGTGGCGAACACCCCACATTTCGGTCTTATCGGCCGTATTGAACTTACCGATATCACCGAGCTTCGAGAAGGTCTTAATCTTGGCGATGTAAGCACCTGCACCCACAAAGCGATCTTCGTTGGACTTCAAGTTCCAGGTGATGTAGAAGTTTCTACGAACGTCTACGCAGTTCTTGCCATCGAAGTAAGTGCGATGGTTGACTTCCTGGTTCTTCTTGTCATCGCAGTAGATACGGCCCTTCTTGCCGGCAACGTACGTACCAAGGTTCGTGAAGTACTGAACGTCGTAATCAAGATAAACCTGATCCTTCTTGCCGCTCAGCTTCTGAGAGTATTCTTCCTTGGATTCGATCAAAGCACCAAGGTCACTCTTGACGTACCAGCCATGCGGAGCAAAGCCTTGGGCATTGAGTCCGTTGGTACCGAATTCGATAGCCTGGTTGAAGTCCTTTTCGTCCTTGTCGGCATCGAAGGTGAACACGTCAATGATCGGGAGCTTGGCCATTTCAGCCTGGCTAAGCGGAGTGCTGGACTTGTCGAGGAGTCTGACCACGTAGAAGCTAACCTTACCAGAGATCAAGACCCAAGGAGACGGCAGACGGTCAGTCTGTTCGTAACCAGGAGCGACGTTCCAGTTGTGAGTAGCATCATCAGCAACGCGGAGAGTATCAGCACCCGGAGCAACGGCGTAGTCGGACTGGTCCATGATGAGACCTTCACCGCCAATGGTTCTGAAGTGGATGTAGTCACCAGCCTGCGGGAACTCGCCACTCTGGTCATACGGCCAGGATTCAACAACCTTGAGCTTTTCCGGAATGGCGAAGCCAGTTGCGAGCGGCATATTTTCTTCGGCGCGAGGATTCTTACCGTTGTTGATGTAGAAGAGGAACACGTTATCGCCCTGAGCGACACCAGCAGTAGTCTTCTGCACCGGTTCAGAGAATTCAACCTTCAAGCGAGCAACTGCGCTACCACCAGATTCCGTTTCTGTTCTAGCAGAGACGATGATCGGAGCGATACGGTCGTAAATGACACCTTCATAAGCGCTGGTTACAGGCTTGGAGCTGCAAGTACCGTCTTCCTTGAACTTCGGGCAGTAAGTAGCCCAGGACTTCACGGTACCAGAACCAGAAGTCTTAACGTCCTTGGAGAATTCCTTGCCCGAGAGCGAGATTCTATTAGAGCACTTCGTATCACCGCAGCTGGCGCCAGCAACAATTTCTTCGTGCGTGAAGAGGACAGAATCCTTTTCGTCTTCAGACCAGCGAACCACGATCTGATCCGGGAGGGAGTCCTTGTGGAATTCACGATGGTAGTAGATCACGAGGGAGTCGCCGATACCGTCGAGGTATTCCTGTTCGACACTGAAGTACGGAGTCGGAACATTCATTTCGCTAGCGGGCTTCTTACCGTGAACGTCGTAGATATCAGCAAACTGCGGAGTCGGAACCGGCGGTTCCTGGAACTGCATGTTGCCATAAGATGCCTTCGTGAGAGAAGAGCTAGGACCAACGATCACGAACGTAGCTGCGGTACCGCCTTCGCTCTTGAGGTAAACCAAGGAGGAAGAAATCAAGATCGTAGCACGGCCATTCACAAGTTCAAAGCCAGAGAGGTGGTTCAAACCCGTAGAAGAGAGCGTGCTGCTCTTGGACAAGCTGAAGTTGCAGTCCAAGCACGGCGTGTTGTCGCCATTGAGAGCGAGGACGTACAGCGGGTAAGAAGAACCCTTCAACTTGATTTCGGTATCCGGGTCACCCGTAACCGTTTCGGTAGAAGTTTCAGACTTCACGAACACAAGCTTCGGAGCGAAGAAGAGGATTTCAGCCACGCGAGTGCTGCCCTTGACCTTGACGGTCACGAGTTCTTCGGTTGCATCCAATTCGTTCATCGGGACCGTCACGTAGATCGTGTCGATACCGCCTTCGCCAATCGTACGCGGATCGGTTGCAGAAATCGGAGTGGCAATGCCGTCCTTCACCGTGAAGAAAGTGGCCTTCTTGCTTGCTTCCAATGTATAAGTCGTATTTTCAGCAGACTGCATCACGAGCGGGTCGGTGCAAGACGGAGTCGTGCAAGGATCGGAAATGGCTGCGATGTAGAGCGGAACCAACTGGCTCGGATCCACAGAACCGTCTTCCTTAGCAGTCGAGGCCATAGCCTGAGACTTGAAGGTGTACGGGAGGCTGTAGTTGCCAGCATCGTCAACAGTAACAGCATCACGGTTAGCAACACCAACGTTACCCTTGACCTGGATCTTGATAGCCTTGAAGTCAGAACCAATTCTGATCACGAGGTAGTACGTACCACCCGGAAGAGCGTCCTTCAACTTATCTTCGTTGATGATCGGACGAACCAGATCAGTAACGTTGATACCACCATTAGCCTGGATCGGATTTGCAGCAAAGTCGGACTGCTTGATCACAATGGCGTTCGGATCGCTAGCAGTCGGATCAGTAGTAAGTTCATAAGAAACACTCAAACCTGCAGCGGTAATTTCATCACCGCAGTATTCCTTTTCACCATTACTACCGCCCATAGCAGCAGCGCAGGATCCACCACCGGATTCCTTATAGCAGATCTTGAACACGTTATCGTGATTCTTGTAAGCTTCCTTGTCCTGCTTACCGGTGTAACTAATACCAGTGGTCTGTTCGATGAACATATTCGTCTTGATGTGGACGTTACTCATCGTCGTACGACGGTCGCAGAAGAAGATGTCGATCGGATAGGAAACACCAACTTCACCTTCCGGCATGAACTTATCCAAGTCAACAAAGCCCGGAGCAGCAAGGTGAGTACCACCAAGGTCCACAGCCAGTCTGTCATTGATGAACACCCAAATGTCATCGTCACCACGGAAGCTGAACTTCAGGCCCTTCTTGAAGCGGAAGGTAGCATGGGATTCGAAGCAGAAGTGCTGGTTACGGCCTGCACCAGTCAACACTGTCGCGTCGCTCTTACCAGAGGTCCAACGAGAGGATCCATCCGGTTTCATGTTCTTTTCTTTCAAAGAAGCCGTAGAGTCTTCGGAACCCGTTTCATAGAACTTCCAACCAACCGGAGCCATCTGTTCGCAAGCCCAGCCCCAGCCGTCACCTTCCCAGGTCACGCCAAGCTTCTTGGAGAGAGTCTGACCGATAGAACCCGGTTCAATCTTGAATTCTTCACCGCCCTGGAAGTAGCCTTCGCAATCGATGCCGCCATCCCAGCCGCCACCGTTACAAATCAAGTCACTCATCGGAACACCATGTGTCGGATGAACAGTACGGAGACCTTCAGGAGAAGAAGAAGTCTGGTTATTGTAGTCTGCGCAGAAGAAGGTCGGGCCTTCGGCCTTGCGCTTGTTTTCGGCAGCCGGAAGAGCCGGAGAAAGTCTCATAGTAGCTTCCGGTTCCTGTTCTGCAGGATAGAAGCCACCCGGAACTGTAGCACCCGGGCTGAGGTACGTATCAGATTCGAATTCATACTTGCCATCAGCAGCCTGGTTAAAGGTCATGTTGAAGCAGTATTTTTCGTTGATGCCTTCGGTATAATCGAACATTGCAGCAAATGCAGCATCAGGAGTAGAACCGAAGCACTTCTGGCCCTTGGCCGTGAGCTTCATACGCTTCTGATTATTCGCATTCTTGGTAAGGGTTTCTTCCACCATACCCTTGGTCACACCGATACACGGAACTTCGCCACCAGCAGATGCCACCTGGAACTTAGCAGAAGCAGAATAGCAAGCGTTAGCGTGAGCCTGAGCCGGAGTCTGTCCAGGAGACCAGTCCGGGTTGCAAGTAAATGCACCGTGCAAAGAAGCATCAGTATCGTAAATCAAAGCAGCGAGATCGTAACCGCACTTACCCGTAATATCCGGACGGGTGATATCCCAACCCTTTGCAGTATTATTGGCAAGATCCAAAGCCTTTTCTTCGTCAGCAACAAAGTAAAGGGCTTCCTGGCCTTCGAACAGGTTGTTGAACATGGCGTCCATCGGAATGGCTTCCGGAGAAGCCGGGTTGGTTTCCCAAGCACCGTTCACACCGATAGCTTCAGCACCATCTTCGTCATCATCTCTCTGGATAAGAACACTGGCCGGGAGTTCTTCGTCAACATAGCGTCTGAAATACCAGCCGCAATGTTCGGCATCGATATCCATTGCGCGAGACTTGCCATCTTCGACAATCACCGGAGTGGCGCTCTTCCAAGCTTCGTTCTGCGGGAGGAAGATGTAGAAATACTTGACGTCAGGCGGTTCGCCTCTGAGGTAAGTCTTGGTTTCGTTACCCGGATAAGGCTGGATCCAAAGTTCATTTGTCGTTTTTCCGAAATCTGCGCAGGAAAAACCAGATCCAGTTTCGAACTGAACGCCCTTATCGATCACCGTCGGGGTAATCGCAGGAGCCTGACCGTAGTCGTTCAGTTTGCTGGAAATGAAAAATTCGGCAGCGGAATTGGTACCACCGATTGCAGAAGTGGAAATTTCGTACCAGCTAGAGTACGTCGTGCTCTTTTTAAAAGCAATAAATTGACCACCAGCAACGGTATAAGCGGTAGTCCATCCATCAGGAAGTTTGAGATAAACTGTACCCTCACACCCAGAAAGAGCAGCCAATGCATTTTGCGCACCAGCAATGAGCATAACACAACTCAATACCCATAATCTTAAGGATTTGATTCTGTTCTTCATTGTTTTTTTTCCATTTGTGTTCTTAAGCCACTGAGGCAAACAAAAAGACCGGCCTTCTTGAAAGCCACACCGTCACGAAATCTACTTTTTTATCTAGAAAAAAGGAATTTTTTCTTTCAAAGATATGTGAAAAAAAATTTAGGTTTATTTATTCACAACTTTAGTCACAATCTTTCAACACCTATGTTAAAGTAAAATTACAAAGAAAACTTCTTGATAAAAAAATTCGTGATTTAAATCAAATTTCTATGCATATATTTAAATTTGCGAAGTCCTCAGAACAAGACGAGGACAACAAAAAAGGAAAGGCACAAGCATGGAAGACGAGACCATCATGAATACCGACAACACCATCCGATTTGAACAGATGGTCACCCACCCGCATTTGATTGTCCTTTACCCACAGAACGACTTTACCCAGATTCCGCTCGAACGCGGGACCGTGATTCTCGGTCGCGGCCAAGACGCCGACATCCGATTCGAAGACGAACTCGTGAGCCGCAGGCATTGCGCCCTCTCTTTCGACGGGAGCAGCGTCACGGTCGAAGACCTCGGCAGCACAAACGGCACGTTCGTGGACGGCAATTTCATCCACAAGCAGATTCTAGACTCCGACAACAGGCTCCAGATCGGCAAGATGGTGCTGAAGGTCGCCTACAAGGATCCGAGCGAAGAAGCCTTTAGCCGAGAAATTTACGAAGCGGCCACGACGGACTCGCTCACAGGGCTTTTGAACCGCCAGGCATTCATGGACCGTTCGGCAGGTGAACTCGTATACGCCCGCAGGAACAACACATTCATCCACGTGATGATGATCGACATCGACAACTTCAAGCACGTGAACGACACTTGGGGACACCTGTGCGGAGACCTGATCTTGAAGGAAGTGGCCCGTCTCCTGAGCGACGAGAAGCGCGATTCCGACCTGTTTTCACGCTATGGCGGTGAGGAATTTTTGCTTTTGATGAACGGAATTTCGCCGGATGATGCCAAAAAGCGAGCCGACAAACTGCGCACGACCATCGAACAGCACATTTTCTCGTGGGAAGATACGATCATTCCGGTGACGATTTCCATCGGGATTTCGTCCCGCCAGGGGTTCGCCATCGAGAACATCAACGATCTGATCGCCGAAAGCGACAAGCTGCTGTACGTCGCCAAGGACTGCGGGAAGAACCAAGTCATCACTGCGTAAGAACAAGCGTGTAAGGTGATCCCGGAACGGAGTCCGGGATGACAGCGAGGGCTAGCGTGTAAGGCGATCCCGCCCCGGCACAAGCCGGGGTGACAGTGCAAAATTTGTCATGCCCCACTTGATGGGGCATCTCCTTTTTTATGACGAAATGCAATGAGAAGGAGATTCCCGCTCGGAGGCGGGAATGACAGCGAGGGCTAGCGTGTAAGGTGCCCCCGTCCCGGAACGGAGTCCGGGATGACAGGCCGGGGTGACAAAACAATAGTTAAACGCGCGGGATGTTCTTGAGTTCGGCGCGGAGCATGATGATGGCGATGAAGGCCGTCACAAAGTCTGCAATAGGCTGCGCCATGAACACGCCACGGAGCCCGAAGAAGCGCGGCATAATCAACAAGAACGGAATCAGCAAAATGAGCTGACGGCAAGCGTTCAGGAACATAGAACGCCAAGCTTTGCCCGTTCCCTGGAAAAAGTTACCCGACACCATACCTAGCGGAACAAACGGCATCATACAGATGAACGTACGGAGAGCCTTGCACGTGAGCTGTTGCATGTTCTGGTCGTTCGGCACAAAAGGCGCCACAAACGCAAGCGTATTCGTCATCACGAGAATCCACGCAATCACGATGAACGCAGTCGCATAGAGCATAGTGAACTTGAGCGCGTCGCGGACACGGTTATTGTACTTTGCACCGTAATTGTACCCGATAATCGGCTGCGAACCCGTCACAAAACCCATGAGCGGCAAAATGATCATAGATACGATACTCGTCAGAATTCCGAACGCGGCAATCGCCTGGTCACCACCACTCATACCGTTCACCACCAGCAGGTCTCGCGTGCCATACGAAGTGAGGCTGCGGGCCAAAATGGCGTTCACAAGGCTGTTGCTAATCTGCATAATGCTCGGCGGAAGGCCGAGAATGAAGATTTTGCGCACGTACGGGAGGCGGAGCTTCATGTAACGGCGATTGACCTTGATCGGCGTCGTCTTTTTCACGAAGAACTGCATCACGGCAAGGCCGCCGATGAACTGGCTCAAGACCGTCGCCCAAGCAGCACCTTCGATGCCCCAGTGGAGCTTCATGATGAAAAGCCAGTCGAGAATCACATTACTGCCGGCGCCAATCATCACGCGGGTCATGGCCGTTTTCGGATGGCCCATGCTGCGGATAAAGTGGTTCATGCCAGGGACAATCGTCTGGAAAATCGCACCGCACAAGATGATGCGCATGTAGCTCGAAGCCACAGGCAAAAGCTGGTCACTTGCGCCAAAGAGCTTGAGGAGCGGCACCATGAAAATCTGGCCGAGCGTAAAGGAACACACCGCCATGATGATGAGCAACACGAAGGAGTTATTGAGGATAATGGCCGCTTGCTGGTACTTGCGTTCGCCAAGGCGGATGGCAAAAAGCGTATTGCCGCCCACGCCAATCATCATAGACATGGCCATAATGAAAAGTGCGATCGGGAAGCAGATCGTGATGCCGCCGATGCCAAGGCTACCGACGCCCTGGCCCACGAAGTAACGGTCCACAATGTTGTAGAGCGCTTCGACGAGCATGCTGATGATGGCCGGGACCGAAAACTGCAAGACAATCTTCGGGATGCTAGCCGTCCCCATCGCGTTAAGCTTTTTGTTGTTTATGACATCTTCCATTAAACACCCGTGAGGCCCG
>JBGVAT010000197.1:0-39743 GCA_045224895.1 Fibrobacter sp.
TGTGCTTATCTGCAATAGCCACACCTTGCAGGCGATACACTGCCTGGATTTCGTTCACCAAGTGGCGCTGCACATCCTCGGGTCCGAAAATTTTGAGGATGTCGTGCGGGTCCACATTGCCTTCGCTGATCTTTTGGCCCGTATGGACGTGGTCACCGTTATGGACCGTCAGATGGGTTCCATACGGAACTAGTACATTTGCGGCATCTCCGTTTGGCGGGGTGATAATGACTTGTTGATACTTGTGGGGACCGGGAATATTGGGACCGTAGGATACGAGTCCGTCAACTGGAGCGATGTAAGCCTTGTTCCTTGGGACGCGGGCTTCGAAGAGTTCTGCAACTCGCGGAAGACCGTCGGTATGAACCGTAGTGCAGAGGGTAAGCTGCGTACCCGGTTCGCCGATGGACTGAGCTGCAAGTACGCCCACGGCTTCGCCGAGGTCAACCGGACGACCAGAAGCAAGCATACGGCCGTAGCACTTGGCGCAGACACCCGTCTTGGAGTTGCAGGTGAGCACGGAGCGTATCTTGATGTGTTCAAGATACGTAGCAGAAATCTTCGGGAGGTCACGTTCGGTCACGAGTTCGCCAGCCTTGACGATCACTTCGCCGGTAACCGGGTGCTTGATGTCATCGACCGGAGCTCGACCGAGGAGACGTTCTTCGAGAGAAATGACAGTATCGTCACCGTCCTTGAATGCGGAAACTTCGATACCGTTTGTCGTGCCGCAGTCCTTTTCGGTAATCACGAGATCCTGGCCCACGTCCACGAGGCGACGGGTCAGGTAACCTGCGTCAGCCGTTTTGAGGGCTGTATCGGCCAACCCTTTACGGGCACCGTGACACGAAATGAAGTAATCCACCTCGTTCAAGCCTTCGCGGAAGCTGGACTTGATTGGTTTTTCGATAAGATCCCGACTGTAAAGCTGCTTGACCGGCTGCGACATTAACCCTCGCATACCGGAAATTTGCCGAATCTGTTCGCGATTGCCACGGGCGCCGGAATCTACCATCATATATAATGGATTGAAACCGTCACGGTCACTGGAGAGCGATTTCCACTGCTCCTCTGCGATGTCGGACGTTGTCTTGGACCAGACTTCAATAATTTGGTTGTAACGCTCGCCATCGGTAATGATACCTTCTTCGTAGTTGTATCGAATATTGAAAATTTCTTCGGTAGCCTTGGCGAGTATTTCCTGCTTTTCTTGAGGGATGAGCATATCGACGGCTGCGATAGAAATGCCTGCTTTTGTGGCCCACTTGAAACCGATGGCCTTGAGGTCATCAAGGTAATTGACGGTTGTACGGTTACCTGCGAGACGGTAGAGTTTTTCAATGGACTTTGTTATAAATTTTATGTCAAGGGTTTCGTTGATGTAACCGATTGCATCGGGAACAATCTCGTTAAAGACGATGCGTCCCACGGTCGTTTTGATGATGCTGTCTTCTTTGAGAAAAGTGACTTTTTCAAAGGATTCGTTGTAAATCTTTTGACCGGCTTTAAGTTTAAGGTAGACGTAGGCGTTTAAATCGACGGCGCCGTTTTCGTAAGCACGGACGGCTTCGGCCGGGGCGTAGAAGTGCATATCTTCACCCTTGCGGTTGAAACGAGGCTTGGTGAGGTAGTACAAGCCAAGTACCATATCCTGGTTTGGTACCGCGATCGGTTGACCCGAAGATGGGTGAAGAATGTTGTTCGAAGAAAGCATCAGTGTGCGACATTCGAGCTGGGCTTCAAAAGAAAGTGGAACGTGTACGGCCATCTGGTCACCGTCGAAGTCAGCGTGGAACGCCGGACAGACCAATGGGTGGAGGTGAATCGCATTCCCTTCGATGAGCTTCGGATAGAAGGCCTGGATACTCAGGCGGTGAAGCGTCGGAGCGCGGTTCAGTATGACCGGATGGTCTACAATAATCTGTTCGAGCAATTCCCAGACTTCAGGACGTTCTGCGTCAACGAATTTATGTGCAGACTTGCGCGAGTAGGTGATGCCTTCTTCTTCCAGGCGCTGGATGATGAACGGCCTGTAAAGTTCGAGGGCCATACGCTTCGGAAGACCGCACTGGTCAAGACGAAGTTCCGGATTAACAACGATCACGGAACGGCCGGAGTAGTCCACACGCTTGCCGAGCAAGTTCATACGGAAGCGGCCCTGCTTGCCCTTGAGGAGTTCGGCGAGGCTCTTGAGCGAACGTGCAGCACCTGCACGAGCGGAGCGGCGACTGCTATCGAACAACTGGTCGACCGCTTCCTGGAGCATGCGCTTTTCGTTGCAGAGAATCACATTGGGGGCACGGATGTCGAGCAACTTCTTCAAGCGGTTGTTGCGGTTGATGACACGGCGATAAAGTTCGTTCAAGTCAGACGTTGCGAAACGGCCACCTTCGAGCGGAACGAGCGGACGGAGATCCGGCGGAATCACCGGAAGGACGTCAAGGATCATCCAGGATGGCTGATTGGCGAGCAAACGTGATTCGTTCGGATAGCGGTGACGGAATTCTTCGTAGGCGTCGGTAAGCACAAAGTCAGAGTGCTTGGATTCGTAATTAGCCTTGAACTCGGCGACAGATTCGGCAAGACCCTTGAGCCAAATTTTGTCTCTGTCTCGCTCTTGGGCTGCTTCTGGATTATTGTAGTAGCTCTTGAAGCTTTCCATCTGGGATTTACGGAAGGCCTCGACAACCTTGAGGCGCTTCACGGCGTCGTCCTGCTTGATCTTCGACCTGGATGTCGCCTGCAGGCGGAGTTCTTCGGAAAGTGCAGTTAGGTCAACGCGGTCGAGCAACTGCTTGATAGCTTCTGCTCCCATCTTGGCTTCGAATTCACGGCCTTCGGCAATGAGGTTTTGCTTTTCTTCTTCGTCAATCAAGGAGTTCTTTTCGAGATCGGTCGTACCCGGATCAATCACCACGTACTTTTCGTAGTAGATGATACTGTCGAGGTCCTTGGTATTGAGGTTGAGGAGCGCTCCAATGACGCACGGCTGGTTACGGACGAACCAGGTGTGGGTCAGAGGAATGGCAAGTTCGATGTGGCCCATGCGTTTACGACGGACATTGGAGTGTGTCACTTCGACGCCGCAGCGGTCGCAGATGACGCCCTTGTAGCGGATGCGCTTGAACTTACCGCAGTTGCATTCCCAGTTGTTGACCGGTCCAAAGATTTTTTCGCAAAAAAGACCATCCTTTTCAGGCTTGAAGGAACGGTAGTTGATCGTTTCCGGCTTGGTTACTTCGCCATAGGACCAGTAATGGATTAGCTCTGGGGAGGCTAGATGAATGGAAATGTCGCCTTCTTGGCTCATCGGTTCTTCTATCATAAGGAATTAAAATGCTCGTTAAACTTTTTCTTGGTTATCCTTGTCAAAAATAGCCTAATACAAGCCCTTCTTATCACAGGACTTAGCTAAAATATGCTAGATTAGTTTTAGAATGAAAAAGAATACTGCTCTATATTTTTCTGTAGGTCTTGTCGTTCTTTTAGCCATTGTCATCTTGATTTTTGGCATGTTCTTTTTGAACGAGAAGGATTTACGTGAAACGTTTGATGTTTACCATTTGCGCTTTACGCAGGTGAGTACGCTTGTTTTGGATGACCCGGTCAAGATTAACGGTGTGAAGCTCGGCCGAGTGGAATCCATTGAACTTTCTGGACACCGCGTGGTCGTCACGATCAGGCTCAAGTCGAATGTGAAGATCCCGAAGGATTCCGAGATTCGCGTGCAGAACATCGGTATCATGGGTGAACGCCAGATTGGCATGATCCTCGGGGATGCCGAAGAATACTACGTGCCGGGAGATACCATTACGGGACAGTTCGATGCCGGTATCGCCGAAGCGCTTGGGCTTGCCGGTGAAGTTTGCGACTCCACGAAGGTGCTACTCGAGGCCGTGAAGGTGGCTTTGAACGGTACGATTGCAAATCCGGATTTCCAGGACCGCTTCAAGACGCTCCTCGTGAAGGCCGAAACTCTTGAAGACCGCTTGATCTCGCTTGTCTCGACGACTGACCCGCAGCTCAAGAAGAGCCTTGCAAACCTCAACAAGGTGACGGTCAAGGTGAACGAACTTGTCGATGGTGTCAAGGAACCGATCAACGGACTCTTTGCCGGAACGGACAAGGTCATGGGGAACGCAAACCAGCTCATCTCCGAACTGGAAGACGTGACCAAGCATTTGGATGGGCTGATTGCCAAGGTGCAGGGCAAGATGGACTCGAAAAACAATACGGTCGGACTTTTGTTGAACGACCGACAGCTGCACGACGATTTGGTCAAGACGGTACGCTCTGCTGACAGCCTGTTCAAGATCATCTTGCAAGATGGCCTTGACATTAATGTGGATTTCTTCTGAGGAATTGATGATTACAAAGATATTTACTGTTTCCAACAAATTGGGTATTCACGCTCGTCCCGCCGGTATGATTGTTGACATTACCGGTCAGGCCAAGAGCGACGTATCCATTGTATTTGATGGTTCAAAGGCCAATGCGAAGAGCATCCTTAACGTGATGATGCTCGCGATCCCTGCCGGTTCCGAAGTCAAGTTCGAAATCGATGGCGAGGATGAAGAGTTAGTCGTTCAGCAGTTGGGAAAGCTTTTTGATGACCACTTCAACGAAGAACCCTGCTGAGTTTGTGGCCAAGGCCGCTGACGCATCTTCCAGGAAGTCTCCGAGAACGGAACTCCTGGGTGTGCCGTCATCTCCCGGTTTTGCGATGGGAACGGTGTTCCCTGTGGCGAACCGTGAGTTTTCCGTAGTCGAAGAGACGCTCCCCGAGAGCAGGATCGCTGCGGAAGAACAGATGTTCTTGAAAGCCGTTTCCAAGACGGCAAAAGAAATTGCTCAGATTAAAGAAATTTCGGAGAGTAGGGCTGGCGTCAAGGACAGCCTGATCTTTGCAACCCACTTGATGATTCTGCAGGATCCGGGACTGGTGAACGGTGTCCTGGACAAGATAAAGAAGAAGCACAAGAACGCGAAGTGGGCGGTGCATGTCGTATTTGGCGCATACATCGAAAAGTTCGAAAAAATTGATTCGCCCGCGATGCGCGACAAGGCGGCCGACCTGAGGGACTTGTACAATCGTCTGATGGCCGCCATGGACGACTCCGGACCGGTATTGGAGGACGTGGCTGACGAAGATGGCATTGTCCTCGTCGCTCATGAATTTGTCCCAAGTTTCTTGATGACGCTCAAGCCGGGACAGGTGAACGCCATCGTGATGGACACGGGTGGCCGTACAAGCCATGTCGCGATTCTTGCCAGGTCTTTGCAGATCCCCGCCGTAGGCGGTCTCCGCAATGTAGCCGCCCTCGTCAAGAGCGGCGATACGATTATTGTTGACGGTTCCGATGGTAAGGTTATCATCAATCCGAACGAAGAAGATATCCGCAAGTTCCACGAACGTCAGGAAATCTTCGAACGCCAGCGCCGTGAGCTTTTCACGATGCGCCAGCTGGAACCGATGACCCGCGATGGCAAGTACATTGTGCTGCACGCCAACATCGAAATGCCTGCCGAAGCGGACAAAGTCAAGGACTTTGGCGCAACGGGTATCGGCCTTTACCGTTCGGAATTCTTATTCTTCAAGAAGGATGCCCCGACGCAGGCGGAACAGGAAAGCGCCTATAGACATATTCTTGAAATGATTGCGCCGTGCCCGGTGGTGATCCGTACGCTGGATGCCGGTGGCGATAAGCTTGTCAGTGGCATCTCGGCCGTGAACGAGTCGAATCCGTTCATGGGTTGGCGCTCTATCCGTGTATGCCTGGACCGTGAAGATATTTTCATTACGCAGCTCCGTGCGCTGTTGCTTGCCAATACCAAGGGCAACTTGCGAATCCTTTTGCCGATGATTTCGTGCATGAGCGAACTCAGACGTGCAAAGGCTTGCATTGAAAAGGCCCGCAAGGAGCTTGAAGAAGAAGGCCATAAGCTGCCTGTCGTCAAGGTGGGGGTGATGATCGAAGTCCCTGCCGCCGTAATGATTGTGGATAAACTCGCCAAGGAAGTGGACTTCTTTAGCCTTGGTACAAATGACTTGATCCAGTTTACGCTTGCCGTAGACCGTACAAACGAACTTATTACCGATATGTTCCAGCCGCACCATCCGGCCGTGCTGAGCATGATCTACCAGACGGTGGTCGCTGCGCATCGCGAGGGAATCCCGGTTGCGGTTTGCGGTGAAATGTGTACGGATCCGATGAGCGTCCTGTTGCTGGTGGGCCTCGGTGTCGACGAACTTTCGATGACCCCGTGGAGCGTCATGACGACCAAGAAGATTATCCGCTCGATCAACTTTGAAGATGTTCGTGAAACGGCTCTGACCGTTCTGCAAATGGATGATGCCGAAGACGTGAATGAGTTCTTGCATAAAAAGTATGCGCAGACCATCATGGAACTTGGAATCTCCAGCTTTGTGGGGCAGGTCGAAAAATAAAACTGTTGGATTCTAGATGAAGCTTTTTTGTTCTTTGCTGATTGCTTGTACAGCCGCCTTGTATGCACAGGTGGACGGCTCCGTTTATTCGCTTTACAAGTCTCCTTTTGCTGAACAGGAGATGGTCTCGCCGGAACAGTTCCAGAACGTCGTCATTCGTGCCGCTAGGGCTAAGAAGACGATGAACGATATCTCTGTTTCGCAGAACTATCGCGATTTTGCTCGTGCCGCCTATTACTATTACAGTGGCCAGTGGGATAGCGCCTATGCCGCCTATAATTCACTGCGCTCTCGTGAACCGGGCCTGAACGGAAACGTCATCCTCCGTATGGCGCAAGCGAATTTCCAGCAGGGCAACTTTACCAAGATGCGTACCACCCTCCGCCTGGACAAGGGCCTGGAATCGGATCCGGCGTTCCGTGAAGCGGCCGACCGCTTGAGAATCGAGGCGACGATGGAGGACAATTCGCTCAACGATGTGTCCCGTGCCGATTCACTGGTGCGCTTCCTTGAAGATTATCCCGATAAGGATGACGTGGTGGCTTTGAGGTACCGTTATGCCCGCTATCTCGAAGATTCCTACCGCCTGAAGCAGGCCAAGCGTCTCTATATGAAGCTTTTGACGAGCCGCACTGCGTACAAGGATTCGGCCTATGCGTCTATCCGCCGTTTGCGCGAAGTGCTTGCGACTCCGGAAACGCTTGCCGAAAAGGTTGCCTATGCCAAGATGGCATGCACCAAGGACGAGATGAAGAACTGCCTCGACTTGCTGGATTCCATCCAGATCATGGACGCCCAGCAGGCCCAGAAAAATCCGTCTTCCGTGGTGCCGACGGATGAACCTGCCCAGGCCCGCCTGAAAAAGAGTACGTTGGATTTGAACACCCGCATTACCCTGTGGGAAAAACGTGCCGGGGCCTTGCGCGCCCTCAACCGCAACGAGTCCGCCATTGAACAGTACCGTTACCTGATCGAAAACGTGGAACCGCGCCCGTCCTGGATCCAGGCGATTCTCAAGCTTTACCGCAAGGAAGCGGCCGGCCTATTTGACGAAGAAATCCACATGTACGATTCCTTGTTGCAGGACGTGAGCCAGTTCAGTAGCGAAAACGCCAATAACCTCTGGTTGCGCGGTTTTGAGTTTGAACAGAAGCTGATGTACGACAAGGCGATTGACTGCTACAAGAAGCTCATCCACAAGCGATTCAAGAACAATCTGAAGCGCCAGTGGGCCAGGTTCCGTATAGGCTACATCTACTTTAAGCGTGGAATGTGGGTCGAGGCCGCAGCTTACTTTAACGAAGCGAAAAAAGATCCGTTCCTGTGGAGCGGAAGTGCTTCGAGAATGTTCCTGGGCGATACGTACATGAAAATGGGCGAGGATTCGCTTGCCCGTGAAGCCTATCTCGATTGCATCAAGGACTTCCCGCTTTCGTATTATGCCCACCGCAGTCGCACGAAGCTTTTGGAAAACCGTTTGCTCCCGAACGACAAGATCCCGTATGCGCATGGCGTGTCGATGTCCCCGGCTGCAACGCTGGACTGGATCCGTTCCGTCAACAAACTTGGAAAGCCGGACGCCTCGTATAGCAAGGAACGTTACGAACGCATCAAGAAATTGTTCCTCTATGGCTTTGAAGAAGAAGCGTTCAGGCTTTATGACGATCTCAAGAAGAAGAACGCGAAGCGCCTCGACTTCCTTTACGAATACGGCAAGCTCTTTTACGAGATGGGCGAAACGGCTGCCGGTTACAGGCTCGCTCGCCAGTTCCAGGCAAAGATGGACAGGCGTCTTTTGATGGAACCGCCGATTGACGTGCTGCATTACCTCTTCCCGGTACCGTATGCCGACCCTGTGGTTTATTATTCGGGCTCCAGCATCGATCCGTTCTTTGTCTATAGCGTGATGCGTCAGGAATCCATCTTTGATTTTGAAATCACTTCTCCGGCGGGTGCCTGTGGACTTTTGCAGATCATGCCGGCAACGGGCAAGATGCTTGCCGAAAAGGAAGAAATTTCGAACTTTACGCCCAAGCGCCTTTACAACGGCTATATGAATATCCGTCTGGGTATCCGTTACCTGATTGACCTCAAGGAAGAATACAAGAACGACTATATGTACGTCCTCGGTAACTACAATGCCGGTCCCAAGCCGACAAAGCGCTGGCAGGCCGAAGGCGAAGGCTTCCCGTGGGACTTGCGCGTCGAGGAAATCAGCTACTGGGAAACCCGTGATTACGTGAAGCGCGTCATGGGCAATTACTGGATCTATAAAGAAATTTACGGTGGGATTTAGTCTTGCTTTTTCTTTTGTTGACTATCGGCCCGGCGTTTTTGTTTGCCTGTGGCAACATTCTTGAAAAGTCGGGCGTGTCTGCCGTAGGGAAGCTTACCGGCGGAACATCTAGGCCTTGGGAATTCTTTAAGGGCATCGTAACCAATAAATTCTGGTGGCTGGGCATTGCGTGTTCAGGCCTTGCGACGCTTGGCTACTATGTTGCGATGGCCCGCTATGACCTTTCGCAGGTGCAGCCGATGATGGTCCTGAACCCGGTTCTGACGGCGTTGATGGGATTCTGCATCCTTAAGGAAGTCTTGACCAAAAAAATCGTGGTCGCCATCTGCTTTGTGGTGGCAGGTCTTTTGTATTCCGTCGAGAATCTGGGCGAATCGACTGCCGTGCAGAACATAGGAACGCTTTGGGCGTATGCGGGCGGTCTTTCCTTTGCGACCCTCATTGCGCACCTCTGGGTGAAGGACCGCGAAATGGTGGACTCGCTCATTATGGGAGTCGGCTTTGGGCTTTCGGCGGCGTTCTACAAGAGCCTCGCGATGGATTTTGACCTGGATCATATCGAGTTCTCGTCGGTGGCGAACTTGCTAGTGGATTTCAGGACGCTTGGCTATGTGGCGACTTACGGCATCGCTTTTTTGTATTCCCAGGTGTCATTCTCGCGTGGGCGCGCTCTGTTCATCATTCCGTTCAGTGCTGCTGTCGGTGCGGCTGTCCCGACTTTGGCCGGTGCGCTCGTGTTCTCCGAGGCATTCCCTGTCGGAAAAGCTATTTCGGTTGCGCTCGTGCTGATTGGCGCCTGCCTCTTTATTGTGCGCAGGCCACGCCGAAAGAAAGTGGCCGATTCGGAACCTGAAACCAGGAAGTAGTTTTTTTCTTATATTCCAGACCTTGTATTCCGAACACCCGTCCATAATATATATTCCCTGTTATGGTGTGTTGGAATGATTGTTTTTCTAAAATCAGTAGGACCATAGGTCCTTTTCTTTTTGTAGCACTGTTTTTATCGGCTTGCTCTGACGATAATCCTGACTTTTTAATTCTGAATCCGGAAAGCAGCTCTTCGGCAAGTGGTGATGCGGGAGGCTCGAAACTTCCGTTTGTTGGCGGTCCGGTGGTGTTCACCGAGGTGGATCCGGTTAATGTGGATTACAAGGATCACGAGGGCGATGACGCCGGCTGGGTGGAACTTTTCAATGCATCTGCGGATACGGTGAATTTGTCAGGAATGTACTTGACGAACTCGCAGGAAGAACCCTTCAAGTGGAAACTTGGCAATGTGAAAATTGCGCCGAATTCGTTTTTGGTTGTCTTTTTGTCGGGAAAGAATTATCCCGATTACGTGATGCCCCATGATTCCATCGATATGATTGGGCCTGGTTGCTGGACTTGGACGGATGCGGAAAGCGACCCGCCGGGTTACAGCTATGCCGACCCTTTGCCGGAACATAATGAAAAATGCTTTAGCGAAAATGGAGAAAGCCGCATTGGTGCGGTGATGAGGCTGGGCGAAAATGAGGAACTTGGGTGGTCGTCCATCTCGTTTTTTGTAGGAACGGGGAATAGTGACCCCTCGGATGTGCTGGATATTTCGACGGCCAATGAAATTTTGATGCAGGCGTACATTACAAAGGGGCGCAAGGTTTCTGTGCGCTTGGCGCAGCCTGACGTTGATGACTGGAAAGGTTACGAGATGGTCCTTGAAGGGACGGGGGATTCTTCGACGGTTTACCGTGTGGCACTCCCTACGGGAACGACTTTCCCTGATTTGGCGAACATTTATGGGACACGATTGAGCCCTGAAGCGAATGAATCGCAAGAAGTGACTCTTAAGGTTTTCAGCTACATTGCACGGAACCGCGGTCATGAACCGCATGCAAGTTTCAAGCTTTCGAAAAAGGGAGGCTCGCTTTACCTGGTGAATGCTGATGCGGCGATTGTGGATTCCGTGGCTTACCCGGAATTGCCCCTGGGAAAAACGTGGAGCTATGCAAGTGGCTGGGGTTATGCGGACCCTTCGCCGTATGGCTATACGGAAAGTGCGCTGACGTTTAACCACGAAGATAATATTGACACCCTGCTGTTCCCGCCTTCGGGATTCTATACGGAACCTTTTGTTCTGAATCTTGAGAGTACGAATAATGCGGTGTGCGAAACGGGCGGAAAATTGCCATCGGAAGGGACTCCGTTCCAGAATAGTATTTTGATCGACAAGACGACGGTGATACGCTGCGCAAGAATCGCTCCGCAAAGCCTCCCGAGTGACGTAGTGACTCGCACCTACGTTTTTGATAGCGCTCCTTCGGTGCCTGCGGTGTTCCTTGCTGCTGACCCGAATTCGCTTTTTGACTCGGATACGGGTATTTACGTGGAAGGTCCGTATGCGCAGAGCAAGGAACCTCATTATGGAGCCAATTACTGGCTTGACAAGGAAATCCCCGTGATGGTGGAATTGATGGAGCCGGGGACGAGTTCGCCTGCGTTTGCGAAGAATGCAGGACTCAAGATTTTTGGAAACTACAGCCGGCAGAAAGACAAAAAGTCGGTGGCGATCACTTTCCGTGAAAAGTATGGCGATTCCCACCTGAAGTATCCGCTGTTCCCTGAATTCCCGGAGCTGGACAAGTTCAAGGTATTCCTGTTGCGCAATAACGGAAGCAACTGCGGAAACGATTACATCCGTGACCGCTTGGCAAGCTCCGTGAGCGAGGGCCTTGGCGTCGATTACCAGCGCGGTCGATTTGCCGTTGTGTATTATAACGGCGAGTACTTCGGCATCCACAGTATCCGTGAACGTTCGACGGAAGACTATTTCGAAACGCATTACGGGCTTGATCCGGACAAGATAGATTTGCTCAAGGCGGATAATGCTGTTTCGGCGGGCTCGTCTGTCGATTACGTGGCGTTGATGGATTGGCTGGAATCAAACTCCTTGGAGGACGAGGAAAACTATGCTTACATCGCCTCGCAAATAGATGTCGACAATTTTATGAATTATATGCATACGGAGCTTTTTGCAAACAATCGCGACTGGCCGGCGAACAATCTCAAAAAGTGGCGCAGTACAAATCCCAAAACACCGTGGAAATGGTTCCTGTACGATCTTGATTTTGGTTACGGTAGTGGTTTCAGTAAATATACGAATAACATATTTGAATTTGCGACGGCAGAAGATGGAGATTCTTGGCCAAACGGGCCTGAATACACATTGCTGCTCCGGAAACTGCTTGAGAATGAGGGCTTCAAGACTGCATTCGTCAACCGGATGGCGGTTCTCTTGCGGATGAATTTTGAAAGTTCGCGGGTGCTTGCTCGCATCGAGAGTATGATGGCTGAAATCCAGTCGGAGATTCCGCGCGACCAGAAACGTTGGGGACTGAATGCTGCAAAAATGACAAAGCAGCTCAACGCCATCAAGAACTTTGCGATGGACCGCCCTGGTGTCGTTTACGGTGAATTGCAGGAATTTTTTGCATTAGGAGAAAAGACTTCTGTAACTTTGTCTGTAAATGGCTCTGGAAAAATTCTAGTGCATAATCTCCCTGTCGATGTGCCGGAATTGACTGTGGATTTCTTTACGGGATTCCCGGTGACGCTTAGCGCGGAGCCTCTTGTGGGAAGCACTTTTGTAGGTTGGAGCGATGGAGAAACTAGCCCCACGCGCGTGATCCTGCCCGAAAACGTTAGCGAAGTTACGGCCCTTTTTAAATAGGTCGGAGGGTACCGAATGCTTATAAATAGCCTATGTTTTGAAGGCGTTGCGCATCGTATGGCGCTGTAATTACTATTTTATAGCCTATGACTTTCGAAACGAAAATTGTTTGCATTGGTGCCGGTTACGTCGGTGGACCCACCATGACTGTTATCGCCGACAAGTGCCCTGATGTGAAGGTTACTGTAGTCGATATTAATGAGTCCCGCATCAACGCTTGGAATAGTGAAAACCTCCCGATTTTTGAACCTGGGCTGGATGATGTCGTAAAGCGCGCCCGTGGACGCAACTTGTTTTTCAGTACGGATATCCCTTCTGCCATCAAGGAAGCGGACATCATCTTTGTATCGGTGAACACCCCGACAAAAACTTTTGGTCACGGTGCCGGCAAGGCTTCTGACCTTCAGTATTGGGAAAAGACTGCCCGTAACATTTTGGAAATTGCCGACGAAGGAAAGATCATCGTCGAAAAGTCGACGCTCCCTGTCCGCACGGCAGCCGCCATGGAACGCATCCTGAATTCGAACGACAAGGGCCTCCATTTTGAAGTGCTTTCGAATCCGGAATTTTTGGCCGAAGGTACGGCCATTAACGACCTGTTCGAGCCCGATCGGGTGCTGATTGGCTCCCATCAGACGGAATCGGGTCTTGCGGCCTGCCAGAAGCTTGTCGACGTGTATGCCCACTGGGTACCGCGTGACCGCATCCTTACGACGAACCTTTGGAGTTCCGAACTCACGAAGCTTACTGCAAATGCCTTCCTCGCACAGCGTATCAGCTCCATCAACTCCATCAGCGCCCTCTGCGAAAAGACCGGTGCCGACGTGGACGAAGTGGCTTTCGTGATGGGCAAGGACAAGCGAATCGGTTCAAAGTTCCTCAAGGCATCCATCGGTTTCGGTGGCAGCTGCTTCAAGAAGGATATCTTGAATCTCGTCTATCTGTGCGGCTATTACGGACTCCCGGAAGTTGCCGCTTACTGGGAAAGCGTCGTGAAGATTAACGAGTGGCAGACGCACCGTGTGGTCGACCGTATGCTCGAAACGATGTTCAATACCATTGCCGGCAAAAAGATCGCCGTGTTCGGTTTTGCGTTCAAGGCGAATACGGGCGATACCCGTGAAAGCCCGGCAAACCTCGTGGTGCGAGACTTGCTCGCTGAACATGCCGAGCCTGTCGTCACCGACCCGAAGGCCATCCCCGATGCAAAGCGGGACCTCAAGGATGTCATCGACCAGGTCTCCTTCGAAGAAGACCCGTACAAGGCTGCCGATGGCGCCCATGCTGTTGTCGTTTGCACGGAATGGAAGTGCTTTGCAGAACTCGACTGGAAACGTATTTACAGCTCGATGGCAAAGCCTGCATTTGTATTTGACGGTCGCAACATCTTGGATGCCGACGCACTTCGTGGAATTGGGTTCGAAGTGACTAGCATTGGTAAGGGCAAGGCGGAGTAAAAGGATAGTTTGTAATGTCGAAGGTCCTTTTTCTGAATGTGACGATTGATAGCCTCACTATGGATGAGGCTGTTGCTGTTGCAGACGAATTGGTGCAAAAGAGAAACAGCTCGTTTGTTGTAACGCCCAACGTTGACCATTTGGTTCTTCTGGAATCAAATCAGGAATTGCGCGATGCTTATAGTAAGGCAGACCTTGTTTTAGCTGATGGTATGCCGATTGTATGGCTGTCCAAGTATTATGGCGGCGTGATCAAGGAAAAGATTTCGGGATCCGATTTTTTGCCGAAACTTTGTGAGTTGTCTGCTCGAAAAGGGTACAAAATGTTCTTTTTGGGCGCCGCTCCTGGAGTGGCAGAAAAGGCTGCCGCAAATATGCAGAAGCGCTATGAGGGTTTGCAGGTTGTAGGTTGCCTTGCTCCTGATCTGGACTTTGAAAAAGATCCCGAAAAGGTGAAGATGGTCAATGACCAGATCAAGGCGGCCAAGCCGGATATCCTGGCTGTTGCCTTTGGTTGTCCTAAACAGGAATTGTTTATTAGTAATTATAAGGATGAACTCAAGGTTCCTGTTTGCATTGGCGTTGGCGCAAGCTTGGATTTTGCCGCTGGAATCAAGAAGCGCGCTCCGAAGTGGATGTCGAATCATGGCCTTGAATGGTTCTTCCGTATGTGGCAGGAACCGGGTCGTATGTTCAAGAGATATGTCTTGAGAGACTGGCGCCTTTTGAAGTTGTTGTGGAAGTATAGGCATCAAAAGTAATTTCCAAGGAATTAAACTTTTGGAAAAATTTGTAGTCAACATTGTCAAATATTATTACTGGTTTCTAGTTGCGATAGCAGCAAGTTTGATGTTTGGCTTTAGAGACGTTTCTTCCGCATTCATCTTGGTGGTTATTGGTGCTGTATGGTACTGCCATTCCACGATTCGGTGGAAATGGTTCGACGGCGTGGTCTTTCTTTATCTGCTCTATAGCCTGGTCAGCTATTTCTTTGTGGAATACACGTATTCGGCGAGGTTGTATTATCTGGGTATAAGGGCCCAGATAATACCAATGTTGTTCTATTTCATTGCGCGGAGTGAACAGTTCAAGACGGACGATTTTTTCGAGAATTTCAAAAAGCCGCTCTTTTTCGCCATGGTGTGTGGCGTTTATTTTTATTTCTTCCAGCCTTATTTTTACGTGAGCTACAAGGCGGAGGTCATCTGGAACAACTTCGATTCGAACGTCAATGACCTCTCCGGAAAGCTGCTGTACGAGTTCACGCGAATGTCTTCGTTCTGGCCGCACTCCTATTTTATCGGGTATGCGTCGCTGTTCCTGTTCATGTATGCGGCAAAGAAGATTGTACTGGATAATTGCTATCGCAAGTTTGACCTGGCCTGCTTTGGATTGAGCTTTTTCTGCCTGTTCTTTGCGCAACAGCGCGTGTCGATTGCGTTCTGTGTGCTGTTCCTTGTGCTTTTGACGGTCTATGCGACGATGAAGAATCTGCCGGCCCGTAATTTGCTGTATTTCCTCTGGGCGGGCGCAATCGTCTTTGGTATCGGGATTTTCTTTATCGTGATGAACTATCTCGATGTGGACTTTGTCGAATACGTCTTAAACCGTTCCGTGAATTACGAAGGCAGCATCGTGGGGGACCGCTTTGCGCTTTTTGAACGCTTCTTCAAGGATCTTTCGTTCTTTGGCAGTGGACTGGGGCGGTATGGCCATGGCGCTGTCGAAGAAGGGTATATTGGGATTCCGGATAGCGACTATATCCGCGTGGTGGCGGAACTTGGCTTTTTCGGGATTGCGATTCTCTTGTCGATTTGTTTGTATACCTTGTTCTGCGGGTTGAAAATTTTCAAGTATGCCTTCTTTGAATTTAGTACGCTGTGCTTTTGCCTGGTCGCGATGATCGGCGCTGCGGTTTGGGAACTGGGCACTTTGCAGCCGTTCCTTTACTGGTTCTGCATTGGGCACATCCAAAGCAAGTTCGACCGTCGTGATGAACTGCAGGTCGAATACGAGGCCTACTTCAAGGAAATGCGCAAGCAGGACGATCAGGAAGAAAACGAAAATGCTGATGACGACAAGGGAGAAATGGAATGAAGTCTCCTGTAAGCGTTTCCGTCATCATTGTCAGCTTTAATACTTGTGACCTGCTGAGAAATTGCCTGCGTTCCGTTTATGAAAAAACGGAAGGCGTTTCTTTTGAGGTCATCGTATCGGACAATGGTTCTTGTGACGGTTCCGTGGATATGGTGAAAAATGAATTTCCGCAGGTCGTCCTTGTCGAGAACAATGCAAACTTAGGCTTTGGAACGGCGAATAACCGCGGTCTTGATATTGCCCAGGGTGAATGTGTCTTTTACTTGAACAGCGATACGTTGCTCATCAACAATGCTATCAAGATCTTCTATGATTACTGGAAAAGTCATGAGTCCGATAATCTGGGGGCTCTGGGCTGCAACCTGGTGGATGCCGAAGGAAAGAGGACTTTGTCTTACGGCAGTTTTCCGCAGGCGAAGCACTTGCTCAAGGCTGGATTGCACCACCTGCTTGCTTTTTACGTGAAGAACGCGATGAAGCTCCTGCGTATGGACATCTCGAAGCTCCGCCCGGTTCCGGTCTACAAGGCGTTTGTTGGCGATGTCGATTTTGTAAACGGTGCCGCCCTGTTTGTAAAGAATTCTCCTTATGCCCGTTTTGACGAAGACTTTTTCCTGTATTACGAAGAAACGGATATGCAGTGGCGTATGGCACAGGAAGGCCTGAAGCGGAGAATCATCGAAGGCCCTTCTGTGGTGCATCTGGTCCGTGGTGGCCGCGGAAAAACCGATGATGTTGTCCGCTATGGTTCGTTTTCGATAATACAGTCCGAAATATCGAAGGTCCGCTATACGAAAAAAAATCTGTCGTCTATGGCTGCCGCATTATTGAAGACGATGATTCTTCTGCATTGGGTGTCGCCCTACATTTTCAGGAATACGCGGAAGTTTTTTAGACAGTTGTGGAGTGTGTGATGATTCCGAAAAAAATTCATTATATATGGTTGTCGAATAGCGAAAAACCGGCAGGCATTTTGCGTTGCCTCCAGTCCTGGAAAGAACAGCTGCCGGGTTATGAAATTGTTGAATGGAATGAGACGAATTTGCCGATTGCGGATTTCCCGTTTACCAAGGAAGCCTATGAGGCCAAGAAGTGGGCCTTTGTATCGGATTTTTTTAGACTGTGGGTGCTTTTGAATAATGGCGGCATCTACCTGGATACCGATGTCAATGTCTATTCTTCTTTTGATCCGTTCTTAAAGCACAAGCTGTTTTTGGGAACGGAATTTACGGATCAGATTTCGACCCACATTATCGGCTGCGAAAAGGATCATCCCTTTATCAGGACTTGCCTGGATTATTATAAGGATCGCCATTTCAGGATCGGGGACTCTATCGATATGACTCCGAATTCCTGCATCATGACAAAGATCTTCATGACAAAGTACAACTACAAGGGTGTACTTGTCCGCTTTGACGGAACGCCGAATGTCTTTGAAGACCTGGTCATCTATCCGGATTCCTATTTCATGATCAATACGTATGATGGCAACAACGTCTGCGTGCATGAACAGAACGGAAGCTGGCGCAATGCCGGTGCAAAGAATCCAGTTCTGGAGGACGTTATGGAATCGTATTTCTGGAAAAAGTTCTGTCGGAAGACGATATTCACGTTTGGCTTTGTGAAGAAATGGGTTTACCTTTTGTTGCCGGTATGGGCTGTGGTACTGTATTCCAAGCACAGTGCTAAAATCGTTAACAACAAGCGTGCGGCTAAAGTGAAGTGGCATGAGTAAGTTGTCTAAATTATTGGAATGGCGCAAATTTTCGATGCCCTTTGTGGGCGTCCTTTTTCATGTGCTGAAGCTCATCCCCTTCCGTGACAGGAACCTCTGGGTTTTTGGTTGTTGGACCGGGAAGAAGTATGATGACAATGCGAAGTTCCTGTTCGAGTACGTCAACAAGAACCATCCGGAAGTGAGATGCGTTTGGCTGACGCGCGAAAAGGCTGTCGCCGAAAAAGTCCGCAAGTTGGGCTACGAGGTTTACGAAAGCTATTCGATCGAGGGGATTCTGATTGCGCTCCGTTGTGGCGTTGCCATAATGACGAATGGCCTTGAAGACTTTGGCCTGTTGCCTTTTGTGGGGGGCGCTAAAATCGTTTCGCTGTGGCATGGCGTGGGTGGCTTCAAGAAAATTTACAACGAAAACTACCACGGCTTCAAATTGAAGCTGAAGAAAACGGTTGACCGCTTTTTTAACTGGGTCTATAGGGATCTCTCTCTTGCCACGTCGGAATATACGGCCGAAAGGACTATGGAACAGTTTGGCGTCAAGCGCGATTCCATCGTGATCACGGGGCAGCCCCGCAATGATCTTTTCCGCGAAAAAAAGGACAAGTCGAGTCTTGTTTCTGATATCGATTTCCACTTGTATTCAAAAGTCGTGCTTTACATGCCGACATACCGTGTAAGCCCCAATACGCACAGGGATGTGGTGAAGGATATCCTTGAGGGGCTGGTTGTGAATGCGGCGTTCATAGAATTTTTGAAACGCGAAAACATCCTTTTTTTGGTCAAGCTGCATCCGTTGACAAACTTTAAAATGGATGTCGCGGATAGCCATTTCCAGGTCTTGAGCGATAAGAACGTCAAGTCCGTGCAGCACCTGCTTATGGCGGCCGACTGCCTGGTGACGGATTATTCGAGCTGCTGTGTTGATTTCGCCTTGTTGAATCGTCCAATCGTGTTCTATGTCCCTGATGAGGATGATTACCTGTCTTATTCGTCGTTGAATGATGCCTATTCCCGTGTTGTGAAGGACAAGGCGTTTTCTGTAGAAGACCTCATTGAAAAGATTGCTGCTGAAAGCAGAACTGTTACCGACTTGCTGAATGACTTGTTCGAAGACAAGTCCATTTCGGGAACCTGCTATAGCGAGAATATGTACCAGGCCATATGCGAAAGATACAGGGAGGGAAGGTAGGAATGATTTCGATAGTCCTTCCGTCCTTTAATAGGGCCCATATTGTTCCGAGGGCGATTGAAAGTATCCTCGGACAGACGTACCGCGATTTTGAACTTATCGTTGTCGATGACGGATCTTCTGACAATACAGAAGAAGTGGTCCGCCGATTCAATGACGACCGTATCGTTTACGTAAGGCAAGAAAATGCCGGCGCCTGTGCCGCACGAAACAACGGGATTGCGCATGCCCGAGGGGAATACATTGCGTTCCAGGACAGTGACGACATCTGGCATGCGGACAAACTCGAAAAGCAGCTGAAGACGCTGCAGGAAATGGGTGCCGACATCGTGTTCTGCCGAATGAACCGAATTGTCGGTGGTGAAAAGGTGGGACTTGTCTCGGATTACTTCCACGAAGGATTCCTGAAAAAGTCCGATTTCCCGCTTTCCATTGGAACGCAGACCTTGCTTGGAAAACGCGAAGTGTTTGAACGTGAAAAGTTTGACAGGGATATGCCGAGGTTCCAGGAGCTGGAGCTTTTGCTGCGTGCCAAAAGGAACTATTCCATTTACTGTATTGAAGAACCTTTGGTGGATTATCTCTTGCAGAAGGATTCCATTTCTGTCAAGCCGTCGTCTGTTCTGACGGCCTGGAATCTTATACTAAAAAAACACCCTGATTTTTTCAGGGTGTACGGCTCATCGCGTGAACGGATCGCGAGGGATATCCAGCTGAATGCCAAGTCCGTATCTGCTTTTTCTCAGCGGATGCGCCTGGCGCTCTATTCGTTCAAGTTTAGCAGGTCTCCCAAAACACTAGCCCGCTTTATCAAGTGGTTTGTGCTGTAGCTAGTCCTGCCTATTATTCGAACATATCGATGCGGACCTTGTGTTTACCACCGAGAAATTCTGTTTCAAGGAATTTCTTGGTGATCTGTTCGCATAGCTCGTAAGAAATAATGCGGGCGCCCATGCATAGCACATTTGCGTCGTTGTGGAGTCTCGTAAATTCACTTGATTTTAAGTCGCCACAGACGGCCGCTCTGATGCCTTTGTGCTTGTTGGCGGCCATGCTCATTCCAATGCCTGTGCCACAGATGAGAATTCCGCAGTCCGCTTCCTTGGATGTAACCTTGTCACAGACCTTGTTTGCATAAATGGGGTAGTCGCAAGCATCTGTAGAATCCGTACCCATGTTCAACACTGTGTAGCCCTGCTCTTGCAGATACGTCCTTAGTTTTTCTTTGTATTCCACAGCGGCGTGGTCGCAGCCGATGGCGATTGTCTTGAACATTGTATGCTCCTGAAATTACGAGTTGAACAGATCTTCTTCGCTGAATTTCATCAGGGATTTGCAAAGAGGAATGTCTTCTTGCCTTGTAATTTTAATGTTGTTTGTGAAACCCTTCGAGAAATAGATACGTTTGCCATAGTAGATGGCGACGAGGTCGGCGTAAATGAAATCGTGCTTGTCCTCTTTTTCTGCCATTTCGTAGAGTTCACGGATGAACTTGTAATTATAGGCCTGCGGGGTCTGCACACGCATAATTGAGCTGCGGTCGAGTTCCTTGTCGCCGCTCTTGCCGTCGTTTGTGAAAAGCACCGTCTCGTGGCAGGGAATGGCGAGAGAGGCGTTCCCTTTTTCATGGGAAATGCGGAGCATTTCGTTGATGGCCGCTTGAGGAAGAATCGGACGGGCGGCATCGTGGATAATGACCTGGTCACCGTCTTCGAGTTTATCGCGAAGGAAGAAAATCCCGTTTCTGGTGGAATCATGCGAGGTGTCTCCACCTGCGATAACCCACTTCACTTTCGTGATTTTGTATTCGTCAAGAATTTCCTTCAAATGGTCAATCCAGTCTTCTACACATACAACGACAATACTGTCGATGTTCTCGTTTCTCTGGAAATTTTCGAGTGTGTAGACAATGACAGGCTTGTCGTTCAAGGACAGAAACTGCTTGGGCATGGAACCGCCCATTCGCTTTCCGACACCACCGGCAAGGATGATTGCAATGTGCTTCATTAATCCGCTCCTATGCTACGTCGATGTCGACGAGTTCCTTCATGAACATTTCCATATACTTTTTGTCCCAGATGGTGACGCGCAGGAAACCTGCGGAATCTCCCTTGCCGCAGAAAATAAGGATGCCGCGGTTCTTGAGTTCGTCCGTGATGTATTCTGCGGTCTTGTGCTTCGGCGTGATGCAAATGAAGCAACCTTCGGTTGGTATGAAGGAATAGCCGGTTTCTTTAAGGGCGTTTAACAGGTAAGCCTTGCCACATTCGAACTTTTCGGTAAGCTCCTTGACGACACGGTCATAGTTTGCAACCATTTCTTCGGCAACTGCGAGGGCGACCGCATTGACTGTGTAATGAGGCTTGTAGTTGCGAATGTACTGGACATTTTCAGGATTGGAAATGACTACGCCTATGCGGAGGCCCGGCATAGAAAGCATCTTCGAGAACGTACGCAGAATGACCATATTGTCGTATTCCTTCAACAGGTCAAGAGCGGTTTCTTTGTGGAACAGATAGTAGGCTTCGTCGATGATGACCAACGCATTGTTGGCTTTTGCCTTGTCCAAAACCTTGCGAATTTCGTCGAGAGTATAGGCGTTGCCTATGGGCATGTTCGGATTGACAATAGAAACAAGGCTCGTATTTTCATTGATTTCGGCGAGAAGCTTTTCGATGTCGAATGTGTAATCGCTTTCGTAATGGACGAACTTCGTATTCATCCCCTGCATGTCGGCATAGACCTTGTACATGCCGAATGTTGGCGTTACACAGACCAAGTCCTTGCCTGGTTCTCCAAATACCTTGATGACGTAGCCCATAGCGACTACACTGCCATCGGTGAGTGCAATGTTGTTTTCGGTGAGGCCGATGACCTTTGCGTAGTCGGCGGTCAGTTTGGATTCTTCGGGATAGATGGACAGATATTCTGGCGTAACCTTAGCCATTGCTTTGTCGAAAAGCCATTGAGGAATTCCATCGGGATTTTCGTTTTGGTCAAGTCGTACATATTTGCCACGACCTTCGGGCTGGTTGGTGCGGAAGAAACTCTTGATAATCGGGTTTACGTAATACATTTCTTAGAATCCTTTTTTGCAAAATATAAAAAAAAGGGGGTAGGGATTTTTACTTGCCAAATGAAATTCGGAAGAATCGATAGGGCATAGCTATAAGTATCATAATGATGCTACAGATGAATTGTAGAACGTTATCTAGGAAAGAAGAAGTCCTTGATGCGTTGTGTTGCTTTGGCGTCATCGTATTTTATGAATAGCTGCCTCAAGAAAGCCCTTTTTTGTTTTTCGGGATCTTTCCCTTCGGCAATATCACGGATGGCTGCCTGGAGTTGTGCTATGTTGTAGGTCATATGTCCTGCACAGATTGATTCTATGGGCTCGATAAAGAATCCTCTTGTTTCTCGGTAGCGTTCGATATCATAGAAGTAATAGATGATGGGCCTGTCCAGGTACAGGAAATCGTACACAGTTGTCGTGTAATCCGTGATGATGCTGTCCGAAATGGCAAGAATCGGGTTCAGGCTCGTTTTGATTTTTTTGGCGAGATCCTTGTAGAACAGGATGTGCTTCGTTCCCTCTGTTTTTACGACATTTGTCTGGGCTTGCTGAATGGGGTGTACTTTGGCGATGATCAGCGTGCCGGTTTCGGCAAGGGTCTTTTCGAGATTGCCTAGCTCGTCTTCGGAAACGTATCCCCAGATCGAACGTGTCGTGGCTTTTTCAGCGTTGAAAAATTCGCGGGCGGGATTTTCGTAATCGCGGTGTGTCGGAACGTAAGTAATGAGCTTGTTTATCTTGAATCCCACGAGATCTTCGATCTGCTTTCTTAAGGCTGAATGATCCTTGAAAAGAATGTCGTTCCGCGGGAATCCTAGCGATATGAAATGTGGATAGTAGTGGCAGTTGTCCAGTGCGATGAACTTGGAGCTGATATCGGATGTAGAAAGATGGTAGTCGTACATCCTGTACATATCTTTCTGTTCCTGGAGCATCTTTTCAAAACCGCCATGGTTTTCCCAACGGTGAAATTCGTTTTTGATGAGTCCGCCGAAGTAGTTGAGACAGATGGTCCTCTGTGTTGAAACTTTATATGGAATACGGGTGTAGTCTGAATCGGTAAATATCGTATAGCATTTGGAGATGGCCTTGCGTGTGCCTTTGCCGTCCTTGAATCTCACAAAATGAAACCGTTCGAGATTAAAGTCCTTGCAGTAGTCCTTGTAGGACTGGAGACGTTCATCGTGGTAATAAAGAAGGTAGAACTGGTAATCATTAAATCTCGGATCACGAATCATATCGTTGAAAAGACAGAGTACATTGTCGGATTCTCCATTGAGAATGTCATAACCGTCAAGGCCGCAGTTCTCGTGAGGATAGAAGAAAATGGCTTTTGGATTTTTTTCCGTAAGCCTGTTGCAGATGCGCTTTATCTTTAATTTGATTCGGTTCAGGAATTTCATTTTTTCTTCTTGAATTTTTCTTTTACTAAGTCAACAAGTTCTAGCATATCAGGATTTTTGCGTAGCATAAGCCAGTAAAGCATCAAGGCGACGGCGCTTCCAAGCATCAGCGTTACGATATGCGGCAACCCTAAATAAGTTATAAAATAAGCCGGAGCGCAGGCCAGTATGCAGCGGATGAGGTAGGGCGTAAAGTCCTTGACTTGCTGAATGTAGCCTAGGTGGAACAGCTTTCCGGTATAGTAGGTGTTGATGAAAACGGCAATCTGGTTGTAGAGAAATTTTGCAAGGCAAATGGCAAGAATGCCATGAGGAATGGCGAGAAGAATGAGGGTAATGGAAATCGACTTCTTGATGACTTCGAGTTTCAGGAACAAGTCAGAACGGCCTTTGACTTTAAGCAGGTTCAAGTTGATGGTACTTAAGTGGTCGAACATGTACGAGAATGCGAAAATCTGGAGGTAGATGACGGAGTCTGCCCACTTGTCTGTAAAGACAAGAAGGATGAATGGCTCTGCAAGTGCGCAAAGAATTCCAGAAACGATGAATATGCCAAGAGAGGTGATCCGGATGTACTTGCGGTATATGCGTACGAGCTGAGTTTCGTCATCCTGGATTTGTGCCAGTATGGGATAGGTGACGGTTTGCAGGACCCCGTTGATGGTACTGCCGGGCAAATCGGCGATGCTTGCGCCTCGGGTGTAAAATCCGAGATCCTTTGCGGAGTAGAACTTGCCTATGGCAAATGTCGTCAGGTTCCTATAGAGCGTATGCAAGAGTCCCGCAGCAAGGAGACGGCTGCCAAACGAGCCGAGTCGCTTGAAGGATTCTCCGCTGAAACCAGCTTTTGGAATCCAGCGGCAGATGTAGCAGATGAAAACAAGATTGATGACGGCGGAAATAATTTGCTGGTACACCAAGGCCCAGACGCCGAATCCCCTGTAAGCGAGAACGACTCCGCAAACACCTCCGATAAGGGTTGCCCAGATTCTCCGTTTTGCTAAAGATCTAAAATCAAGCTTGATGTTTAGCATGGACACCTGGACTGCCATTGCGGCATTGATAATCAGTGTCACGGCCTGGACTCTTAAAATCGGGCTGAGAATGGGAATCTTGAAAAACGTGGCTATATAGGGAGCTGCAAAGAAGAGAATCGCGTAAACAGCAACCGATATGGCTAGGTTGAAGTAGAAAACGGTACTGTAATCTTTTTGTGTCGGATCCTTTGTTCGGATGAGGGCCGAATTGAATCCGCTATCGATAAATGCTTGCGAAATTTCGAAGAAGATGGCAAGTACTCCGACCGTTCCAAAGTCAGTCGGAAGGAGTAGACGGGCTAAGATAATTCCTATGATAAATTGAATGCCCTGAGCGGCTATGCGTTCAAGAAAATTCCATTTGGAGCCGCTAATTGTTTGTTGCTTTATAGAACCCATAAAATGCTAGCTTAGCGTTTTTTCCAGTAAAACTTGATGAAGGATTGGTGCGGTTCGCGTTCACTTTCTGGGGGAAGCTGCATGTAGTCGCCATAGACGGCGCGCAAAGGCTTGTCGTAATCCTTGATGGCGTAGAACTGCGTGTCCTCGAATTTCAGGAGGATCCTTTCGTTGAAGACGCTTGTAGGGATATGTTCTACGGGACCATTGTCCATCACGGCGAGCTGAGACCAGAAATTGGCCTTTTCAAAAGGAATCCGTGCGATTTTTTCGTTGTATTCCTTTTGCATCTTGTGGCCGCCGATTCCGTTTTTCTTGCGCAGCTTCTTGAGCAAAAGCTTGAGCTTGTTCTTGATGCCTTTGCAGTGCGCCACTCGCTTGAACTGGATCTTTTTGGGAATGATCTGTTCCCATTCGTCATGTAGTTGATTGTAGAGCTTCTGGAATTCGCCGAAGTCGTCTGGAACGCCGTCCAATGGGAATATGTCTATCCATACGCCTGCGGGGTCGGCAATCCAGTGGCCGTTCTTGGCGACCGTTTCGTTGTTGTCGAAAACACGGGCATAGGCTATCAGGCAGTCGAACTTGCTCCCTTCTCCAAAAAAGGCGAGCTTGAATTTATTAGACTTGTAAGTCCTTATGAAGCGCTCGTAATCCGGGCGGGGCATGCAAATGTCGATATCGTTGTCCCAGGGGATGAATCCCTGGTGGCGCAGGGCGCCGATGAGCGTGCCGTAGGCCAGCGAATAGCGGATGTTTTCTCGAATGCAAAAATTATGGACATCCTTTAGGATGCCGAGGGAAAAATCCTGAATCTCTTTTAATGTCAGTTCTTTCATGCTCAGAAAATCCCAACTAGAACTCGCTGAAATCGATGGGTTCGCCAAGAGACTTGTAATAGATGTTCTGTTCTTCTAGAGTATGGGGGGTACCGATGTCATTGGGGTATTGCATCCAGTTCTTGCCATACGTGAGATCCAGTACGGAAGAGGGATTGTTTGGCCCTGGCAAAACGGTGGATTCAAAAGCAATCGGCTTTAAGGGGTAAAGTGCATTGCAATTCCAGAATCCACGGAACCTGAATTCGGTAAAGGCCCAGTTTCCAATTCCCGGCGTCATACGGGATGTCGGTTCCTTGGAATAAATGTCGTTATTCTCTAGTTCTTTTTCGTAAAATTCAAATTTTTCTTTCCAGCTGCGGTCACTGTGAACAAAATTGCAAATCTTTTCACGATAGGCGAGATATTGTTCTTCGGTGACGTTTTCCTTGACATAGTCGTTCGGGAAGAATTCTATGTTCGCTGAATTTTTGAGGTTTGTGCCTTTAAAAAGGTGCAAACAGAACGGCGTCAGGATAAATACGTACTTGCCGGGATTGGCCTGAATGGACATATCGTAGAATTTCGCAGAAAAGCAGTCCTTCTTTGTGGAGTCTATCCACACGAAATCCTTTTTTGCAATTTCGATGAGCTGATTGAATTCTTGACGGGTTACGCTAAAATCGACATCATCGTCCCAGGGAATGAATCCACCGTGCCTGCAGGCTCCAAGAAGCGCACCGCCATCCAGAAACGGCTTGATGCCATAAGGCTCCAGCATTTTAATGACGTCCTGGGCAAAAGCCAACTCTTTGAGCTGGAATTCGCGCAGGTATCCTGTTGCGGGCTTCATCTGCGTGATATCGAAATGATGCTTGAAATATTCGACTTGGAACTTCAAGGAATCGATTTCTTTGTTCAGCCTCTTGATTTCAAGCTTGTTCTTGAAAATCACATTGCTGATTTTTTTGCAGGCCTTCTTTGCTGGACCCGGGATAAGTTTTTTGATGAAACTGGTCATAGCGACGCCTTTTAAATAAAGCCTTTTTTCTGCAAATCCTTAAACGCATCTACAAGCTTGTCGTAATCGGCAGTCGTGAGCGCACCGATGTGTCCGACGCGGAAAACGGTCTCCTTCATCTCGCCGCCATTGGGGCAAATCCACATACCGTACTCGTCCTTGATCTTGAGGAAGATGTCGTTTGCGGATGCCGTCGTCGGGTGGAGCGGCGTGACCGCATTCGAGAGCGATTCCGAAACGATCTCGAACGGAAGTCCCTTGATGCGTTCGCGGAAATAGTTCGCAAGGGCTGCCGTGCGGGCGATTTCGGCTTCCACGCCACCGTTTTCATCGATTTCCTTGAGACGGGCGTTGATCTGTCGCAGAATGCTTACTGCGGGAGTCCACGGTGTCTGTCCGCGTTCGGCGTTCTTCAGGGCGATTTTCAAATCGAGGTACTGGCAGCAGCACTTGACCGTTTCGATGCGCTTGAGCGCCTTGGGTGAAAGGACCATGACGGCAATGCCCGGCGGGCAGGCGAGTGCTTTCTGGGAACCGGTGATCATCACGTCTGCGCCGAGTGATTTCATATCGAAGGGGTCGGCCAGGAACGTGCTGATGCAGTCGACAATCAGGAAGAGGTTGTTCCTCTTGCAGAAGTCGCTGATGAGCTGCATGTCGTAGTGGACCCCCGTTGAAGTCTCGTGCTTGTTCACGATGAATGTGGTGTATCCCTTGCCTTCGTATTCGGCGAGATGTTCTGCCTTCAATGCCTTGCCCGGTGCGAGCTTGATTTCGCTAAAGGGTACGTTGTGGAGTTCGCAGAGTTCCACGAAACGGTGACCGAAGCTTCCGCCGTTGACGATGATCGCCTTGTCGGCAGGAGTCAGGGTGTTCATAATGGCGGTTTCCATACCTGCAGAACCGGATCCCGTGATGAAGGCGACTCTGGAATCGTCGGATGCCTTCGCAAATTTCTTGACCAGGCGTTCATTCTCGAACATCAGTTCCGAAAATTCCGCGGTGCGGAAATAGGGAACCTGTTCTGCGCCGATGGCGCGTACAACATCGCTAGACTGTACTGGACCTACAGTAAAGTTGATCATTAAAAGCCTCTAGATTTTGTAAAGGTTCTTGCGCTCGTTGAATTGCTGCATGACGAATGCCATTTGGATGCTTTCACGTCTGCGCAGCCTTGCCGAAGAAAAACGCTTGTTGATGATGCAGCTGATGAATTCCTGGATCTCGTAGCGGAGTCCGAATCCATCCCACTTGTAGAAAAACTTCTTGTTTTCGTTCTGGTTCTCGTAACGCAGTTCGAAGTAGTCCGTAAGCCACCAGGGAGCGGGCGCATAGGCGTACCCTTTTGTTCCCGAAATGACCAGGTCTCCTTCTGTCTTGACGCCGAGTCCCACCTTGAAGGAACACGTTGCCCTGGGGTAGCGGAATACACCCTTCGTGTAGGTGTCGACTCCGTTCTCCATGCGGCTGTAGAGCGTGAGTTCGTCGTAGTTGATGCCCATCAGCTTGAAGATGGGGAGGAGCGGGTAGCTGCCCTGTTCAAAGAGCGCACCGCCAGCTTGATTCGGATCGAATTCGCGTCCGTTCTTGTCGAGAAGTTGCGATAACGATGCCTCGATGTCGACGACGTCACCGATGACTCCGGACTTGATGAGGACTACCAGATGGTTGAATGCCGGGCTGTGCGCAGTCTTGTTCGCTTCCATGAGGATCAGCCCTTGTGTTTCTGCGAACCTGTAGAGTTCCTTGGCCTGTTCGCCATCGAGGACCATGGGGGTTTCGCAGAGAACGTGCTTCTGGGCTTTCAATGCCGCCTTGATGTTCTCGTAGTGGGCTAGATGCGGCGTGGCAACGTAGACGGCGTCGACTCTGCTGAACAGTTCCTCGAGATTGTCACAGGCTTGGACTTCGTTGAAGTTCTTTGCAAATTCTTCACTTTTCTTTTTGTCGATATCATAGACGGAGGTGACAAAGACCCCGTTCACGATGTTGGCTTCGGACGGAAAACGCCTTGCTACACGTCCGCAACCGATGATGCCTACGCGGACGATGTCCTGCGATTCGGCACGCAGCATCGTCGACGAGATGCCTTCGGTTCGCGGGAGGTAAACAACCTTGCAGAATTCATTGAGGTAATCAAATTTGCCTTCCCAGTCCGAGCCGATGGCAAAAATGTCGACATCGTATTTCTGGACGTCGTCAATCTTTTGTCCGACGTAGTCTTCGATGATGATCTGGTCGGCGAGTCCCGTGGCCTTTACGGCTTCGACACGTTCGAGAACGTTGTTGCGCACGTTGAGCTTGCCGCGATCGCGGTCAAAGTTGTCGTTGGTGACGCCGACAATGAGATAGTCGCCTAGCTCTTTGGCTCGACGCAAAAGATTGATGTGCCCCTGGTGTAAAAGGTCAAATGTTCCGTATGTGATAACCTTCGTCATTATAATCTTGAAAATAGAAATTTTGACATCTCCTCGTAATAGCACGGGAGGCGGCGAAGGTCTGTATAGAGGGCTTATGAACGCATACTCTGGATGGTCTTGGCGAACATCTGGTACAGACCTGTTCTGGCTTGCCATCCGAGCTGTTTTAGCTTTGTCGTGTCCAGGTTCATATGCAGCGTTTTGGCGTAACCGAAGCTAGAGATGTCGCCTTCTTCGATTTTTACCTGGATGCTATTTTGTGTGATTTCTGGAGCGACCTTTTGTGCGACAAGTTGCGCCATTTCGTAAATCGAACAGTAAGTATCTTCGTTTGCGGCGTTGTATGCTTCTGCGGGATTTCCCTTGGTAAGCACGGTAAGGATGGCGCTTGCGGCATCCAGAGTGTAAAGGTAGTTGCGCTTCGTTTCGCCTTTTGTATGGAGAACAATGTTGCGCCCTTCGATGGCGCATCTCGACAATTCTGCAAAAATACGGCCGTCGTTATACTGCACGCCGGGACCAAATGTCTGCGTGAGACGGACCACTTTTGCAGGGACTTTAAGCTCGCTTGCATAGGAGGCGCAAAGGGATTCGCATAGGCGCTTGCTTTCGGGATAGCTTGTGCGTACGCTCATTGTATCGAGATCGGTCCCGTGCGATTCAAGAATTTTTTTGTCATCGTGGGGGGTTCCATAGACTTCCATGCTGGACAGGTAAACAAATCCCTTGACTTTCTTTTGATGGGCTAGCTCAAGCATGTTCCTTGTTCCGCCAATCGCGATTTCGATAACGCTGATCGGGGCTTCGACGAAGGACTTGCTGGAAGTTTCGCTTGCTGCATGGATGATGTAATCGATGGGTGCGTCAATACCAATGCTGTTTCGAATGTCGCCCGTGACGTAGCTGATGCGCTTCCCAGCCGGATCGATGCCCTGGAACAGTTTTTTAGCCTTGTCCGTGTTACGGACAAATGCGATGACCTTTGCCGATTGGGTGTTCGTGATTATTGCCTGGATCAGGGTACTGCCGATAAGGCCCGTCGCACCGGAAAGGAATATGGTCTTGGAATCCAGTTCACTGAAAACATCGGCGTTTTCCTTGCCAAGAATTTGTAAATCTGTTGTCAGGTTTTCGTTTAAACTCATCTTTAATCAAGCCCGTAAATCTGGGCGTCTTCCTTGACTTGTAAAATGGCCCGCATTGTATAGAAATCGTCGGGAGTGGTGATCTTGATGTTTTCGTAGGGACCGTCAATCATGTGGAGCTTGTAGCCGTAATGCTTCATTATCGTGCAGGAATCGATAAAGTCGGTGCGCCTTTCGGCGATGGCCTTTTCGTGTGCATCGAGAATGTCTTGAAGCCAAAAGCTCTGTGGCGCCTTGGCCACACGCGAATGCGCTCTGTCGGGCACCGTGACGATGTCTCCGTTGTTGTCGATTTCGACGATGGTTTCCTTGACGATGGCGCTTGTAATTGACGATCCGTATTGCTTGACGCTCTGGATGTTCTGCGAAAGCAGCTGAGAGTTGATCAGCGGGCGTACGCCGTCATGAATCAGGACAATGGCAGGTTCTTCCTGGGCAATCGCTTTTGCTGCTTTGAGCCCGTTGTAGATGGATAGCTGTCCTGAATCGCCTCCAGCAACGACAGCCTTCACTTTTTTAATGTGATGCTTTTGGAGAAGGTCGTTCAAGTAGTCGATCCATTCTTTTACACAGACGACAACAGTGGCATCGACATCATCGCAGTTCTCGAAATGGTTCAAAGTGTGGATGATGATCGGCTTGTCGTGAATCTTTAGGAACTGCTTCGGCAGATCCTTGCTGTGCATGCGGACGCCGACACCACCTGCGAAAATGACGCCAATATTCATAATACAACCTTTCTTCAATGCACCAAAGATAGATAATTATTAGAATCTGATTTATTTCCAGTTGATGTCGAGCGTTTGGATAAGGGAATCCAGGCGATGGGTGAGCTGGGCGGCTCCTAGTTCGGATAGATGATCGGTATCCATAGCCATCTCGTCTGTATAGTCGTGATCTCCCATTTTATTTTCATCGACCAGGATGAAATTTGGGTATTTCTCCATAAAACCGTTCAGAATCTTCATGTATTTAGGAACGGCGCTTCTTAAGAGTCCATGACTGCCGAATGCTCCTGTTTCCTTGTAGGCTGGATTTTGCGGCGTGATCACGCCTATTACGGTAATCTTTTGCTCGTTGCATTTTTGCAACAGCTTCTCGAAAATCTCGATTTTTTCTTCGAATATTTTTAGGCTCTTTTCCCAGTTGATCCAATTGGAGTCGATAACAAAAGTAGGGGAACCCCACTGATTGGAATTTTGTGGATAAAATCCTCGGGTCGGACGTAATGCGGATGCGTATTTCGGAGCGCCTGGAGAATTAAATGTAGCTTCGTATAGTTTGTCTGTTTCTTTGCCCACCCAGAAGTCGTGATTTTTATCGTAAACGTAGCCTGGATAGGATTCGTATGAGCTATAGAAAATATTCTCTTTTGTTGTTCCTGGGTAATGCCCGCGGTCTAGGTCTACAGAAGTAATGAGAAGTTTTAATTTTTTGTAATGGGGCAGAATGTAGTCGTAAAAAAGAGTGCTGTTGCCAATGATGCTTGTTGCAGAAACTGACAAATTGACGGCAGTAATTTCTTTATTGAATAGAAGAGGATTTATTCCGAAGTAAGAACGCGAAGAACCTATAATTACGGTGTTCGAAGAATCCTTGAATTGCCATAGCAATTCCATTTTATATCTGAATACAATTGCATTGGGGCAGGCTCCCGATGTGTTGTAATACATCCCGGCGCTGTCGGGATCGAATACGAAATCGTTGTCGCTACTGGCTGAAGTTTTCTTAACCCAGAAGCATGGATGCCATAGTTCTTCGCCTTCCGCAAGGTCGATGTTCTTGCCCTTGCCAAGATTCATCAGGGAAATTCTTTTGTGTGCCCCGTTGGAATTGACGAGCGTCGCTATGATATTGTCGTTTGTTTCTCCGACAGCCCATTCGCTGTGATCGAATGTGTAACCGTTTGGCGCTTCAGCTTTGTCCACCAATGTTCCGGTACTGTCGGCAATCAGAATGTATTGGTGCGTGGAGTAATTTTTCCCGATGAATGCTTTACCTGTTTTGCCGGCGAAATCTAGGAATGCAGTTCGTTTACTGCTGTCTTTTGCAAGTGAGGCATTGCAGGCCTGTTCTCCGTTATACCAGATGGTGTCTTTGTCCTTGATCCTTGCGCGTAACAGTCTTGCTCCAGTTACGGACAAATTTTCGTCTTCGCTGATGCCGCCGTGATAGGCTCCGTTGAATAGTTTTTTGGGTGTCCCGAATTTCCCGTTTGCAAAAGGAACTTGCCAGGTGCTGTAACTTTGGAATACGTCGTTGTCCTTGTTGTTTCCTGGATTTGAAACGTATGTAATGACAGTATCGCCGTTTTTCAAAACGTCCCAGCGCGGAATGGCGGCGCTCTTGACTTCTAACTTGACCAAGCCGGATCCTGCGGAATCCAGATTCCGTACGTAAAGACTAGATTGGTTTGTAAGCCCCTCAAGCCCGGTGCAGAAGGCGACTTTTTTACCGTCGGGTGAAATGTCCGGGTGGTAAGCGGATATGGTATCGCTGATTTCGATGATGTCGCTTCCGCCTTTCTCATAGTCGATATAGGCGAGATTGCCTGTTATGTCGTTGCGGAATACAAGCTTCATACCGGTCGTTTTTGTGTAATCCCATAAATCGTCCGTCTTGGCGAGAATCAATACCGGAGATTCCAGGACGCGTCCTTGGTTGTCTAGCCAGCTGGCTTCGGGGATGGGACCGAGCGCGAGTCGGAATGATATGTAGTCGGCATGTGAGGCCGATGTCACCGTGTAGACATCGCCTCGTGAATGCAAGTTTAATTTGCCAGATTCAGAATTGTATCCTTTAACGACTCGTTCCTCAAGATCGTTAGAATTTTTTGCTCCCGCAAAGTTGACAATGGTTGTGTCCTTGAGTTTTCCAAGATAGTCGTTTGTCCATTCTATGTGCTTGCCGGAAAAGTCTTCGAATTCATATGAACTTGTCGCGGCCTTGATCCATTCGGCTTCGGTTGGGAGGCGGTAACCTTTGCTATCGGCGTCATAAATGAATCCGCTCAGATTTGTGCAGTGCCCTTCATCGTCAAAGGTTGCGTTTGAATATGCGTAGGCGCTGTCGAGAGATTCGTTCTTGCTTTTTTGATTTGCAAAAAGTACGGCATCGAAAAAGGTAATGTCGGTAACGCGGTTATCCTTATCGCAATCGATGGCTTTGGCTATCTTTTCGCCCTTCATGACCTTTTTAAATTCGTTGCAGGTCACTTCGGTAGAATCCATGAAGTAGTCGTAATTCAGAACGGTCTTGAGTTCTGGAGTCTCGCTTTCTTTGGCGCCTTTTTTATTTGTTCCGAGCGTGACGGCTTTTTCGGACCCCTCGACAAGAATCATTCCCGCGTGAGACTCTCGAGTCTTGTTGTCTGGATCGTCCAATACAGAATTGCCTGGATTATCACCACAGGCTAATAATGTGCAAATGATTGCTGTATAAGTAATAAAAAATTTATCCATATTTGAAATATAAAAATCAAAAATATGGAGGGGACGACTAGGATTATTAAAAATTAGTACTTGCCGTACTTGTAACCGTAACCGTCGTTATGGCCGTGTTCGTACTTGTTGATGACAAAGCTTGCGTGTGCTGTGTTGTTGCCCTTCAACAGTTGTTTCATTCCGTCCTGGATGGCATCGATGCTGTGTCTGTTGTATTCGATGACCATGACGATTTGTGCGGCGACTCGGCAGGCGAGGGCTGCGTCGGTCACGAGCATAATCGGCGGCGTGTCAATGATGATGATGTCGTACTTGCCCTTGAGTTCTTCGATCAAGTCGCTATAGCGCTTGGAACCCAGCAACTCGGAAGGATTGCTCGGAACATTGCCGCAGGGGATGATTTCGAGGTTCTCGACTTCAGTCGTGCTGATGACTTCTTCGACGGTAGCCGTGTGCAACAGAATCTGCGAGAGTCCCTTGCCGCGCTTGATGCCGAATTCCTTGTGGAGACGTCCTTTGCGGAGGTCGGCGTCGATGAGGAGAACTTTCTTTCCGAGTCCAGCGTAAAGGGCGGCGAGGTTTACAGAGATGAAGCTCTTGCCCACGCCCGGAATAAGGCCGCTGATGCCGATAATCGGGCTCGAGCTTTCGTCCATGCTGAATTCGAGTGAACTGCGCAATGTGCGTAGCGATTCCACGGCGACGTCGTCGGGTTCGACCACTGCGAGCGGGCGCGTTCCCTTTGTGCCCTTCGGATTTCCCTTCGGGACCTTGGCGTAAACGCTGAATCCTGTTTCACGTTCGATGAAGTGTGCGTCGCGGACACCGTTGCTGAGCTTGCTCTTGAGCATCGTGATGAGGGCTCCCAGAATAAGTCCAAAGAACAAGGCGATGCAGACGATCATCGTCTTTTTCGGCTTGGCGGGTCTTGTCACTTCTTCGGCAAAGTCAATGATGCGGACGGAGCCAACTTCACCTGCGGACACGAGTTTCAGCTGCTGGATGTTGTTGAGCATGGTCGTGTACAGGATCTTGGTCATGTCGACTTCGTTCGTGAGCTTAAGCACTTCCTGCTGCGTTGCGGGTAATTTCTTGGTCTCGTTGGAGTTAGCGGCAAGTTCGCGCTTGATGGTCGCTTCTTGTTCTTCGAGCGTCTTGATGGTCGGATGTTCAGGCTGGAACAGGCGAATGGCGCTTTTCTTCTTTTGCTGCAAATCCAGGAGACTTTGCTGGAGGCGGGTGCGCTTTTCCAGAATCAATTTTGTTTCGGCGTTGATGTCGATGGAACCGACCTTGTTGCGGTAGGTGTTGTACTTCAAAAGCGAACTGTCCATTTGCGCCTTGATTTCGGGGAGCTGCTTTTCCAGGAATTCAAGTGTCTTCTGTGCTTCGGCGTTACGCTGTTCTACGTTCTGCTGGAGGTAGGTGGTGGCGATTTCGTTCAGGATTTTCGTAGCGCGGTCCGGATAGATGTCCTGGTAGCTGAATTCGAGAATCCCAGTCTTTTTGCCCCTTTCCTTGACGTCGAACGCACCTTTGAATTTTGCAATGGCATCGAGACGTTCCAACTTGCTGAGTTCGAATCTTTGTCCGGCGACAGCTTCCATATTGAATACGCCAAAGACGAGGGTGTCGTTTGCGTAGGGAACCTTGTATGTCTGGCCAACTTTTCCGGAGAGGACTTTTTTGTCTTTATGGTCAAAGAGGTCGTAAGTGAGGCTGTCTGTCGCTTCGGCGATCCATGGCTTTATTTTTTCGTCGCTGGGGAGATTTTCCCACGGGAAATCAAAACGGTTGAGCTCCATTCGGCCTTCGTGATGCAGCAGGCGGTCCAACTTGTTGATCGGAGTTGCCTCGTATTGCAGATTCATCTTTTCGACGGTTTCGCCGATGATCTGGCGGCTGGTGATAAGCTCGATTTCGGTGGCGGCAGGGCTCGTGGTGGCAAAAAGGTTTCCAAGCCCTGACATCATGCCGACGCTCTTGTTGTTCTTGGACTCGATTTGGATGAGGGCGTCCACCTTGTAGATGGGGCGGATCCACATGGCGATGAATACGCCTACGATGCCTGACAGGATCAGGCTGGGAATCATGATTTTCCAGTTTTTGACAAGTTCTTTCAACAGGTCGAAAAGATCTGTTTCTTCTTTTTTCTTGGACGAAGCCATGCGATGTACCTTCGATAATCTGATTTACGATACTAAGTTAGAAAAATAAAGAGCTGCGATTTGTCACGCGGAGTGCGTGAATTCGAAAAAATTGCTAAAATAATGATGATGAAAAGATTAATAATTGCATTAGAGGCTTTGTCCATATCTGCTTTTGCCTATCTTCCGGGCGAATCGGGCTTTGTGTCGCTTGACGGGGCGCATGGCGTTTTTGGAAACCCGGCGGGTCTTTCGGCTCTTGATTCCAGGGGGGCGCTCGCTTCGTACAGCTATGACGACGGCATTACCGAGTTCCGCGCTGGTGGAAATCTGGACCGGTTTGGAGCGGGATTCGAATACCGTTTTGATGGCAAGGGAATGGACGAATCTCGTTGGAATTTGACGCACAGTTTTCCGCTTTTTGACCGCAGTGTTTTTTGGGGCCAGCGTCTTACGGCATTCCGCAGCGCCGATTTCAAGGGAACGGAATGGACGTATTCTCCGGGCATTTTGATTCGACCGCTTCGTATGCTTTCGCTGGGCTATTCCTGCGATAATCTTTTGTATGTAGGCCCAAGTTCTATGGAGCGCGTTCACAATGCCGGAGCGACGCTCCGCCTGGGCGATGTTTTCGGTGTCAGCTACAATGTCGAAAACTGGAAGGAACAGCGCCTGCTTTTTGAATTGGATCTTTACGGAATCCGTTTTGGATTCAAGATGCCAATTCACGGGGACGATGACGAATACACGCTTACGCTTTCCAGTTCGTTTGGCGGGCACTTCGACGCTTCTCTTAAGGTCTATGATGACTTTTTGCCGAAGGGCGGGAGCATAGGTTTCCACCAGTCCCGTAATCCACGGGCATCCCGTGCGTCGCAAATCGTTCGCGTGCCGCTCAATATGGATGTGACCGAAGTCGAAAAGAGACTCCTGTTCTTTCCGCCTTCATCCATTGGACTCATGAAGGTGCGTAATTTATTCGAACATCTGTTGCGTGACCCGGCGGCAGGCGTTGTCGTACTTGACTTTTCGGGTTATCGCGGAAACCTGGCCATCTCCGAAGAAATTAACCGTTACGTACAAAAGTTAAAAAACAGGGGTTCCTTGGTCATCGCCTATATGGACGATGTCCGTCCGGCAGAACTTTTAGCGGCATCGAATGTGAACCGCATTGTCGTGGAACCTTCAGCTCATTTTACGTGGCTCGGACTTGGTGGTGGCATCACGTTCTATAAGGGACTTTTTGACAAGATTGGCGTGAAGGTGGAATTCTTGCGCCATGGCGCTTACAAGTCGGCCGTGGAACCTTACACTAAGGATTCTATGTCGGTCGAGGCCCGTGAAAATGTGGAAACGCTATACAGGGATATCTGGGAATCGGTCCGTATGCACGTGGCGCAGCGGATGAAGACGGAGCTGCCGCAATCTAGTATGGAACGGCTCGATTCTCTTGCTCAAAAGCCGGTGATTACGGCGATCGGAGCCAAAAAGGCGGGGCTCGTCGATACCCTCCTCTACATTGACCAGGTGCCGTCCTATGCGCTCAAGACGTTCTTCGATATCGATGCTCCGCAGGCCCATTTTAGGACGTGGTCTCCGACGGATACCAAGATTTTTGATGAAAGCTGGAGCCGTCGCGCCAAGGTGGCGCTCTTGAACATCAACGGGACCATTGATTCCCGTATGGAAAATGCTGTGGTTGAAAGCTTGCGCAGTCTCCCGTCGTCGGGGGCGAAGGCGCTGCTTTTGCGCATCTCGTCGCCGGGTGGAAGCGCTATTGCGTCCGATAAAATTTGGGGGGCGCTCAAGAACCTGGGCGAGCGCGAATTCCCCATTGTGGCAAGCATCGGGAATATCGGCACTTCGGGTGCCTACTACATAGCTTGCGGTGCCGACAAGATTATTGCCGAACCGTTCTCCATTGTCGGAAGCATTGGAATTTACGGTGGAAAGATTGACGCGTCGGGACTGATGAGCAAGCTTGGATTGAGAAATGAGTCAGTCAAGACGAACGATTATGCGGATGCGCAGTCTTTTGCCCGCCCGTGGACGGACGTCGAGAAGGCTGCACTGCAAGAATATATGGATGACTTTTATGATCGCTTTACGGGAGTCGTTTCGCAGGCGACTGGAATTCCGCAGGCTGTTGTGGATACGGCGTATGGCGGTGGCCGCGTGATGGTGGGCTGGAAGGCCAAGGAGGCCGGGCTCGTGCAGGGCTTGGGCGGATTCGACGCTGCTCTTGACGAAGTCCGCAAACTTGCTAATATTTCGGAGTCCACCGAAATTGAACTGATGCAGCTGAATACGGAAGATTCGTTCGTGGTGCCTTTTGCGGATTCGAAATCTCTTGGCGATTTCATCCGTGGAATGGAACGCACGCAGTTCTGGGCGATTGAGCCGAGGTTGATGGATGATTCTGAGTTCTAAGTGCTATAGTTTTTAGTAACAACAAACTGCGTCGGAGGCGCAAAAAGATGTTTGAAATTGCATTGACTGTTTTTTGTTGCCTTGCGGCTTCGGCGTTCTGCTCTGTGACCGAAGCCTCGTTTTATAGCGTTCCTCCTTCGACCGTAGAAGTTCTCGAACGCCAGAAGCGGTTCACGGCCCGCTACCTAAAACACGTGAAGGATAATATCGACCGCTATATTGCTTCGGTGCTTGTGGTGAACACGGTGGCGAATACAGTCGGGGCTTCGCTTGCGACCGCTCTTGCCGTCAAACGTCTATCGCCCTCGGCGGCGATGATGCTGCCGGTCGTGTTGACGATCCTGATTCTGCTTTTTGGCGAAATTACTCCGAAGACGCTCGGTGTCAAGCAGGCTAAAATCTGTGCACCGCTTGTTGCTGTGCCCTTCTATTACATTACCAAGGTGCTGAGCTGGACGGGGATCATCTGGCTCTGCCTGACGCTCACCAAGCATTGGACGCACGAAGACAAAGAGAAGAAGGACGTGAGCATCGAAGACATCAATAGCCTTGTGAGCCTTGGGCTCCGCGAAGATGTCATTGACAGCCAGCAGGCGCTTGTGATCAAGAATATCCTGTCGCTCAAGTCGCTTCCGGTGCGTCGCGTGATGACTCCGCGTCAAGTCGTGTTTTCGCTTTCGGCAGACCGCACCATCGGTGAAACGCTCGACGAACGTGGCAACTGGCCGTTTTCGAGAGTCCCGCTTTACGATGCGAAAAAGGATAATTGGATCGGGATTGTACTCCGTCGAGATGCGTACAACCATCTTGCGGAAGGCCGCCGCGATATTAAACTGCGCCAGCTCATGCGTCCGATGCAGTTGGTGCCGGATAGCCTCACGACTGACAAGCTGTTGCTCCGTTTCTTGAAGCAGCGTGGTCACATGGTTGGTGTGGTTGACGAGTTCGGTGCCATTGCGGGCATCGTGAGCCTCGAAGACGTACTTGAGGAAATCCTCGGTCGCGAAATTGTCGACGAGTTCGATGTGGCCGTGAATCTCCAGGAAACGGCCCGCCGTCGTTCCAAGGCACTTGCAAGCATGCGCAAAGAGAAAAGTAGACAGTAGGCAGTAAGGGGGTAAGCGACAGACTGTAGCGTAGGCTGTCACCCCGGACTCCAATGTCATCCCGGCCTCCGTGCCGGGACGGGGTCACCTTACACGGCTTAAAGGTGATTCCTTTCGCGTTATTATTTTAAATTTATTATGCTAATTATGTTAATTCTATCAATTAGTAGAATGCTTAATCCGCGAAAACACTACTTTTTTTCAAAAAAGACTTCTTTTACCCTTGTATCCCCCTCCAAAACCATCTATATTTGTTTTGCTTTTTTCGGGGCGCCTTTGCCCTGGAATTTCACTCACTAGAGGATTTACATGAAGACCATTACGGTAAACCCGAAGACTGTCTCCCGCAAGTGGAAGCTTGTGGACGCAG